>CANQEW010000082.1 GCA_947596085.1 uncultured Clostridia bacterium | reverse complement strand
ATCGGCCTCGTCGTAGCGCTTGACCGGGGAAGTATCAAGCCCCAGGGCAAACGCCTGGAGCATGGTGCCGGGCTTGTGTAGTTTGTAGCGGATCAATCCTGGGCCCGCGCAGGCGAGATCACCGATGGTGTGGATACCCATGTCAGCGAGCTTTCGCGTCGTCGAGCGACCGACAAACAGCAGATCACTGACCGGCAGCGGCCAAACCAACTCGCGGTAATTATCCCGGCTGAACACGGTTGTCGCGTCCGGTTTCTTATAATCGCTGCCCAATTTTGCGAAGACCTTATTGTCCGCGACGCCAACGCTGACGGTGCTACCGAGTTCTTCCCAAACCCGATGCCGGATCTCATCGGCGATTCGCTTGCCATCCTCGATCTCCATGTGTTTACCGGACACGTCAAGCCAGCATTCGTCCAGGCCATAGGACTCCACCTGATCCGTATAGCTCATATAGATTTCCCGCAGATACCGGCTGAACCGAATGTATAGCGGATAATTTGGTGGAAGCACGACGAGTTGGGGGCAGCATTGCTTCGCCTGCCAGACAGCCATGCCGGTTTGTATGCCGTACTTTTTAGCAAGAGGGTTTTTTGTCAGAACGATTCCGTGCCTCATTTCAGGGTCGCCACACACGGCCACCGGCTTGTTGCGCAACTCAGGTTGGTAACAGGCTTCTACACTCGCATAATACGAATTGGCGTCGCTATGCAAAATAACTCGGCTCATTGTTTCACCGCCCAACGAACACATGTTCGATATATATTATAAAAGTTAATTTGTGATATGTCAATCGAACGCCAGTTTAATTTGTCACCTTCAAAAGCGCCAATCCTCAAACGGCTATACTGCATCTCTAATTTTTGATTCGGGATCGTGAATTTAATGCTTGTTTGTATGTACAATAAATGATATAATTGGAATACGGCGGATTCGCCATCACATAGTCGAAACAACCGGTGAGAAGTCATGGAGGCAAACCATGAAGAAGATTACCTATAAGCCGCTGTTCAAGCTGCTGATCGACCGGAACATGACCCGGACGGATCTCAAGCGTCTTACCGGAATCAGCCCGGGGTGTCTTGCAAAATTGGGGAAGGGCGATAATCTCACAACCGATGTGCTTGTGAGAATTTGCAATTCTCTGGACTGCACACTCCCGGAGATAATGGAGCTTGAAGATGAAAAATAAACGTACCAGCCAACTCTATCAGGAGGGGTTTTATGAGCCAGCTCAATATCTCAGATATTCCATATAGGGCCGTACTCACCCGCGAACCCTTTCTTTTTTACGAGACGAGGGCAACGGCGCGGCTCATGATGGAGGACTTGGGCGACGAAGAAATAACGAATCGCGTCGTCAGAGAGAACGTATTCCAATATCCTACCGAAAAATCGCTCCGCCGGATGACTCGTACTTGTCTTCAGCGCCTTCACGCGCTGGACGATGAGACGCTCATCGAAGCGATTGCAGCACAGCCGCAGGATGTGGCAAAGCAGATCTGCCTGTATGCCATGATGAAGCAATACCGACTGGTTCATGATTTCATGATTTCCGTCATAGGAGAGCATTTTCGCCAACAAGATCTCTCACTCAGCCGGATGGATGTAAACGTCTTCTTCCTCCGCCTGCAGGAGCAGGACGATGCCGTGGCAACATGGAGCGCCACAACCATCGCCAAGCTCGAACAGGTACTCATGCGGATTCTGGTTGAGAACGAATATCTCGATGACGTAAAGTCTGATCGTCTGAACCCTGTGCTGCTGGGGAACCTGCTGGAGAATGCAATGCGCGCCAATGGGGACGAGTACATGTTCCCCGCGTTTAATTACTTCGAGTAAAGGGGATGTCTGCATGAGCACTATCGAGGAACGCCTGGACAGGGTGCGCGCGTTGATATGCGATGCTGATTTCCTGAATGGCAGAGGACTCAGCAATGAGGTCAACATCCGCATATTCTGCTATGAGCCTACGGATGAAATGGCTGTGCGCCACTTCATTGAACTGATCAAGGCTGACCAGAGCATCCCCTGTCGTCTGATTGAGCGGAATCTGTATTCGATCTTTCTGGACATCTGCGAGGACTTGGGGATCATGGAATCCATTGCCGAAATGCAGGAGCAGGACGGCAGCGCTTTTCTTCTGGAACAGCTACAGGCGGCTGTGGGCACCGCTGAGTTCGTGGAACACATTAACTATGGATCGCATCAGCCGGGCAGCGACGTGCTTCTGCTCACCGGTGTTGGCGAGGTTTTCCCTTTCATGCGCGTTCACTCGCTTTTGGAAGCCTTGCAACCCTACTTCTCCGATATACCCATACTGGTTCTGTACCCTGGAACCTACAACGGGCGGAGCGTAAAACTATTTGATCGCTTGCAGCCCCACGATTACTACCGCGCCTTCAATGTGATTTGAGGAGGAAGAATTCCATGCAGATACGCGAGATGTTTACGGAGAACATCGACCGCCCGATAAACGGCGTCATCAAGGTTGACCAGGATGAGAGCATGGTGCTCGAACAGGAACTGAAGGAGTATGTCATCACCAAAGAACTGAAGAAGCACTTCATGACCTTTTTCAGCAGCTATGTTGATGCACTGACCAAGCCGACCGCTGACATTGGCGTTTGGATCTCCGGCTTCTTTGGGAGTGGTAAGTCGCACTTCCTGAAGATGCTTTCCTACATCTTGGAGAACCGAACAGTCAACGGCGTCAAGACGGTCGAGCGCTTCCGCGAAAAGTTCAAAGATGATGCCGGTACGTTCCTGCTGATCGACCAGGCAACGCGGGTCAAGACGAAAACCATCCTCTTCAACATCGACATCGAGAGTTCCATCAACAAGGATAAGACCGCCGTGCTTCGCGTGTTTGCGAAGATGTTCTACGGCAGCCTGGGTTTCTATGGTGACAATCTGAAGGTTGCCATGCTGGAGCAATACATCGACCAACAGGGCAAGACAGAGGCTTTCCGCAGTGCCTTTGAGCGGCTGCGTGGTAAGCCGTGGGTAGAGATGCGAAAGGCATTCGCTTTTAATGGCAAGTACATCATCCCGGCGCTTATGGAGACACTGGACATGAGCGAGGCAGACGCTCGCGCCTGGTTCAGTGATAAGGCGCCCGTCGAGTTCTCCATTGCCCAACTGGTTGAGGACATCAAGGATTACCTTCGCAAGCAACCTAAAAACTTCCGCCTTCTGTTCATGATCGACGAGGTAGGCCAGTACGTCGGCACAGATACCGATATGCTGCTGAACCTTCAGTCGATCACCGAAAAACTGGGGAGCGAATGCGCGGGACAGGTATGGGTCGTTTGCACCGGGCAGGAGGCCATTGACGAAATCATCAAAGTGCGTGCCGACGAGTTTTCTCGGATTCATGCGCGATTCAAGACGCGCTTGAGCCTCTCCTCCTCCTCAGTGGATGAGGTCATCCAGAAGCGCATCCTCAAGAAAAAGCCCGAGGTGCAAACCAGTCTGGAAGCGCTATATGATCAGAATGACTCCGTGCTGCGCAATCTGTTCAGCTTTACCAATTCTGTATTGGACATCAAGGGCTATTCGGGGCCGAAGGAGTTTGCCGACAATTTCCCCTTTGTGCCCTACCAGTTTATCATCATGCAAAAGGTGTTCACGGAGGTTCGTAAGCACGGCGCTGCCGGGAAGCATCTTTCTGAGGGCGAGCGTTCCATGCTCTCCGGCTTCCAGGAGGCGGCACAGAAAGTCAAGGAACGCGACGAGTATGCCATCATGCCGTTCTTCCGCTTCTACGATACGGTGCATGGTTTCCTGGAGAGTTCGATTCGTCGCGTTATCGAGCGTTGCCAGGCGGCTGCCGACACGGGGGCGGGCATCCAGCCTATCGACGTGGATGTGCTCAAGCTCCTCTACCTGATCCGTTATGTGAACGACATCCCTGCGAATCTCGACAACATCGTTATCCTCATGGCGGACGATATGCGTGTGGACAAGCTGGCGCTGCGCCAGAGCATCGCGGCCTCTCTGGATCGCCTGATGAGTCAGAACTACATCGCCCGCGCGGGAGATCTCTACAACTTCCTGACCGACGAAGAACAGGACATTCAACGGGAGATCAAGAACACGCAGGTGGATACTGCGACCATCGTTGAACGCATCGGTCATATGATCTTTGCTGACATTTACACCGCAAAGAAGTATCGCTATGGCAAGGTGGATTTCCCCTTCGATCAAATGGTGGACGGAACGGCGATCGGCGTGCTGACCGGAGGAATGCGCCTGCGCTTCCTGACGGTCGCTACGGATGCGCCGATGAAGACGGACTTCCGCCTGATGTCCGAGAGCAAAGGGCGCGAGGCGATCGTGGTGCTGGCAGATACGCCCTACTACACCTCGCTGGAAAGCGCCATGAAGATCCGCAAGTACGTCAAGCAAAAGAACGTATCGCAGCTTGCCAAGTCGGTGCAGGACATCATCCGGGATCAGCAGGACGAGGCCGGCAAGTATGAGCTTTCCGCCATGGAGGATCTCAAGCGCGCCATCGTCGAGGGCACCTTCTTTGCGGACGGAGAAAAGCTCAATCTGCGTGGAGGCGATTCTAAGGCGAAGATTGACCAGGTGCTGGAGTATCTGGTGGCGCACGTCTACAGCGAGCTGGGACTGATCACCTGGAATGCGGATTCGGATGCGGACGTGCTCTCCGTGCTCAATGGTTCCGCCAATGATGCGCTGGCTTTCGGGATGCAGCGCAATCAGGAAGCCGCCGATCGGATGTATGAGTATTTGGAAATTCAGGATAGCAAGAAGCTGCCTACCTCCATGGCGGACATCCAGAGCCGCTACAGTGGCATCCCCTATGGCTGGCGCGAAATCGACATTGCGGCGGTGGCTGCCAAGCTGATCTTTGAGCAGCGCGTGACGATCAAATACGGTGGCATGACGATTCAGCCGGACAACCCCAAGCTGCCCGACATGTTGCGCAAGAAGAGTGAGATCGGCAAGACCTCTATCTCCAAGCGCCATATCGTCTCCGTGCAAAAAATGAAGCAGGCGCGGGAGTTCCTGCGGGAATACCTCGACGTGATGGATGTGCCGGACGACGAGGATGGCCTCGTGCGCTTCATCATCGACCGGTTTGAGGCATTGCATAAGCATTATCAGGATCTTTCCGACCGCTACACCAGCCACAGCTACCCCGACCACGCACTCGTGACGAAGGCGCTTTCACTCACGACGGATGTGCTTTCTCAGCAAAAGGATAACGAGGCGCTGATCTCTCGTCTGCTCTCAAGGCAGGACGATCTGGAGAACAGCAAGGATCACATGGCGCGCGTCGAAGCCTTTTTCAGCACACAGGTGGACATTTTTGACAGTGCCGTGCGTTTCGAGGCGGAGCTGCGCAACGATCTCGATTACATCTCCAAGGACGAGGAAACAGAAAAGGCGCTCAATACCATCCGCCTGATTTGCCTCGTGCCGGCGAATGGTCCATACAACTACAAGCGCATTCCTGAGCTAAACAGCCTGATGGCTGCCGTTCGCGCTGCCCATGATCGCATGTTGGAGGAGAAGCGCAAAGAGCTTCTTGAAGTCGTGCGTCAGTGCATGGAAGAGATTCATTCCCGTATGAGTGCAGCGGCGAGCGATAACGTCAAGAACGCCGTCATCAAAGCGGACGAATACTTTGATCAGCGCAAGAAGAAGATCGCCCAGACGAAGAGCCTTGCCCTGTTGGACGGCATGATGCCGCCCATGTGGACGTACAAGGATGACACACTCAGGGCCATCGACGCTATGCTCACCCCCAAGCCTGCGAAGCCGCCAGTTGATCCCGGTGACAAACCGAAGACCAAACTGGTCAAACCCATCTATCGCCAGTCCATCTTCCCGGCCAAGCGCCTAACCTCTGATGCGGAGATTGACGCCTATGTGGAGCAGATGCGCAAGAACATGAAAGCCTATCTCCAGGGCTGCGATGGGATCGACCTGAAGTAAAATAGCACCGATACAGAAGCAGGGGGATACGTAGCATGGATAAGAACGCCATCAAAAAATACGCAATATGGGCGCGCCGAGAGTTGCTTTCGCGTGTGGCGCAGAAGGCGGAGCAGTACGGCATCATAGCGAACAGCGCACTCAAGCCGGATGAGGTGAGCGTCCACGGCAAGCTGCTGAACCCCACGGAGCAGGCGCAGCGCCGCGCGCTGGTTTTGCGCGTGTTGGATCGCGGATATGAGGAGGTCATCGACGAAGCTGCCTATACCTGGTTTAATCGCTTCATCGCCCTGCGCTTCATGGAGGTCAACGGCTATCTGCCCTCCCATGTGCGCGTGTTTACGGATGAGGACAACGCCTTCAAGCCGCAGATTCTGACGGAGGCCATCCATTTGGAACTTCCGGGCTTGGACATGGATCGGGTATATCAGCTCAAGACGGAGAACAAGACGGAGGAGCTGTTCCGCTATCTACTCATCACGCAATGCAACGCCCTGAGCGAAGTGCTGCCGGGGATGTTCCAGAAGATCGCGGACTATACGGAGTTACTGCTACCGGATAACCTCCTGCGCGAGGGCAGTGTCATCGAACGGTTGGTGAATGCCGACGGCATCCCGGAAGCCGACTGGGTGGATCAGGTACAGATCATCGGCTGGCTGTACCAATATTATAACACGGAGCCGAAGGACGCGGTGTTTGCCAATCTGAAGAAGAACATCAAGATCGAGGCGAAGGACATTCCCGCCGCGACACAGCTCTTTACGCCGGACTGGATCGTGCGCTACATGGTAGAGAACAGCCTTGGACGCCTCTGGCTGGAGGGGCATCCGGACGAGGCGCTCAAGGCAAACTGGCGCTATTATCTGGACGAAGCGGAACAGGAGCCGCAGGTACAGGCCCAGCTCGACGAATTGCGCGCCGGGTATGCAAAGCTGCGCCCGGAAGAGATCAAGGTCATTGACCCCTGCTGCGGTAGTGGCCATATCGCGGTCTACATGTTCGATGTGCTGATGCAGATTTACGAATCCCAGGGCTGGTCACAGCGGGATGCGGTGCGTTCAATTCTGGAAAACAACCTGTTCGCGCTGGACATCGACGACCGTGCAGCGCAGCTCGCCTACTTCGCGGTGATGATGAAGGCGCGCGCCTACGACCGCCGCTTCCTTACGCGCCGCAATGAGGACGATGAAGTGGATACTCCACAACCACATATCCATGCGATTCCACAATGTCCGCGAATCCAAGAAAAGGATTTAGAGTGCTTTGGAGATCAAAAACGTACTGCATTGGAGCTGTGTTATTCTTTTGAATCAGGTAAGGAATTTGGAAGTTTGCTGGGCTTTGAAGCAACATTAGATGATTTGTTTGCGTTGCGTCATAGAATGTTGCAATTACACATATTCGATCCGAGTATTATGTCTATGGATGCGTTAAGTGATGCTTTGTATGCTGTAGATTTAGTTGCACCTTTGATCGGTGTAGCAGAGATACTAAAGCAGCCCTATGACATAGTGGTAACAAACCCGCCCTACATGGCAACAAGTAATCTTGTTGACAATATTTCTTCTGCCCTGAAAAAGTATTTCCCAGATAGTAAAGCTGATTTATTCGCAGTATTTATTGAACGTTGTTCTGATATGGTAAAACAAAAAGGCTATTTCGGAATGATAACTCAGCACGCATGGATGTTCTTATCGAGCTTTGAAAAGCTCCGTAAAAATCTGCGAGAAGTTGATATTGTAAACATGGCGCATCTTGGTGCCAGAGCCTTTGAGGATATAGGTGGAGAAGTAGTTCAGACCACCAGCTTCATTATGTCCAAAAGGTATATTGAGAGGTATCGAAGCGCATTTGTGCGTTTGGTAGAGGCAACGACACAGCAGGGCAAGGAAGAAATGTTTAGAGCAGGCGAAAACCGATATGTAGCCAGTCAGGATAACTTCGCCCAAATTCCAGGCGCACCGGTCGCGTATTGGGTTAGTGATCATACCTTTAAGTCATTTTCTGAACACCCTGTTTCTGATTTTTATATATCGCGTGTTGGATTAATGACTACTGACAATGATCGCTTTCTGCGATATTTCTGGGAAGTCAACTATGGATCAATTTGTTTTGATGCTGTAGATAGGGATTCTTGCGCCCAGTCAGGCAAAAAATGGTTCCCCCATAATAAGGGTGGCAGCTACAGAAAATGGTTTGGGAATCGAGATTATGTCGTGGATTGGCAAAATAACGGAGAGAGAATAAAGGCAACAGCTATTAAAAAGTATCCGTATTTGAAGGGAAATCCGAATTTCGTTGTTCATGATGATGGATATTATTTCCGTGAAAACGTTTCCTGGTCAGAAATTGCAATGTCAAACTTGGCGTTTAGGTATTATGATGCTGGGTTTACGTTCAATGTAAAAGGTATGAGTGCCTTTGAAAAGGGAAATTATACTTTATTTGACCTAATAGCTTTTGCCAATAGTCGTGTTTGCAGTTATTATGCCACGATAATTAATCCCTCAATTAGCTTCGGGGTAAATAGTTTTAATAGTATTCCTTTTATGTATTGCGGAGAACGACCCGGACGCCTAGCAGCTGAAAACATTACCCTCTCCCGCGCCGACTGGGACTCCTTTGAGACTTCCTGGGACTTCCGGGAGAATCCGTTGGTCAGGTGGAGCAAGACTATCTGGGACGCTACATCCACGGCTTGCACTATGAGCGGGTACTATGGCTACCATCCCGAATTCCACTCCCCGCTGGAGGAGTGCTTCCTGCTTTGGCAGGGCGAATGTCAGGAACGCTTCAACCAACTCAAGGCCAATGAGGAGGAACTCAACCGCATCTTCATTGACATCTATGGCTTGCAGGATGAGCTGACACCCGAAGTGGAGGACAAGGATGTGACCGTCCGCCGCGCCGATCTCAGCCGCGACATCCGTGCCCTGATCTCCTACGCTGTGGGCTGTATGTTTGGCCGCTATACCCTCTATGAGGATGGGCTGTTTTATGCTGGCGGATACTGGGACTATGGAACGAAAGTGGATCGGATCAGTGATTCGGCGAGGGCAAACGGCTTCTCTCCGTGGAATCCTTCGGCGCTCTTCCTTCCGGATCGGGACAATATCATTCCCATCTGCGATGACGAATACTTTGCCGATGACATCGTTGGGCAATTCGTTCGCTTCATCGAAATGGTCTTTGGCAAAGCTCAGTTGGAGGAGAATCTGAAGTTCATCGCCTCCGCCCTCGGTGGCAGCGGCACCCCGCGCGAGGTCATTCGCAGGTATTTCCTGAATGACTTCTACGCCGACCACCTGAAGACCTACCAGAAGCGCCCGATCTATTGGCTCTTCGATAGCGGCAAGAAGAACGGCTTCAAGTGCCTGATCTACATGCACCGCTACCGCCCGGACACGATCGCCCGCATCCGCACCGATTACGTCCACGAGCAGCAGTCTCGCTACCGCACTGCCATCGCCGATTTGCAAAAGCGCGTCGCCGATGCCGACACCGCCAACCGCGTCCGCCTGACCAAGCAGCTCCAGAAGCTGCAAGCCCAGGCCGAAGAGCTGCGCACCTACGAAGAGAAGATCCACCATCTCGCCGATCAGATGCTCCAGATAGACCTTGACGATGGCGTAAAGGTCAACTACAATAAGTTCAAGGATGTGCTGGCGCCGATCAAGTAACGCATTCGCGGAGGGAGATCAATGGACACCGATAAGGTAATCAAAGACCTAAACGAGCGTTTTCGTGCGCCGTTGCCGGAATACTATAAGCGGCGAATCATCTTCTGGTACGATGAAGAGCGTGAGTTTGAGAACAAGCTGGACGACTTCTCGCTGGAGAATGCGACGCTCGTGCGGCTGACGGAATCCAACAGCTTCGCCGTGAAGAAGCGGCTGGGCCGCGATGAACCGTATGCCAACTTCGTGGTCTACTGCCCAGTGAGTTATGAGGATCAGGAGGACGACTGGCTGTTGGATGTGAAGCTCTACAGCGAGGAGTATCGCTCTGACCTGCTTTCCCGCTGGATGGAACAGATGCACATTTCTTCGTCCTACACAATGCGCAGGGTAGTAAAGAACTATCGTGACTTCTTTGACGAGGAGAAGAACCGCGTGATGGTGGCTTCCTTGGGAGGCACCATCACGACGCCTGCTCAGCTTCACCTGAACATCATGGCCGCCGTCACCGGCGCAAAAAGCGCCACGCCGAGCGCGATCCTCAAGGCCGTGCTCAGCGATGGCCTGGACGTGGAGACGAATAACGCTTACGATAATTTGATCTCTGCAGGTGCGAAGGATGTTTTCTGGTCGATGGCAGCGCAGGCAACCGGCTACAGCGAAGTCGATGTGGACTTTGGCAACCTCGCCGCGCAGATCCTGCTTACGGCGACCACGCGCACGATGGACGCAAACGAACTGGCGGGCTTGGAACGCTTCATCAGCGCCAACCGTCAGGCGTGGTGCTTTGACTTTGTTTCCGATTGGCTCCATTCGGACGACAAGCGGATACTGTATGAAATCATCCGCCAGGTGGAGAGGGCGCTCATGCTGCCCCAACGCTTTGGGCAGATGAAGATCACGGCGCTTCAGGAGACGGAATGCTTCCCCTGCATCGACGAGTGCATCCTGACGCAGATCATGACGGACATCGGCAACGA
>CANQEW010000081.1 GCA_947596085.1 uncultured Clostridia bacterium | reverse complement strand
CGTCTCGTTTTCAATTCACGGACAAGCGGAAAGAGCGGCCGCGCACCAACGCGGCAGCAGACTGGGATTCTCAAGGGCCGAAGTCGGCAGGGCCGACGGCCACCTGCTGCCGCGCTGGGGCGACGGACTTTTGACCCCATAGATCCGAGGGTCAAAAGTCCTGCGTCGCGTTTCTGCAGATCGGATCGCATTTACCCGAAATCCCGGCCCATAGATTCAAGGCCGGGATTTCTGCGTCTCGTTTTCAATTCACGGACAAGCGGAAAGAGCGGCCGCGCACCAACGCGGCAGCAGACTGGGATTCTCAAGGGGCAATGCCCCTTGAGCGGGTCTGGGCAGCGCCCAGCGTAGCCCCCGTCCCCAAGCAGCCCCGCGAATCACTCAACGCCGGTCCACTCGCAAAAACACCCCATCGCAGCCATACACGCGGGCCGCCGCGGCGCTTTTCGGGCTGGGGAAAGCGACGCTTTCCCCAGCCCGAAACAGCCGCACTATCTCTCCATCCTCCAATCGAATCAGTCCTCACGCCCCATGCGGCAATCACCGCCGCCGATTCACCGCCCCTCGTACTTCCGCTTCAACCTGTATAGCTTCACGCCGCAGTGCAGGAAGATCCAGAGGCAGAGGACCAGCGGGGCGAAGAACAGCGCGAATATGATGAGGCTGGGCGAACCGAAGACCCCGTTCATCGCGCGAACGCAGTTCGGCAGCGTGCAGGTGAGGAAGATGATGAGGATCGGCAGCATCCGCGTGCGGATGATGTGGCGAACCATCTCCAGCTTGCTCGAGGCATCCGAAAACAGCTCGTCCTCGCCATTCGCGCCGATTTCCGAGGCGCTCTTGCGGAAGTACAGCCAGCCCATGCAGGCGTTGAAGTACTCCCAGCCAAAGTCCCGGAGCATCTGCATGTACTCCGCGTCCTGAGCGTTGTTCTTATAGTCCAGTCGGTAGACCACATCCTCCGGCGCGCAGCGCTCAAAGATGTAGAAGCACGGCACGATAGTTCTCGCCAGCCTCCATCCCTCCCGGTGCCGCTCGCGCAGCCAGGCTTCCTCCTCCTCGTAGTCCGCGATGGTAAAGAACCGCACAAACGTCTTACGCATTCCAATCCTCTCCCCTGCTGTTTTTGTATAGCCGTTCAATTCGCTGAATCTCCAGATTCAGAATCTCCTCGCCCAGCGCCGTGAGCCGGTAGATCTTGCGCTTGTCCTCCTCCGCGCAGACCTCGATCAGCCCATCCTTCTCCATCTTCGAAAGCGTCCCGTACATGGTGCCCGGCCCAATGGCGACCTGGCCGCCGGTCATGCGGCTCACCCGCTGACCGATGCCGTAGCCGTGCCGCGGCGTCCGCAGACAAAACAAGATGTAGAAGCCCGTCTCCGTCATGGGCACGTACACGCGCCGAATCCGATCCTCCATGTTTCCTCCCGACAATCACGGTTCGATAGATCGAACCTCGATGTACTCATTATATCGAACTTCGATGCAATTGTCAAGCAGCAAACGCCATAAAATAATAAATTTTAGCCGACAACAAAAAAGGACCTGTCCCAAGCCGGCTCCAGGAGCCCCTTGAGACAGATCCTCTTCTCTTCCGTATCGCCGCTTACACCAGCTCGGCCTCCACCGCGCCGATGCGCTCGGCGACGATCTCGCAAAACGCCCCCAGCTCGCCTCCGCGCGCCTCGTCGGGCAGCGCCAGGAAGTCCTTGATCGGCGCGATCAGCTCGCTCACCGCCGCGCTCAAACGCTCGCTCGACTCCGCGCCGCGGCGCTCGCGCAGATACTTCGTAAACACGTCGCAGGCCCGCGCCAGTTCCGGATCGCCCGCGCGCTGGGCCTCGGTGGAGAGCTGCTCGCAGGACGCGTTCAGATCGCAGCGCGCGCGGTGGTTCACCTGAGGCGCGTCGCAATGGATGCCCTCCCCGTTGAGCTTGTCGACCAGCGCGCGCACATACTCCGGCCGGCTCTTGATCACCGCGCGATACTTGTTCTGGTAGCGCAGCATCAGGCTGTGGTCGCCGCCGGAGAGCTTCTGCAGGCAGCTGCGCACGCTCTGGCCTTCAGCGCGGGCGATGAGCACCTGCTCCATCAGCCAGTCCACTTCCTGCTGGGTGAAGGGCACAAAGCGCGCGGCGTGGGCCTGGCCGTCCTCCCGGTTGCGTACCTGGGCATAATAGTAGTTGCGAATGCTGTTCGGCCGGCGGCCCGTCTGCTCCGCGATCTGCTCAAAAACGGCCTTCAGCGGCAGGCCCTGCTGCTGCGCCTCGTCGGCGGTCTCCCAAAGCAGCTTGTTCTCGCTCTCGCTCCATCCGGTGTGCCTTCCCATCTTTGAAATCGCTTGCTCCATTTCCTGTTTCCTCCAAACCCTTGATGATTTAGAGTATGCACTTCGTGTGCCGTAAATATACTCGACGCACATATCTTCAAAAGTTTTTCATAAGTTGGAAAAGCGAAGTCAATTCTCATAATTTTTTCCTCCCTGTAGGTTTGTCAAACATCTTGGACAAGGAGAGTAAGCAAAGATTCCCGAGGGGAGAGCCATTTGAGTGGACGCATCGGCATGAAGTTGGAGCGGCGCTGGTGGACGGCGAGCTGGAAGCGGAAGTCGGCGAAGGAGAGGACGCCCAGCCTGGCGAACCTGCGCACGACGGTTCTAAGGAAATCAGCGGAGGAGAAGGTGCTGTGCTCGTCGCAGGCGCCCAAGAGGTGGTAACGGGAGAACTCTTCGATAGCGGTGACTGGTAAAGCTTGAGTTCGGGGTCGGCGATGCAACCGCGAGGGACGACCTTGACGTCAATCTGAATGCGCTCACCGGGATGTGTCATTTGTTGATATGGCTTGGGAACGTACTTCTTCTTTCTCTTCTCGACCGGGAACATGCCGAGCTTGCACATGACTCGGTAGAGCGACACTACGCAGCGGGAATAACCGCGCAACCGCAGCCGGTGCCAGAGTTCCACGAGGCCAAGATCGGGATTCCTCCGGCGCATGTCCCGGTGAGCTTCAACTCCGCTTCCGTATGGGCGTTGGGATGGCTGTGCGGACGGCGGGACTGGCAGGCGAGGGATTCAATGCTGCCATCATATCGCTTCAACCAGAAGTAGATGTACGATTTGCTCTTGTTGTATTTGCGACTGGCACGTGCAACGCCAAATCTCTGCGCATACTTTATCAGGGATTGCCGGAAGCGCATGTTTTGTGTTATACTGGTCATGATGGTCTGGACTCCTTCCGTTCGTTTTGTTTCGCAACTTCAACGATAACAGATGCATCCAGTCCCTCTTTTTCTTCCCCCTTTCCAATATGTATTGTAATCCTACATTCCTACAAATTTTGCTGATTCCATGCCACTGTGCTGATCAAGGAAAATCGTACGCTTCGTTGAGCAGGTACGGCAGGCTGAACGCGGCGATTACGATGTCCGGCCGCACTGCGTCGATCCACTCTCGCAGAGAGCGGTCGCTACGGCGCAGGTCCACCGCGCACACCCGGTCTGCCGCGAGGGAGAGGAAGCCCCCCATCGCGGCGCTGAAGGAGTCCTTCAGCAGGAGGATCGTACAGTCCGCCGCGCTGTGGTTTTCGTAGAGATCGCAATCCTCGGTCAGTCCATAATCGAAGTAGGCGACCGTGTTCCAACTCTGCCCATCCAGAGCGCGCAGATAGCGCCAACGGATCACGCTGTCGCGGAATTCGCCCTCCACGTCCGTATATTCGCCCAGATACTCGGTGCGGCGGCGGATGTTTGTGCGGTAGCGCGGCCAGTAGATCGTGATGTCGTCGGGCATGGCCAGCGCCGCGCCCACGCGCTGGCCGTATGCGCCGAGAAAGAGCGCCGGGTAGGTGTAGCTGTCAAAGTTGCGAACGTCGAGCAGATCCGATCGCAATTCCGCGCCCGTCAGCCGCGCGGCACTTTGGGCGGCGGCACGCGCCATCTCCAGCGCCGCGCGGGTGGCCCAGTGGCTGTCGGTGCGCAGAAGATACTGCTCGGAGGAGAGACCGCTGGCGCGCAGCACCGCGCGGCTGTCCAGCAGGGGAACGCCCGCCGCGGAGAGCAGATCCAGGAGCTCGTCCGCCATCTCGTTCGAATAATCCAGCGTTTCGTAGCCCGGAGGAAACTGCGCGCGCTCGTAGACGCCGGGATGGGCGTAGGCGAAGAGGAAGGGCGTGTCCGCGGGCAGGGAGGCGCGCAGGCGCAGCACCTCCCGCGCGGCGGATTTCATGGGGATGCGCTTATCCTGCAAATCGTAGAGCTGGCCGCCCTCGAGGGTGAGCATCAGTTCGCCGCCGCTCTGAAGCATGCGCTTTCCCAGCGCGTACTGGAAGCGGGCGTTGAGATGGCCCAGCTCGTCGTCGAGGAAGAGATGCTTCGCCAGATAGTCATCCAGCGAATGGATGCGCGCGGCGAAGCGATCCCAGACACCTGCATCGTCCGGATCGTCCAGAAAGGTCCGCAAGCGCTGGCGGGAGGCGAGAGCGCCGCGCAGACCGTCGCCCTCGGAGATCAGCGTGCCGATTCCGAGGCAGAACAGGGCGGCGATGAACAGCGCCGCGAGCACCACATCCAGATAGAGCTGCAAACTGCCCCTGCGCTTCACGCGCCGCCCACCTCCTGTCGCATATGTTAAAAAGAGTATAGCACATCCCGCGAAGACCTTCAAGAACTTGAAAGAAAACCGAAGACATGCTACAATGATAATGGCTGTATTTGGCGCGTCAGTTGCAAAAGCGGCCAACCATCGAAGGGGGATTCCGAATGGAGGCACAAAGGCCAAAAAACTATTGGACCGCGCGCATCCGGCCGAAGGCTGGCTGGTTTGATGTGGACCTCAAGGGGCTTTGGCGCTACAAGGATCTGGTCTGGCTGCTGGTGAAGCGCGATTTTACGCTCATCTATAAGCAGACGATCATCGGTCCGGCGTGGATTGTCATTCAGCCGCTGCTGACCACAATCGTGTTCACCGTGGTGTTCGGCAACATCGCGGGCCTGCCCACCGACGGCATGCCTCGCTTTATGTTTTACATGGGCGGCAATATTGCCTGGCAATACTTCGCCAATTGCCTGAACCGCACATCAAAAACTTTCGTCACGCACCGACAGTTGTTTGAAAAGGTGTACTTTCCGAGGCTGTGCATGCCGCTGTCTACAGTGCTGTCGCAGTTGATTAACTTCCTCGTGCAGTTCGCGCTGTTCATCGGCTTCGTAATCATCTACGCGCTTCGGCCCAACGCGGTGGTGCATCCGAACTGGCGGCTGATTCTGCTCACACCGGTGATGCTGATCCAGATGGGCATGCTGAGCCTGGGCTGCGGGTTGATCGTTTCGGCGATGACCCGAAAGTACCGCGATCTGGCGATTTTGGTGAGCTTCTGCGTGCAGCTGTGGATGTACGCCACGCCGGTCACCTATCCCGCCTCAATGATCGCGGAGCGCTTCCCGGAGCTGTTGGGTGTATACATGCTCAACCCGATGACGCCGTTGATCGAACTGTTCCGCTCCGCTTATCTGGGCACGCAGAGCTACTACATGAACTACTACTGGCTGTCCGTTTCCATCACGGTGGCAATCTTTTTGACCGGCGTGGTGCTCTTCTCTCACGCGGAAAAGACGTTTATGGACACCATCTGACTTGGAGAGGATCGATTGAATGGATGAGCGACTGCTGGAAATTGATAACGTTTCCAAGCAATTTCAACTGGGTTCGTTCGGCGCCGGAACGCTCAAACAGGACTTCAAGAGCTGGCTCGCCCGAATCCACGGCCGGGAAGACCCGAACCGCAAGATCGGCTACGACGCCAGCCACGACGGCGAATGGTTTACCGCGCTGGACGGCGTGTCCTTTTCGGCGGATCGGGGCGACGCGCTGGCGCTGATCGGCCGCAACGGCGCGGGCAAGTCCACGATGCTCAAGCTGATCTCCCGCATCACTGCGCCGACCGGGGGCGAAATCCGCATCCATGGCCGCGTGGCGAGCCTGCTGGAGGTAGGCACGGGCTTTCATCCCGAGCTCACGGGGCGGGAGAACATCTTCCTCAACGGCGCGATTCTGGGCATGCGAAAGTCGGAGATCAATGCTAAGCTGGACGAGATCATCGAGTTTTCGGAGATCGAGCAGTTCATCGACACGCCGGTGAAGCGCTACTCCTCGGGCATGTATGTGAAGCTGGGCTTCGCGGTGGCCGCGAACCTCGCGCCGGACGTGTTGATCTGCGACGAGGTACTGGCCGTGGGCGACCTGAACTTTCAGCAGAAGTGCCTGAGCAAGATGACCGACGTGGCCCGCTCCGGGCGCGCGGTGCTCTACGTGAGCCACAACATGCGCACAGTGACTCAGCTCTGCAATCGCGCGCTGTTCTTGGATCACGGCCACCTGCTGTACGACGGAACCGTGGAGCGCGCGATCGAACTGTACGGCGGCGCGGGAAACCGCGACGTGGATCGCGATCTGGACGCCATGCCGCGCCCGCGCAAGCGCGGCGAAACCATGCGCATGCAGCATATGACGGTGCTGAATTCCGCGAACATGGAGTTCCAGCAGGACGGCGAGTGGCGCTTCCGCATCACCAGCGTAAGCAACATCGCCGAGCAGAACCTGCGATTGCGCCTGATCCTTTTGAATAACATGCTGGCCCCAGTCGCGATGACGCAGACGCCGGCCTTTGAAGTCGCTGCCGACGAACGCTTCGCGCTGGAAATCAGCTGCCTGCTGGACGGCCTCGCGCCGGGCGAGTATACGGTGAAGCTGTCACTGGTATCCGACCGAATCGGCGGCGGAAATAACTACTACGACACCATCGACGACGTGGGCAAGCTCGTGATCGTGGACGATCCGCTGCTGAACCAAGGCTTCCGCTGGCAGGCGCGCCTCTGGGGCAACGCGCGGATGCGGCCGCTGGAGATGGCCCGGGTGGAGGCGCAATGAGCGCGGCGCTGCGCGCGGCGAGCGCCGCGGCCTTCGCGCTACTGCGAAGCAGGAACGAGCGCGTGAGTTTCGCCGAGAGCCTCACCGGTGGATTGATCGCGGCGAGCTTCGTAGAAAACCCCGGCGCGAGCGAAGCGCTGGACGAGAGCTACGTGACTTACGCGGCGGAATCCAAGATCCGCATCCTGGGCGTGCGCCGGGAGACGGTGGACGATGACGGCGTGGTGAGCGCGCGCTGCGCCCGGGAAATGGCAGTGGGCGTGCGCCGCGTGAGCGGCGCGGACTGGGGCGTGTCCGCCACGGGGCTCGCGGGTCCGGACGGTGGCACGGAGCGAACGCCGGTGGGCACAGTGTTCATCGCGGTGGCGGGCCCGAGCGGCGCACATGTGCGGGAGTACCACTTCGCGGGCAATCGCGGCATGGTTCGCGCGCAGGCGGCCCAGGCCGCACTTGAAGCGCTGTGCGAGGAGATCCAAGGGGCGGCCCACTAGGACCGCCCCAGTCCGTCGAAACAGTCGACCGCATAAACGCGGCAGCAGAAAGGGATTCCAAAGGGGCAATGCCCCTTTGGCAGGTCTGGGCAGCGCCCAGCGTACCCCCAGCGGCCCGCGAGTGAGTTCATAAGCCGGGCATTTAGCACCAACGCGGCCTCTCGATCCATCGCGGGCCGCCGCGGCGCTTTTCGACTTGGAAAGCGAAGCTTTTCAAGCCGAAACAGCCGCCACTCACTCAATTTTCCTACCATTCTCCTCCAAAGCTTCCAAATTCATCCCCGCCACCAAACGTTTTCTGATAAAGCAAAGAGGCAACCCAACCAGGCTGCCCCTTTTCATTACCAGTCCATCCGCCGCATTCGGCGGCAAATTTCCCCTCTCAACAGAACCTAAGACGCGAGCTCCGCAAGCTTGCCCTCAGGCATGAGCTCCGTGGCGGCGCGAATCGCCTCAACCATGCCCTTGAGCTGCTCCAGGGAGTAGAAGCCCCCATTCATGTGGTAGCGCTTGCCGTCCTTCATCACCAGCGCGATTTCGTGCACCGGGAAGAGCTTGTTGTCCTGACCTGCGCCAGATTTGTCCAGCTGGGCATAGCCCAAATCTTCAATGTAGCCGTATTTTTCCAGATCGGCCAGCAGGAAGCGCTTGTCCACCAGCTTCAGATCCGTGCTGCCCTGCCGAAAGATGAACATCGCGCGCTTCGCGCCGGGCTGCGGCTGGATGTAGACCGGATAGACCACGCGCATCGCCTTCTCGTCGATCTCCACGCGCGTAACGGCATACATGCGAATGTACACGATCGCCAGCGCCGCGATCAAATAGCTGAACCAGGAGAAGCTCGCCATGTACGGATTGGCCGTGCCCAGCAGCTGCGTGACGAGGCTGTACATGGCGTCAGCCGTGCATAGCGCGCCCAACACGTATAGCACGATGAACCCCGCCTTGTGCGGGCGAAACTTCTTCATAGCGATTTCCACCTCACTTCTCGGTATCCCGCTGCGCCGGTCAGCGCCAGAACTCGGCCGGATAGACGCCGCGCTCGCGCATACCGGCCATCGCCGCCTGCACGGCAGTCAGATCCTGCGGATAGGTCACGCCGTACCAGCGCTCCGCGGTTTGAAGCACGCGCACCTGCGCCTTGCCCTCGCGTATCAACGCGTCGGGCACGCTGGGCAGAAAGTATTCGGCGCGCTGCGGGTTCGCGGGCAGCTTGTCGCACAGGAAGTCCACAAAGCGCGCGCGAATCTCGTCCAGTATGTCGTGGCGGAAGGCCCAGAGATTCATCGAAACCATCGTTCCGGCGGGAACGAACACCTCGTCCACACCCTCCTCCAGATAGGCCGCTCCGCCGGGCCGGGGTTCGATGCGCAGACGCTCCGTGATACGGCGCAGGATGCCATGCTCATCCACGTCGCAGATGCCGCGGCTGACGCTGCCGTTCTCGGTCAGCGTGTTTTCGATGCGATAGCCGATCATGGCGTGCTCGTTCCCCGCGCGCGGAGCGCTGAGGTAGTCGCAGGCCGTCTGAAAGGCCGTCGCGCCATAGAAGTCGTCGGCGTTGATCGCGGCGAAATCACCCTCGATGGCGTCCGCGGCACAGAGCACGGCATGGGCGGTGCCCCACGGCCGCGTGCGCCCCTCGGGAACGGTGAAGCCATCCGGGAGCCTGTCAATGGTCTGATAGGCGTAATCGAGATCCACGAAACGGGCGATGCGGTCGCCGAAGGCGGCGCGGAAGTCCGCCTCCATCTCCGGCTTGATCACGCAGACGACCTTGCCGAAGCCCGCGCGGATCGCGTCGTAGATGGAGTAGTCGATGATGATGTGACCGGCCTCGTCGATGGGCGTGATCTGCTTGCAGCCTCCAAAGCGGCTGCCGAGGCCCGCAGCCATGATCACGAGCGTAGGTTTGCGCATAGAATTCATTCGTCCTTTCGTATATTATGCCTTTTTCTTGCGGTCGAAGAAGGGGGATTTTCCTCTGACAGCCAGCGGCAGGCCGTAGACGAGCTTGACGTTCTCACCCATCAGGCCGAGGTTCATGGCGGCGCGGCCCGCGGAGAACAGGATGCGATTGTCCATCCGGCAGTCCGCGGCGGTGGCGGCGGCGGAACCCAGCGCGATGCCCACGTCCATCGGGTCGTACACGCACATGCCGCCGTGCTCGGCGCAGCCCTTGCAGTCGTGGAAGTGGCAGTAGCCGCACAGCTCGTTCAGGCCGCGCAGTCCCTCCTCGATGCCGATGAGCACCAGCACCTTCGCCGCGCGCACGCAGTCCGCGTCGCGCAGGAAAAAGCCCGCGCCCTGCTCGCGGCCGAAGCGCTCCATTTCAGCGGCGACGGCGTCCTTGTCCGCGTCGGTGAGGGTCAGTGTGTGGGTGCGGTCGATGCCGCAGGCCTTGGGCGCGGTGCGCGCGGCGGCGCACACGCGGGCGGCAGCCTCCAACGCGGCGCGCATCTCCATGTCCTCGGAATTGTAGATCATGCCTTGAAACCTTCCTTTCGTCAGCCCGGATAGGCGAGGCGCTCCGGCGTGGGATCGTCGAGCACTTCGCGGATGTACTTCTGCGCGTGCCAGCGCGCCATTGCCAGGTTCATGTCCAGATAGTTGCCGCAGTCCTTCGCGCAGGCGCCGGGAATTTCACTCTCGTAGCCGGCGATGAAGCGGAACATGCCGTCGATCAGCGGCAGAACGTCCCGCGATTCATACCTTCCCGCCAGCAGGAGGTAAAAGCCCGTGCGGCAGCCCATCGGTCCGAAGTAGAGCACGCGATCCTTCCAGGCGGGCTCGCTGCGCAGCCAAGTGGCGCCCAGATGCTCGATGGCGTGCACGGCGGCGGTATCCATCACCGGCTCGGCGTTGGGCCGGGTCATGCGGATGTCGAAGGTGGTGACCGGTGCGCCGCCGGCATCGTCCACGCGGGAGACGTACAGTCCCGTCAGCAGCCGAAGATGGTCGATGGTGAAGCTGGTGATCTTTTCCATGGGTGCCTCCGATGTTTGCGGAATGGACTCGTGTCCTTTCTATATTTTGCAGCATCCCGGCCGGGAAGTCAATAGCGGGAGGAAAAAATTGTGAGAATTGGTTGTAGGTTTGTCAAACATCTTGGACAAGAAAGGCAAGTAAAGATTCCCGCGGGAAGAGCCAGCGAAGCGGACGCATCAGTATGGAGTTGGAGCGGCGTTGGTGGACGGCGAGCTGGGAGCGGAAGTCGGCGAGGGAATAGAAGCGATGGGTATCATAAAAACGCTTCTGATCCTCGCG
>CANQEW010000080.1 GCA_947596085.1 uncultured Clostridia bacterium | reverse complement strand
TGAAAACCAGACACCTGGAAAGTCACACAGCTTTGCTCCAAAATCGTGTATTATTGAAGAAACTCGTTTTTTGGTGCTGAAGTGGGTATCTTTTAATCAGGGTGTCCAAGGTTCGAGTCCCTGATGGTGTACCACAGTTTTTTGTTCTCCATGCTGCAAGCATGGAGAACTTTCTTGTCCTTCGATTTTCTTACCCCTCGATCGCGTCCTTCGGAGCCCAGGATACGGAGATATCCCCGTCCACCGCGTCCACGGTGATGACGCTCTCCTCGGGCACGTACTCGCGAATCAGCAGCTTCGCGATGGCCGTCTCCACGCTCCGCTGCAGGAAGCGCTTGAGCGGGCGCGCGCCGTAGGCACTGTCGTAGCCGTTCTCGATCACAAAGTCCTCCGCCGCGGGCGTGAGCCGGACCGTCAGCCTCCGCTCGGCCAGCCGCTTCTCGAGCCCCGCCACCATCAGGCGCATGATCTGGACGATCTGCGGCCTCGTCAGCGGCGTGTAGAGCACGATCTCGTCCAGGCGGTTCAAAAACTCCGGCCGGAACTGGGTCTTGAGCAGCGCGTCCACCTGGGCGCGGGCCGCGTCGCTCAGGTTGCCGTCGGCGTCGATGCCCTCCTGGATGTAGCTGGAACCCAGGTTCGAGGTCAGTATGATGATCGTGTTCTTGAAGTCCACCGTGCGGCCCTGGCTGTCGGTGATCCGGCCGTCGTCGAGCACCTGCAGGAGGATGTTGAACACGTCCGGGTGGGCCTTCTCCACCTCGTCGAACAGCACCACACTGTACGGATGGGTGCGCACGGCCTCGGTGAGCTGGCCGCCCTCCTCGTAGCCCACGTATCCCGGAGGCGCTCCGACCAGGCGCGACACGCTGTGCTTCTCCATGTACTCGGTCATGTCGATGCGGATGATGTTCTTTTCGTCGTCGAACAGCGCCTGCGCCAGGGTCTTCGCCAGTTCCGTCTTGCCCACGCCCGTGGGGCCCAGGAACAGGAACGAGCCGATGGGCCGGTTCGGGTCCTGGATGCCCGCGCGGGAGCGCAGAATGGCCTCGGAGACCTTCGTCACGGCCTCGTCCTGGCCGATCACGCGCTGGTGCAGGATGTCCTCCAGGCGCAACAGCTTCTCACGCTCGCCCTCCACCAGCTTGCTCACCGGAATGCCCGTCCAGCGGGATACGATGCGCGCGATCTCCTCCTCGGTCACGCGGTCGCGCAACAACGTCGCCTTGCCGCCGTTCTCCTCGGCGAGCTTCTCCTCCGCCTCGAGCTGCTTTTTGAGCTCCGGCAGCTTGCCGTACTGCAGCTCGGCAGCCTTGTTCAGATCGTACTCGCGCTGGGCGCGCTCGATCTGGGCGTTGACCTGCTCGATCTCCTCGCGCAGCTTCTGCACGCGCTCGATGCCGCCCTTCTCGCGCTCCCACTGCTCCTTCATGCCGCTGAACTTCTCGCGCAGCTCCTTGAGCTCGCCCTGCACGTGCTCGAGCTGTCGCTTGGAAAACTCGTCGCCGTCCTGGCTGAGCGCGGCCTCCTCGATCTCCTTCTGCATGATTTCCCGGGAAATCTCGTCCATTTCCTGGGGCATGGAGTCGATCTCAGTGCGGATCATCGCGCAGGCCTCGTCGATCAGGTCGATGGCCTTGTCCGGCAGGAAGCGGTCGGTGATGTAGCGGTTGGACAGCTTCGCGGCGCTGACGATGGCCTGATCGGCGATCTTGACGCCGTGGAACACCTCGTAGCGCTCCTTCAGGCCGCGCAGGATGGAAATGGTGTCCTCCACGCTCGGCTCGTCCACCAGCACCGGCTGGAACCGGCGCTCGAGGGCCGCGTCCTTCTCGATGTACTTGCGGTACTCGTTGATGGTGGTCGCGCCCACGCAGTGCAGCTCGCCGCGCGCCAGCATCGGCTTCAACAGGTTGCCCGCGTCCATGCTGCCCTCGGTCTTGCCCGCGCCGACGATGGTGTGCAGCTCGTCGATGAACAGTATGATCCGGCCCTCGCTCTTCTTGACCTCCTCCAGCACGGACTTCAGGCGCTCCTCAAACTCGCCGCGGAACTTCGCGCCCGCGATCAGCGCGCCCATGTCCAGGGAGATCAACTGGCGGTCCTTCAGCGTGGTCGGCACATCGCCGCGCACGATGCGCTGCGCCAGCCCCTCGGCGATGGCGGTCTTGCCCACGCCCGGCTCGCCGATCAGGCAGGGATTGTTCTTCGACTTGCGCGAGAGGATGCGAATCACGTTGCGGATCTCGCCGTCGCGGCCGATCACCGGATCGAGCTTCTGCTGGCGCGCCAGCTCGGTCAGGTCCTGGCCGTACTTCGCCAGCGCGTCGTAGGTGTCCTCCGGGTTCTCGCTGGTCACGCGGGTGTTGCCGCGCACCTTCTGCAGCGCCGCCAGGAAGCCGTCGCGCGTCACGCCAAACTCCCCAAAGATCGCCTTCACCGCGCCGTTGGGCTTCTCGATCAACGCCAGCAGGATGTGTTCGACGGAGACAAACTCGTCCTTCATCGCCTGCGCCTGATTCTCCGCCTCCACCAGCGCCGCGTCTACGGACTGGGAGACGTATACCTTGTCCGCCTCGCGTCCGGGGCCCGTGACCTTCGGAATGCGGCCGATCTCCCGCTCGCACGCCGCGCGCATGCGGTTGACGTCCACCTTCATCTTCTTCAAGAGCTGTCCGATCAGACCGTCCTCCTGTCCGATCAGCGCGCACAGCAGGTGCTGCTGGTCGATCTGCATATTCTGATTGCGGATCACCAGCTCCTGCGCTTCGCGCACAGCCTCCAATGATTTCTGCGTATATTTTTCAGCGTTCATGCTCACGTCCCCCTTTCAGGGATTGGATTTCCGAAAGTTTGTCTTTGACTTTCTTTGACCATTATACCTGATTTTTCGATTTTGTCAATACCCTTCCTCAAAAATTTCTCAGATTTCCCGAATTTAATCTGCGCGCAATATTTGCAGCTTGCGAAGCGCGGCAGATTGGGACTATACTGTACCTATTCTCTACTACCGAGGCAAAAGCGATGAAATCGAATTTAAAAGGCAGCCTGTTGCTGATTTTGTGCGCATTCATCTGGGGCATGGCGTTCGTGGCGCAAAGCACGGCCACCGACTACGTGGGCACGTTCACCTTCGTGTTTGCGCGCTCGCTGATCACCAGCGCGGTGCTCTTTCTCGCCTACCGGGTGCTCACCAAGCCCGGGGAGCGCGCGAAGGCCGCGGCCATGAAGAAAACCTACCTGCTGCGCGGCGCGTTGATCGGTGCGATTCTGTTCTCCGCCAGCGCGTTCCAACAGGCGGGCATCGCGCACACCACGGCGGCGAAGTCCGGCTTCGTCACGGCACTGTACATCGTCATGATCCCCATCATCGGCGTCTTCATGGGCAAGCGAATCGGCCGGCGGGTGTGGCTGGGCGTGGCCGTGGCGCTGGCGGGGCTGTGCCTGCTGTGCCTCAAGGATGATCTGAGCGTCAACGTGGGCGATCTGTTGACGCTGGTGTGCGCGGTGCTGTTTTCGCTGCACATCATCACAATCGACCGAACCTGCGGCGGACTGAACTCGATTCTCGTGAGCGCGGTGCAGTTCGCGGCGGGTGCATTGATCGCGCTGCCGCTGATGCTGATCTTCGAGCATCCGCAGATGTCCAACATCCTCGCCTGCTGGACGAGCATCGCCTATGCGGCGGTATTCTCCGGCGCGCTGGGCTACACGCTGCAAATCGCGGGGCAGAAGTACGCCGAGCCCACGCTGGCCTCGCTGTTGATGTGCCTGGAATCGGTTTTCGCCGCGCTGGGCGGCTGGGTGCTGCTGGGCGAAGCGCTGAGCGTTCGGGAATTCCTGGGCTGCGCGCTGATGCTGAGCGCCTCGGTGATCGCTCAGCTTCCCGAAAAGAGGCAACTGCATTAGGGTGACAGCAGCAATATCAAAAAGCTTCCGCAGTACCATAGCAGGGAGATTCTTAAGAACCTCAGGTTCTTAAGCGGGTCTGGGCAGAGCCCAGCGCAACCCTGTCTCCAGCGGCCCGCGTCATAAAATCCAGCCCCAATAGAACCAATAAGCCCGCCATTTCCCACAAGGGCGGGCCGCCGATGTGCCTTTTGCTTTGGAAAGCGAAGCTTTCCAAAGCAAAACAACAAACCATACCTTCACATAAACTGATCGTACTCCCGTAGCGGCTTTTCAAACACCCCATTATAAAAAATTCAAATCACCTGTGCCGCGCCCAATTGCGGCCCTTTTCAACAGCAAACAAAATCGCAGGCGCTGCAAAGTGCGTCTACGATTTTGTTTATCATTTTTGAAGCACAGAGATTATATCACCGCATAACCTGTAAGAGTTCCCCCGCGCCTCGCCAAAGCGAGGCGCGGGCCTATAACCTTCAGACCTCCGCACCATCCAGCGGTGTCAGCAGGAACAAGCCATCGCTGTCCGTTTCAAAGGTGACGCGGCCGTCATCGTAGGAGAATTCCATTTTCACCCACTCCTCGGTGAGTTCGCCAGTCTCCGGATTCTCGACCGGATCCACGCGGAACAGTTCGAAGGGCGGTTCACAGGCGACGGGGATGGTCACGCGGATTCTTCCGTTCAGCGGGAGCGCCTCGCCATCCAGCTCGCATGCGACGGTGAACGCCTCGTAGGCCGACATCTCGCCGCCGAAGGGCTCCTCCAGTTTGCGCACCACGAGCTCACCCGCGGGCATCGCGCCCGCATCCACAAGCTCGATCCGCGCGTCCGCGACCACCTCAAAGCGGTGCGTCGCGACGCCCTCGCCTGCGGGGCTGACCACATCGCCACAGACCTTGCAGACGTGCACCAGCGCCGCGCCCACCTGAACATCCGAATAGCTGCAATTCTCGGTCTTGGCGCTTCCGCAGCGTGAGCAGCTCGCGCTGTGCGTTCCGCCGCCGTTGGCGCTCCATCCGCCGAAGGCGTGGCCCAGCGCCGGAATGGCGCTTCCCGCGGTCAACGCAACCCCACAGACGGAGCAGCGCGTGCCGCCCCTATAGCCGGCTTCCGTGCAGGTGGCCGCCCGGTCACCCTCGCTCACGGGCTTGTGGCCCAGCGCGGGCAGCACATCCGCCTGGTAGCTCTGCCCGCAGAGTTCGCAGACGAAGGTAATATAGCCGCTCTGCGTGCAGGTCGCCGCATGCGCGACCGGCGGAATGGCGCTGTTCGGCACGTGGGAGAGCGCGCTGCCCGGCTGCGTGCGCGTATCGAGCGCGTCGCAACGGCTGCACATGGCCGTCTCGGTGCCATCGACGCCGCAGGCGGCGTTGCCGTCCGAAGTGTAGGTCTCAAAGTTGTGCCCCAGCGCGGTGCCGGGCACGGCGTGCGCCACCCCGTCTCCGCAGCGGGAACAGACCTCGCGCACCACCGCATTCTCCGTGCAGGTCGCAGCGCTCACCGTCTCCCCGCGAACGAATTCATGGCCCAGCTCCTCCAGAACCATGGAGTCACGCGTCGCGGCGCAGCGGGCGCAGTGGATGGACTGGCTGCCATCCAAAATGCAGGTCGGCGCCTGATCCACGGTGTAGTGATCCTCCCAGAGGTGGCCATCGAGGTTGCCGATCTTCGTTTCCGTATAGCCGCAGACCTCGCAGCTGCGCTGCCGGTCGTCCGGATCACTGCAGCCGGTACTCTCGAGCGGATGCCATTCGCCGAAGCGATGGCCCGCAACAGGAGTAGTCGTCAACTCTTGACTGAGGATTCCCTCACACACCGGGCAGTAACTGATCTTGAGCACACTGCCCTCGGTGGTGCAGCTCGGCGCGCTGACGATCTGCTCGCGCACGGCGGTGGCGGTATGCGCCTCGCTCTCCGAGTAGCTGCACGCCGGATTCTGGCAGTAGCGGGTGTGGGTCGCCGCATCGGTGTGCACCCACGCGCCCGTGTTGTGGCTGAGATTTCCGGGCGCCATCACCGCTCCGCAGACCGCGCACTTGAGCGGCGTGGTGCAATCGTCGTCGTCCGTCTCGGGAATGTGCGCCTCGCTGAAGGCGATCACCGAGCATCCCTCGTTGGTACACTGCTTGTAGTGCGTACCGGTCGCCGCGTCGGTCAGCCATGGGCTCTCCGCGTCGTAGGAATGGCGCGCGTTCGCCGGTCCGCGCGCGCCGCAGACCAGGCAGCGCTCCGCCGTCGTACAGTCAAAGTCACTGTCAAAGACGTGGGAAAGGGTGCTCCCCTCCACCACGCGGGTGTCAATGGCGTCGCAACGGGTGCAGAAGCCCGTCTCGGTTCCGTTGGCGCCGCAGGTAGCGTTTCCGTCCGATACGTAGTTCTGGAAGTCATGGCCCAGCGCGCTTCCCGCCACGGGCTCTACGAGCGTCGCCGCGCAGCGCTTGCAGCGCACCTCTTCAATGGCGTCGCTGGTGCAGGTGGCGGCGGTTACAAGTTCGATGCGCTCCATGTCGTGGCCGAGCTCCTCAATTTCGCGCGCATCCTTGGTGGCGGAACAGCGGGAGCAGTGGATGGATTCGCTGCCGTCCGAAGTGCAGGTCGGCGCCTGATCCACCGCGTAATGATCCTCCCACGCGTGGCCGTCCGGGTTGTCGATCTGCGTCTCCACCAAGCCGCAACCATCGCAAGTGCGCTGGCGCGTGCCGCTATCGTCGCAGTCCGGGCTGGAGAGGATCTCCCAATCCCCGAAACTGTGGCCGAGCGGTTCGGACGTCCGCCGTACCGTCTCGATCAGAGAACTGCAGATCAGGCAATAGTGCATCTCCTCCCACTCGCCGCCAGTGGTGCAGCTCGGCGCGCTGATCTCCACCTCATCCACCTTTGTGACCTCGTGCGGGGCCGTTTCGGTGTAGGTGCACATCTCGTTCTGGCAGGCGCGGCGATGATTGTGGATATCGTCGAGCACCCAATTGCCCAGATTATGAGCCGGATTGCCCAGCGCGACGATCTCGCCGCAGGTGACGCAGCGGATGGGCGTGGTGCAGTCGCCGTCGTTCGGTTCGGGGTTGTGCGGCTCGCTGATGGCGCGCTGCAGGCAGCCCTCGTTGGTGCAGAGCTTATAGTGCTCGCCACCGGCCGCGTCCACCAGCCAGGGAGCGCTCACATCGTAGAAGTGGTTGCTGGACGGCGTCAGCGCCGCGCCGCAGTTCGCGCAGAGGTCCGGCGTCGTGCAGTCGCCGTCGGCCACGTACTCGTGCGGCAGAGCGCTGCCCGCCGCCGTGCGCGTGTCGGTCTCGCCGCAGCGGGTGCATGTCGAGGTCTCGGTGCCGTCCGCGCCACAGGTGGCGTTGCCGTCCGAGGTGTACACCGCAAAGTCGTGGCCCAGGGCGGTTCCAGCCACCGGATGGGTCAGCGATTCGCCGCAGCGGGTGCAGGTGGATTTCTCCATGCGGTCCACCAGGCAGGTGGCCTCGGACACCTCCTCGCCCGGGCCGAAGCTGTGATCCAGCGCCTGGATGACCTGCGGATCCATGGTCGCCTCACAGTTGGCGCAGTGGATGGACTGGCTGCCGTCGGAAGTGCAGGTCGCCGGGCTGTCCACCGTGTAGTGATCCTCCCATGCATGGCCGTTGGGATTCAAGGTCTCGGTCTCGGACAGCCCGCACTGATTGCAGACGCGCTTGCGCGTGCCCGCGCCGGCGCAGCTGGAGGAAGTCACGTCCTCCCAGGGGCCGAAATCATGGCCGGTGGCAGGAGAAATGGTCTCCTCCTCGCTCTCATAGCCGCAGATTTCACAGTATGTGATGGTGAGCGTTTTGCCTTCGGTCACACAAGTCGCTTCGCTCTCGGTCTGCACCTTGGTCTTGAGATCATGCCTGGCCGTATTGGCCATCGTGCAGGCCCCGTCCAGATTGGTGCAGGTCTGCTTGTGGGTCGTGGCATTCACGGGCACCCACGGGCCGTAAGCGTGCGTCTGTCGCGCTGTGAGCGCCGTATTGCAGACCTGACAGCGGATCGGGGTCCAGCAGCTGCCGTCGTCCGGCTCGGCCACGTGGACGCCCTCCAGAGCGTGCATCCGGCAGCCCGGATTCACACACGGCTTATAATGGATGTTGTTCGCCGCGTCCACCCGCCAGGGGTCGGTGCTGGACGTCTTGTGCGCGGGTTCGCCCGGCTTTTGGTATCCACAGACCGTGCAGGATTCCGGGTTGGTGCAGTCGCCGGTGTTCGTCATCTTATGCGCGGCGACGGGCACCGTCGCGTTGCAGCCGGGGTTGATGCACTTGGCCGCGTGACCGCTCGAATCCAGTTGCGTCCACTCCCAGCTGTGGCTGGGCTGGCGCGTACCCGGCTTGACGTAGCCGCAGAGGGAGCAGACCTCGCCCACAGTGCAGTCCTCGCTGGGCGCATAGCTGTGCTCCACCGGTTCACCGACGCGCTGGCCGCAGACCGTGCACTCGCGGTAGTGTCCGCTCGCATCGCCGTACCAGGTCGCGCCGGGCACGTGCCCCTTGGCGGGAATCTCCTGGCTGCCCTCCGATGCCTTTCCGCAGCGGGTGCAGCCCGAACCGATGAAGCCGGGCGTCGTGCAGGTCGGCTCAGTCCGAGAGGATTCCACATAGTTGTGACCCAGCGCCGGGATGGTCTTTCTGCTGCCCGGTTCCTCTTCGCCGCAGACGGAGCAAATCCGCGCGGAAGCGCCGTCGTTCTCGCAATCCGCCTCTTTGAGAATTTTATCTTTATACTTATGTCCCGCGGCGGGCAGGACATAATTCGGCTCCACAACGTTGCAGCGTTCGCAGCGCGCGGTTCCGCGTCCCTCCGTCGTGCAGCTGGGATAGGCGCCTTCATTATAAGTGACGTCCCATTTGTGGCCCAGCGGCAAGCCGCTGGAGCGCACCTCGATGTCGCCACAGACGGCGCACTTGTATTCGAGCTTCGCGGCCTCCGTGCATGTCGCGGATTTGATGGTCTGATTGGTGTGGATATACCGATGTCCCGGACCTTTGGATTCGGTGTAATCCGTAATATATCCGCAGTTTTCACACTTGCGATAACTGACCGTGCCGACGCATGGACCCTTGTCCTCCGTGTAATCTTTGAACGAATGGCCGCTGCCGACCGGGACATCGCCCTCCACGTGGTTGCAGCGGGTGCAAACCTGAACCGTGATCTCCCCGGAACCGCCGCAGGGCGTGAACGTCTGCGACGCATAGGCATGTCCGAGGGCAGGCGCCGTCTGAGAGACGGTAGTAAATATTACACCCTGGCAATTCTTGCAGATCATGGTAGTCGTATACAGTCCGGGCGAAGTGCAGGTTGCCTCCGTCGTACGGATGTCTCGACCGCCGGGCACATGCATGGCGTTTGCAGAGGCGGAGCTCGTGTTGCCCGTCAAATCTGTCGCCACGACGGTGATCGTCCCGCCGTATTCTTTCAGGCTCGGGGAATCGCTCCAACTGGTGGCACCGCCCAATGTGTGGTCAACGCTGAAATTGTTGCTGGGTCCACTCACAGATACGGTGACCTTTTCAAGACCGACATTGTCCGTCACCGAAATGTGAGGCGCCTCGCAGTAGGTCGTCGCCCCGTGAGAGCCGGCATTCGTGATGCTGATCCGCGGGGACTCATTATCGACCGTCGTCGGTTCCGGGGTGACGCTCTCCTCCGGTTCAGGCGTAGCACTCTCCTCCGGTCCGGGGGTAGCGCTCTCCTCCGGTTCGGGGGTAGCGCTCTCCGTCGCTTCGGGAGAAGCGGTCGCCGGATCTTCGGACGCGCCGGGGGTCTGCGTCGTCGGATCAACGTCGATAGACGGGCCGTCCCCTCCGGTCGGATCGGAATTGGGTCCCTGTGTAGGAGCTTCCGTTTCCGCGGGCACTTCCGTCTCCGTGGGCGCATCCGTCTCCGTGGGCGCATCCGTAGCCGGAGCTTCCGTCTCAGGAATCTCCGTCGCAGGGACCTCCGCAGTCGGAGCTTCCGTCGCGGGAATTTCCGTCGCAGGGGCCTCTGTAGTCGGAGCTTCCGTCGCGGGATCGTCCGTTTCGGGGGACTGCGTTGCAGGGTCGTCCATTGACTCCTGTGGAACCTCCGTGCCCGAAGGTGGATCGGCGTTCTCGGTGGGTTCAGCATCCGAGACTTCGGTCTGTTTTTCGACCGTCGACTGCGCGCCGGCAGGATTCGCGAGCTCTTCCGCGAAAACCGCCGGGGCCGCCTGCGTGCACAGCATTGCCAAACAGAGCAGCCATGCCATCAACCTGCACTTTTTCATCCTGAATCTTCCTCCCCATTCTGAATTCGGAATTCGATCGATTCTATTTTCAATGCGCCTTCTCTTTGCCGCGGGTCCGGAACGATAAGAAAAATAAAACGGAGAGTGGGTCTCCTGCTTCCCTTTGCGGGAAGTCTGCGTACCCCCCCCCGAACGCTCTTCGGGCAGTTTACGCAAGGGTCTTTGGCGCTGTATGCAAGTTACCAAGCTCCCTTATCGCAATTGCTTACCAGATATATCTATTTCTCCTTCAGTATAGCATCAATTCCCGTCATCGTCAATTGAATTGTGTTCAACATAATGCATAATTAATATTCGCGCAACATCTTGCCGGCCGCTGGCGCATCTCACCGAATACTCCATGCAAACACACAAAAAATCCCGCGCGAACGCGGGATCGTGGCGGAGAAGGAGGGATTTGAACCCTCGCGGCAGTTATCCCACCCTACTCCCTTAGCAGGGGAGCCCCTTCGGCCTCTTGGGTACTTCTCCACAGCCTGTCCAGATATGAAATTCTGGCGGAGAGAGAGGGATTCGAACCCCCGGTGCCTTTCGACATCACTGGTTTTCAAGACCAGCGCCTTCAACCACTCGGCCATCTCTCCCTGAACCAGCGAAACATATTATACCAGAGACGTGAAGCCTTGTCAAGGGAATTATTCCCTGCCAAGCGCAAAAATCTGTTGGCGTCAATCATAGGTAACAGCGAGGGAGGGAGCTGTCAAGGGAAAGGGTGGAGATTTTCCGGCAGGGGA
>CANQEW010000079.1 GCA_947596085.1 uncultured Clostridia bacterium | reverse complement strand
CGCAAGCGCAGCCGGTGCCAGAGTTCCACGAGGCCGAGGTCGGGGTTCCTGCGGCGCATGTCCCGGATGAGCTTCAGTTCCGCTTCCGTATGGGCGTTGGGATGGCTGTGCGGCTGGCGGGACTGGCAGGCGAGGGATTCGATGCTGCCATCGTATCGCTTCAGCCAGAAGTAGATGTACGACTTGCTCTTGTTGTATTTGCGACTGGCACGTGCGACGCCAAATCTCTGCGCATACTTCATCAGGGATTGCCGGAAGCGCATGTTTTGTGTTATACTGGTCATGAGGGTCTGGACTCCTTCCGTTCGTTTTGTTTCACAACTTCAACTATAACAGATGTGTCCAGTCCCTCTCCTTTTTCTTCTTCTCCTTTCCAATATATATTGTAATCCTACAGTTGAAGCAAAACTCGATGGTGTTTTATCTTGTACCTTTGGTGATTTTGTGATACCATGCAAGCAGCACCTTGAAAACTGCACAGTATGCGAGCAGATAACCCTTGCCAAACCAACAACCGAGGAGGGCGACGATATATGGCAAGGGAACACAGATTGAGGATTTGCGTTGGCTTTGATGGCGATGGTGGGCAGATCATACGGCAGATTTCAGCAAAGAGCGAGGTTGAACTAGGCGACGCGGTTGTAAGAGCGTTGATGAAATCCGGGCGGCTTGTTGAATTTATCCCCGAAATTTACCAGCAATTCGAGGCTTCAAAACGTGAGCCTGCACCGAAGAAAACAAACTTCAAAAAATATCTTGAACATTGGCGGCAGACATACAAAACCTCGGGCGCTGTAAATACGCAAGTCTTCCGTGACGCAAAACAAAACATCCTGCTTCGTGCCTTTGGCAACACCGACTTAGAAGAGCTGCGACCCGATGACGTGCAGCGCTTCCTAAACGAGCGCGCCAAACAGGTTTCTAAAACCACGGTCAAAAGCGATTGGTGTATGTTGAAAGAGGTGCTTGATTCAGCGGTAAGCGACGGCATCATAGAGCGCAACCCTGCGAAGGATAGCCGCTTGCATAATCCAGCACCAGAGGGAAAGGGAACCTCGGCGCTGACCATCGAACAGTTGAAGTCGATTCAAACGGCGATCCCAACGCTTGAAGATCAGCGCGAGCGATGTTTAATTGCGCTATTGGCTTTCACATCAATGAGGCGGGAAGAGGCGTTAGGCTTGCGGTGGGAGAACGTTGATTTTGAACACAACACACTTGCGATCCGTGAGGCGATTGTCTTCCCCGTAAACAAGCCGGTTCTGAAAGAAACGAAAACCAAATCAAGCGAACGCCTTTTCCCGATGGGCGAAGAGCTGCGCAAGATTCTTTGGGATTGCAAGCACGAAAGTGGTTATGTCATTTCTACAAAAAGCGGCGACCCGATTTCATCCGTTACTTATCGGCGCATATGGGCTTCACTGAAAAGCCATATTGAGCTATACGGGGCAAGCGCGATGAACTTCCGAACCACATTCGCAACGATGAGTATAGCTTCCGGCGTCGATATACGAACGACACAAGCGCTTATGGGACACAGCACACCCGATATGACGCTGAAGGTTTACACGAAGACGGAGCCGACACGACTTCCGGCAGCGGTTGAAGCAAGGTGCGATTTAATCTTTTCTTTATGTACAAGCATGCAAATTGCAGCTATATGTACAAAAAATCAAAAGAAAAGAGCTGCATATTGTGCAACTCTTTGGTGCGGGAAACAGGACTTGAACCGCTCAGGACAACGCTCAAAAGCCCTGGAAACACGCACTTTCTGAGTGCCCGTGTCATGAATTGTGTCATGGGTTCTAATGGCCCACTGTTGCTAAACATTTCCGCCATTTATGCCCCTCTCATTGATCACTCACCATTTTAGCATTTGCTATCTATACAGTCAAGCATTCTATAGCACAAAACATGCGCTTCCGGCAATCCCTGATGAAGTACGCGCAGAAATTTGGCATCGCGCAAGCCAGTCTCAAGTACAACAGAGCCTGTTCAACATTTTCTGTAAAAGACAAGGAACTGTGATAGAATAGAAACATCACAGGAGGGAAACGTATGGGCAGAAAAAGGAACAACGGGATGAGCAAGGAGAAGCGGAATATCATCGGGCAATTCATAGAGATGTACGACATCAAGACGGCAACCGACATCCAGGAGGCACTGAAGGATCTGCTGGGCGGAACGATTCAGGACATGCTGGAGGCAGAACTGGACCAGCAGATGGAGGCGCGGGAGGAGGCTGAGCCGGAGTACGCGGACAGTCGGAACGGATACAAGCCAAAGACGTTACGGTCGAGTATGGGCGAGATTCCGATTCAGGTACCGCAGGATCGGAACAGCGACTTCGAGCCGCAGGTGGTGCCGAAGTACAAGAAGAACATCAGCGAGATCGAAGGGAAGATCATCGCGATGTATGCCCGGGGGATGAGCGTGACACAGGTTTCGGAGCAGATCCAGGACATCTACGGGTTCGAGGTCAGCGAAGGGATGGTCACGGCGATCACGAACAAGCTGCTGCCGGAGATCGAGGCGTGGCAGAAGCGGCCGCTGAGCACGGTGTATCCCATCGTGTACATTGACGCCATGGTGTTCAACGTACGGGAGAACAATGTGATCCGCAAAGCGGCGGCCTATGTAATCCTCGGCATCAACGAGGAAGGGCGCAAGGAAGTGCTGAGCATCACGATCGGCGAGAACGAATCGGCGAAGTTCTGGCTGAGTGTGCTCAACGAGCTGAAGAACCGCGGCGTGCAGGACATATTCGTGATCTGCGCGGATGATAAGGCATCGCCTGCCGACCACCTCCTTTGTGCGGTGCTGCCTTAAGTGTTTTGAATTAAATATTTGTGATTTTATAGTTTTTCTGATTGACAAGCCAGAACACATAATGTATAATATAAGCCGTTGTGATTGATGTGAACTACTTAAGATAGTATATGAAAGTGCATTCTGTTATTTTTTTGAGGCGGGTATAATAATTGTCAATATAGGGACGGCACATTATTTGGGAATTTTATCAAATTATAGTCGAATTATAGATACATGTAGACTTCAATTCTTCAATTATTCGACAATTCGCGGATGTACTCTCTCGTTTTATTGACTATCTTCACATTTTGTCTTACGTAGTATTTTGTTTGACTTTGAAACACTCACCTGCTAATATATCCACAGTGGTTGAGATTCAATTTACAGATGTAACCTCAATTGATTATTTTACAGAAGAAGGCGAGTGATAGATCAGAGGAGGCTTTGCTATGAAGAGAATTCTCAAGTCTTTATACGTTGTGATACTCATTACATCCATCGTATTCCTTTCTCATGCTGCCCAAGCAGAGGACTTATACGAGGCATTGCTTAGGCAAATTTATACGAACCAAGATCCGCGAGATCTCAGAGAATTGTTTGACCAGTTTTCAGATGATGACTTCTATTACACCCTTGCACACGTGGAAGCACGAGTAAAGGCACTTGGAGAGGCCTCTCGATATGAAAACTGGCGTGCTTGGATGATGTCTGATAATCTGGGAGATGACGATGGTATATCACTAACTGCATTAACCGCATTAGAGTTATTCTTGATCGCTAGCCTCATCATTTTCTGGAGACGTTGGGCAAAAGCACGACGAAATGAGTGCAACAGTAGTAAGGAAAGCGATATTATCTAAACAAAAAAGGAATAACCAGGCAGACAAATGGTCTTCTGAAAGGAGCGATATCATGACTCGGCATCAACGTTGGCTATTCAGATTATTCTTTTGCCTGTTGGGATCTGCTACAATTTTTGTTTTCATTGTGATTGTTGCAAAGGTGATCAATTCTGCTGATGTAAAGCGCGAGGAGCACAAAGCGGGAGAAATTCGAGCAGCATATTCAAATGCCGTATATAACATTCCCGATGAATCATCGGGTTTGTTCGAGATTCAGCCAATTATATCAGAGATGATGCTAGAAAACCCAGATGCAGTTGCACTATTAAATTTTGCAGATAATCGTTCTCGATATGTTTGCCAGACAACGAATAATGATTTTTATATGACACATAAGTTCGATGGCTCTGATGATGCCGCAGGAATGGTCTTCATGGATTTCAGGAATGTACTCGAGCCACGTAGTCAGAATATCATTCTGTATGGTCATAATCAGCGCGATGGTTCTCGGTTTGGCATTCTTAAGCGATTTGAAAGTAAAGAGTATTTGAAAGAATACCCCATATTCCAACTGATTGACCGCTACAGGACAGCAAATTATGTTCCATTTGCGATTCTTCACATATCTGTTATTCCTGGGGATCCTGACTATTTCTATTTTGAACAGATTGACTTTGATAGTGATGAAGATTTCTACGCATATATATTCGAGGCCAAATCACGGTCAATTCTGAAGATACCTGTTGAAGTAGATTCCTCAGACAACTTACTAACTCTGGCTACTTGTCATTCTGGCATTGATGGTGGATGCCTAGTTATTATTCTTCGCGAGGTTCGAAGCGGTGAGAAATATGAATGAACACGAGGTATTGAATATCCGTCAAGGTCATGCAATATGAATTAGGAGGTGATGATAATGCAGAGAAATCGCACAATACGTAAAAGACAGACTCGGCGATTTACACATACAAAAGTCATGCGGAAGAGAAGGAACAAGGTGGGAATAATAATTATCATCATATCTACGGTAATATCCATTTATTTATTCTTTGTTGCCGAACCAGTCGAGCTTAACGTACTTCCGGTCAATTATTGCATAGAAGGTTTTACTGGGAGCTATAATCTTCTTACGAGCAGTATTACTGTCGATGATGGGATGCTCACTTCTTATGATGATGGTTTAATAATGGAAATCGGCTCTAAAAGGTTCAGCTTTGATAAACAACATATTTATATGACGTTTAATCCCAGTGAAAACATTGATTGCTTGGATCACCGTATTTCCTTTACCAATATGATCACTGTAGATATGGGCGCATCAATAGTGGAAAATGGAGAACTTCGTCTTTCGCGAGTCGAGCAAAGCTTTTTGAGGCGAGAGACGAATGATAATAATCCGTCTATAGATGTTGGAGTTTATAGTTTATGGATAAGATCACCGAATCACATACAAACTATTCTCTATATGCGTGGAAAAACAGACTTAATTGCCTCCCGAAATTTGCATTTATATATAGATCAAAAAGAAGTGAATGTCACACCTGGTTCAACGATTTCTTTTATACCAAGTAAGGAGAGTTGGACCATGGTGCTTGATACAAGCAGCGTCGAATTCAACGAATTAGGCCCATATGGGTATTGCTTAATCGAAGGAAATTGCAAAAGCTTTGAAGGTATATCAGGTGCAGAGAACAGCACAATAAATTATACACACCTGGATGATTCATATAGTAACACGGTTGCAACTATGAAAACTACTGCATCTGCTATTGACAATTTCCAGCTTAGATATGAATTAGAAGGCGATATGAATCATTTGCTCATATCCGGTGACTCTAGAGATGCTATATATGGAAAAACTCTTACTAAACGTTTTTGTAGTTTACTCATACAGATTTGCGGAACCCTGCTTGCTTGTATTATTGATAAGATAATGTCTATCTTGTTTGATCGCCCCCAAAAGAATACTTAATGCAAATTCTGGCGCGGAAGGGCCGCTTGCACGAAGTTTTAGGGCCGCTGACGCGGACGGGGGGGGGATTAAGGCCACCTTCTATAATGGGTGTGGCACACCGAAGGGTGTGACTAGAGTGTGCTTCTAAAATCAGGGATGTGCAGTTCGAGTGGATTAGGCTACAATTCAAGACAGTTTCCCACAGACTTGCCGGGGCAAGTCAAGGGAAATTAACGCAGAAGTGTACCTAAGGTGCTGAAAATGCGCGTCCAGGATTTTAGAAACACGCCCTAATAACCAGGGGTGGTCAAATGGTTGACTGCCGAGAGATCCTGAGGCTTAGAAGCCTTGGAGACAGTATACGGAGCATTGCCCGGAGCGTTTGCAGCGGGCGGGATTTATTGTATTTGAGACCCTGAGGGCTGCTTAAGCAGCCGGGATTGCCTGGCAGTTGGAGGACGATGTCACCAACGAGGATATCCAGACGACCTTGTTTCCGGGGAAGTACGCTTACACTTCCCCGGAAACCGTGCCGGACTATACTTATATACACAGGGAACTGGTGAAAAACGGTGTGACGCTGACCCTTCTGTGAGAAGAATACTGTGTCAAGATTCGCAGCGAAGGCGGCGTTGCGTATTCGTACACCCAGTACTGCGAGAAGTACCGCCGCCGGGCGCGGGTAACGAAGGACACCACGCGCACACGCACAAGCCTGAGGATGCCATGCAGGTGGACTGGGCTGGTGATCCGCTGTGCATCACAGACAGCGTTACCGGAGAACAGTGGCCGACTTATATCTTTGTGGCCGTGCTGCCATGCGGTTGGTACACCTATGCGGAGACCTGCTGCGATATGAAGCAGGAGAACTGGCTGCTGTGTCATGTTCACGCCTTCGATTACTTCGGCGGTGTATTGCGCCTGCTCATACCGGACAACGCTAAGGCGGCCACCATTACAAATAATCGGTAGGAAGGTCATGTACACCACCAACGCCATAGAGGGTCTCAACAGCGGCTTTCGCCGGCTGAATCGTGGGCGGACGGTCTTTCCCAATGCCATGGCTTTCGCCAAGGCGCTCTACTTGGCGACCTGGGAACTTACGAAAAAGTGAACCCTGCCCGTTCGGAACTGGGGGCAGGTCTACGCGGAGTTGGATATCATGTATCCCGGCAGGCTGACCCGGAATTAGCCGCCTGCCAGGCAGGATGCCTGCGGGCGAGCGTCAAACGACACCAGCCTTGACAGAACGCCGGGAAAATGCTATGCTGCCCTTACCGACTGCGATGGGAATCACAGGCTTCAATGCCTTCCCGTCGGTCATCCATATTAGCATTTCCCCTGCAACCTGCCAGGGCCAGGCCGCTGTCGCGGTGGCTGCGTTTGCGGTTGGTCGTTGGCCCTGACCTCTGGCTCCGGAAATCATTTGCGCGTCGCGGTTCTCTACTTTACAGAAAATCTCGAATACTGTCTCGTAACTGTTCAATAATTCGCTTTGCACTCCAAACGACCGGTGCACATTTGTGGCTCATGGCAACAGATCGTCTATCGCTGCTTCAGGATTCAGAAAAACTGATTGCAGATACAGCTTCGTTACGAAAGCCTATTCTGTTTCATCACTCAACTGGTTAACCTCTTCACATAGAATACCAATCAAGTGCTCTTCTAGCAATAAGAACTCATCATACAACTTCCGTTGTAATGTTACATAATCTCTTTGCTTTATTAAGGCAGGTTTGTTGGTATAGTGTTTATAACAATCTGCAATCGTTTTCCTCTTTTTATTTATATCAGATTCCTTCCCATGTTCATAGTCATGCCGCAAATCTGTACGCATATGTTTTACTCGAAAAATGCACTGATATACGTCCCCATTTCGGACTGTCTCTTCGGAACTTAGTCTCTTAATATGCTCCAGGTTTTCATAGAATATCATGTAGAAACCATCAATCATTGCGCCAAAGAATTCATTAGTCGAACAAATGAGGTTTCCAAATTTCATCATGTTGCTAACCAACTTGTCCGTGTATTTAAAAGTTTTCTCTTTTCCTACCACTTCACAGAGTTCATTGATTCTCACAATATTCCCACTAATTTGCTTCCCCTTTTCTGTGATCTCAACAATCACTGAGTTTTCAAGCCCTTCTTCGGGTGTGATCTCAACATTTGCTCGTTTAGTATATCCTATGTATTGAGGTATTAGAGCAACGGCACTTGTTTCCTCAATATCTTCTACATCACTTTCATCATCTTCAATTTGATCCTTCAACTCAGAGAATATCTCACTCGTCCATGCCACCTGACGATCAGCAAAGCGCGATATGCCGTTTAGTAAACCAAGTCTCCATTCTGAGGCATTACCCTCTCTTTGTATTCGTTGATGCTGGCGAATAGCCACCTCTTGCAAATCTACAAGTAATGCAAATGGTGCTACGACTTCTTTCCAGCGATCAGGAACAATTGAACGCGCGCCTACTATTGAAGCTACTTGAGCAGCAATACTTGTTAATTGTAATGAACATGTTTTCAGCATAATCCGGCTTGTTTCTTGTTCCAGTTCAAACAATGTACTAATACTGGACTGTTCAATACCTTTTATACTAACTGAAAGCACTTTCTCTACGTCAACAGCCCATATAGCTTTGTTGCTCATCCAGGATGTGTCTATGACAGACCATCCATCTATCAATGAGGTAGATATACCTTCTACATTGATGGCATTTATTTTTAATGCTGGAACTAAAGCATCCCGCATAGCTTTTGACATATTATTAACATATCTATCCATCTTTACGAAGTTAGAAAAGCCAGTCCCCATAAGCCCATTCAAACTTCGGTTGAAACAATCTATCAAGGCTTGTGCAGACCGAAATGGCTCACAATATGCTTCGATTTTTTGGGCTAAACTTGCTTCCTCTGGAAACAAACCACGATCGAGTGCTACTTGTACCGAGCCAAGCTTTGATAAACTCGGATAGTGCTCTATGAAAATTTTAGGAATGATTGGTTGCTCAATAGGTGGGATTTTCAAGGCTTTTTTAGCCACATCATTAATATAATCCGTTCTTTCCATGATTCCACGCGCGATTTCCTCAAATCGTTTTAAATCCTTGTGGAGATCTTCTTTCATCTCTGTAACACCTCTTTCTTCTCAAATGACACTATATTATATGATTATACTGTATTATAATAGCGTTTTAGTGAGTTCTTCTTTCGCAAAACAAGTCCTAATCAATCCCCATATTATGACTTTTTCTATCCTTGGATAAACCTCACGACCTTTATCAACCCCTGATTCCCCAACTCTGTAACTGCCTTGCGATAGTATCGTCGGCGGCAATATGTGTTCATAGTATGGGCACGGGGTGCCCCACTCCCATGTCCGTAGAGTACCGCATCACCGCCGATAATTCGGGCAACCATTTCAACATGGCCAGCATAACCAGCACCTGCGCGCGTTAGGTCGTTCCCCGCAAAGATCAGCATATCGCCTGGAAAAAGCGCTTCCGGATTCCGAATTAGACCTTTTTCGATCCTGACATCAACAGAATGCAGTTCGTTGGAAAGATACATCCCCACCGTGTTAGGATCGTCATTCCCGTCGTTGTCGTGAAATGGAAATCCTGCTTGTTTGTATGTCAGGGCAATGCTGGAGGAACAATCCGAATAAAAGAGCCCATCCCTGTAAGGTATGTAACAGAACTCCCTTCGGATCTGGCTGTAATGATTGCGGCCAAGAATCGTCTCGTATATTTTGACGACCTTCCTGCGCTTCTCCTCTGCAGTCACGGGAAATTGCCCCCCTTATGTCGTTCCTGATCAAATACAACTGATCTATAGAAAACTGATCTCTCTTTTGCATTATAGCACAATGTGTTTCTCATGAGAAGCTTTTGGCAAAAATATTCATTTTATATTGCTTTAGAAGACATGCAATCCAAAGAGCACCAGTTTCTACCTTCGGAGCTAAATCCATTCCACATTGCTCCACCAGTTTTCTGACATACATATCGGCTAGTTCTTGGCATATATTTTCATTGACATTCGCAAATTACCAAGAAAGACTCTGTTGTTCTGAGAGAGTAAAAGAGCGAAGCAACGAAGCTAAGTATCATCACAAGAGAAGAAGCGCCACTCATGTGAGTGACGCTGGTCGGGTAAAAAACGGTTATTTCTCAGCTTCCAAGAGGTGAGCCTGTTCCTTGAGCGCTCTTCCATTCGCTCCAAAGTATTGCCTTCCCAGCATATGTCTTTGGTGAGGCCGGAACTCTCATCTGTAATGATGAAATGCTCCATGTAGTAGTAGCAGGCATTCGCTCCTTCGATCTCTTCGAGCGCTCTCTTTGCCTTACTTCAATTTCTCAATGCTGTCTACGAATTTACCCGCATTATATCTCGCAATATACACATCGTGATTCCTATTATTATACCATATTATTTTACACCTAAAAATCGTATTCGTCAATATTTGTCACGCTTCCTCCTGTACAAGATGTGCGTCAAGTGCGGCAAGGTGCTCCCGCTGGATCGCTTCTATCTGCACAAGGATTGGGCGGCGCAGTCCTATCATGACGCCTGGTGCAAGGATTGCGCGGCGAAGTGCAGCACCAATCGCGAGGGAGCGCGGGAGTATTGCTGGTACAACAATCGCCGTTGGTCTGACGCCTACTGGGAGATGGCGGTGAAGAAGGCGAAGTACACGCTCGCCAACGATCCCGACTATCTGAACGCCAAGGATGATGCGAAGCGGCAGGAGATCGAGGATCGCATCGCTGGCAGGCTCTTCTTCAGCGTGATGAATCTGGCGGGGGTCTATCAGTTTTCCTCCAACATTGACACAGAGGGAGCATTTCGAGAATTTGATCCCGATTTGCCCGCAGGGACAGTCACCCGCGACGATACGGGGGCGTTTCTGGATGAGGGTGAGCTGATCTACAGCAAGGTCTGGAACGGCATGTACACGCAGCGCGAGATCGAGTATCTGGATGACTACTACGCGCATCTCGAAGAGGGCTTCGTACTGGACAACCAAAACATCCAGGATTACGCGCGCAAGGCGGCGAAGACCTCCCTCGACGCGGACATCAAGTACTGCAAGACTAGAGCGTGTTTCTAAAAGCAGGGATGTGCAGTTTCGAGTGGATCAGGTTGCAATTCAAGGCAGTTTTCCGAAGACTTACTGTAGGTAAGTCAAGGATAACCAACGCAGAAGTACGGCCTGAGATGCCGAAAATGCACGTTCAGGATTTTTAGAAACACGTTCTAGTAAGCCTGCGAAATTTGCAAGCGCATCTGACGAAAAATTTCACCTGCTACAAATTACGTTCTGGAAGGTCCACTTGCACGGAGTTTTAAGGCCACCGTGACGGCGAAATAAGGCCACCGTCAC
>CANQEW010000078.1 GCA_947596085.1 uncultured Clostridia bacterium | reverse complement strand
CGCCGCCGACCGGGCGCTGCGCTTCGCGGCCGCGCAGGCGCGCACGGTGCTGGCGCACGCCGGGCTGGACGGCGCGCGCTGCGGGCTGTACCAGCGCGCGGCTGCACTGCTGTTCGATGCGAAGCTGCGCCCTGCCGTGGCCGACGCCGCGGAGGCGTGCGAGGGGGTGGATCGCAGCGCGCTGTGGAGCGCAGGACTGTCGGGCGATCTGCCGGTTCTGCTGGTTGAGCTGACCGACGGCGATTTGAACTGCGTCCGGGAGGGGTTGCGGCTGCACGCCTTCTATCAGAGCATGGGCGTGCGGACGGATCTCGCGCTGCTGGACGCGCGCGGCGGGGATTACCGCCGCAATGCCGGCGGCGAATTGAACGCCCTGGTGGCCGCCAGTCACTTGAATGGCATGGACGGCGCGCCGGGTGGGGCGCATCTGCTGGAGATGCGGAATCTGAGCGACGCCTCCGCCGCCGCGCTGCGCCGCGTGGCCGCGCTGCACCTGCGCTCGGAGGGTGGCGATCCCCTCGCGCAGCTTCGCGGCGCGCTGGAAGCGCTCGCGCTACGGCCCGGCGCGGATTTCAAGTCGATGCCCGCTGCGGCGCTGCCAGCGCCGGAAAATTTGAAGTGCTTCAACGGCTTCGGTGGAATTTGCGAAGACGAATACCACATTCCTCTGCGCGGCGGGCAGCTTCCGCCCGCGCCGTGGAGCAACGTGATCGCTTCGGAGCGCGCGGGCGCAATTTTGAGCGAGCGCGGCGGCGGCTACGCCTGGTTTGGCAACAGTCGCGGCGACCGCCTGACCGCCTTTGCCAACGACGCGCTGCGCGAGGGCTGGGGCTGGATGTTCTATCTGGTGGACGCGAAGGAAGGAGAATATCTGCGCCTGCTGCCGGGGGATTGCCCCATGACGGATTTCGATGTGCGCTTCGCGCCGGGGCTGTGCGCTTACACCGGCCGGACGGAGGGCGCGTCCTTCGAACTGCGCGCGCAGGCCGTGGGGGACGGGTTGCTGTTTGAAATTGAACTGAAGAACGAGACGGACGCGGCGCGCGAATGGACGCTCGCGGGCTTCGTCGATTGGCTGATGGGCACGGAGCCGGCGGACGCCGCGGCGCTGCGCACCTGGTCGCGCTTCGGCGCGTGCTTCGCCTCGGGCATGGCCTCGGGCGTGGGCTGCTTCGCGTGCGACGATCCCGCCGCGGGTCCGGGCTGCGACCGCCTGACGCTGTTCTCCGGCGGAGACGCGATGCGGCCGCGCGGGCTGAGCGCGCTGGACGCGGTCAACGGCGGCTGGACGCTGCGCGTACCCGCCCGGCTGGAAGCCGGGGAGACACGAAGCTGGCGCTTCCTGCTGGGCGGCGCCGCGAGCGTATCCGAGGCCTACGCGCTGGCGCGGGAACTGCGCGCGCCCGGCGAACCGCGCGGCGGCACCGACTGGCCAAAGCTGCTGGACGCGCTGCGGACCGAAACGCCGGACGAGGGATTGAACTTCCTCGTCAACGGCTTTTTGCAGGCGCAGGCACTGGATTCCCGCGTGCGCGGGCGCACGGGGCCGTACCAGCCCGGCGGGGCCTATGGCTTCCGGGATCAACTGCAGGATATGATGGCGCTGGTGCACTACGACCCCGCGCGGGCGCGGCGGCATCTGCTGCGCTGCGCCGCGCGCCAGTTCGAGGCGGGGGACGTGCTGCACTGGTGGCACGAGCCCTACGCGGGCGTGCGCACGCGTGTCAGCGACGATCTGCTGTTTCTGCCTTGGGCGGCGGCGCAATACGTGCGCGTCACGGGCGACGAGAGCGTGCTGATGGACAGTGCGCCCTATCTGGAGGACGTCGAAATTCCCGAGGGCGCGGAGGATGTCTACGCGCAGATGCGGCCCTCGCCGCTGTGCGAGACGCTGCATGAACACTGCATGCGCGCGCTGCGCCGCTCGGCGGAGACGGGCGCGCATGGCCTCTGCCGCATGGGCGGCGGGGACTGGAACGACGGCATGAACCGCGTGGGCGCGCAGGGCTGCGGCGAGAGCGTGTGGCTGAGCGAATTCCTGGCGGTGGTGGCGGCGGACTATGCCCGCGTTGCACCGGGCGAGGACGACCGCGCCTGGCTGACTGCGCTGAACGAGCGCCTCTGCGCTGCGCTGGAGGCCCACGGCTGGGACGGCGCGTGGTATCTGCGCGCCTATGCCGACGATGGGCACAAGCTCGGAAGCCGGGAGAGCGAGGCCTGTCAGATCGACCTGATCTCCCAGGCGTGGGCGGTGCTGGCCGATCTGGACGCGCAGCGCTGCAAGTCCGCGATGGACGCCGCCTGGGCGCGACTGGCGGACGAGAAGCTGGGCATCGTCAAGCTGCTCGATCCACCTTTCGACGGCGGGGCGCTCGATCCCGGCTACATCGCCGCCTATCCGCCGGGGATTCGGGAGAACGGCGCGCAGTACACCCATGCGGCGTGCTGGATGCTCTGCGCACTCGTTCGCCAGGGCGACGAGGCGCGCGCGCATCGACTGCTCGGGATGCTGCTGCCGCTGAACCATGCGCGGGACCGCCGCTCGGCCGAAATCTATCGCGTGGAGCCCTACGTGATGGCGGCGGACATCTACTCCAACTCCAACTTCGCTGGGCGGGGCGGATGGAGCTGGTATACGGGCTCGGCGGCATGGATGCTGCAGGGGATATGGATGCTGCTGGGCTTCGAGCGCCGGGGCGCATGGGTGCGCCTGCGCACGCTGCTGGGCGACTGGCCGGAGGCGAGCGTGACGCTGCGCTTCGGCGACAGCCGCTACCGGCTGATTTGCCGGAGGGGCGTGGAGCAAATTTCGCTGGACGGAGAACCCGTGGAGGGGGAGTTCATTGAAATGCGGGACGACGGCCGCGCTCACGCGGCGATCTTTCCGCCGCGCGGCGCGGGAGAGAGTTGGAAAAATATAACAAGAAAAAACTTGAAGGGATGGGAGACTGTGTTATAATCACTAGCAAGAAATTTTTCGGAGGTGTTCGATATGAAGGCATGGCTGAAAAAGGCGTATCGCCGCTACATCATCGACGCGCTATCCGCGATGGGCATGGGGCTGTTCGCCTCGCTCATCATTGGTCTGATCCTGTCCCAACTGTCGGCGATTCCGTTCCTGGGCTTCCTCGCGCCCTTCGCGGCGGTGGTGGCCGCGTCGTCCCCAGTGGTCGGCGCCGCGATCGGCGTGGCCATCGGCTACGGCCTGAAGGTGGTGCCGCTGGCGATCTTCTCCTGCGCGGCGGCGGGCGCGTTTGGCTATCAGATGAGCGGCCCGGTGGGCGCGTATCTGGCGGCCGTGGTTGGCGCGGAGCTGGGCGGACTGGTCGCGGGGAAGACGAAGGTGGACATCATCGTCGTGCCAACGGTGGCCATCGTGGCCGGCGGATTGATCACGAACCTCACCGCATCCGGCATCAACGCCGGCATCGCCGCACTGCAGCGCTTTCTGGAGACGGCCACCACGCTCCAGCCCATCCCGATGGGCGTCATCGTTTCCGTGGTGTTTGGACTGGCGCTGACCGCGCCGATCTCCAGCGCGGCGCTGGCGGCGATGATCTTTACTGTGCCCGAGGGCGAAACCATGGGCCTGGGCCTGATGCTGGCGGCGGGCGCGGCCACGGTGGGCTGCTCCTGCCAGATGATCGGTTTCGCCGTTTCGAGCTACCGGGAGAACGGCGTGTCCGGACTGATCGCGCAGGGGTTGGGAACCTCAATGCTGCAGGTGGGCAACATACTGAAGAGCCCGGCGATCTTGATTCCGCCGACGCTGGCCTCCGTCGTGCTCGGCCCGCTGGCGACCACGATCTTTCAGATGAAGAACGCCGGCTCCTCCGCGGGCATGGGAACCTCCGGTCTGGTGGGTCAGTTTGGCACCTGGGCGGCCATGGCGGGCGAGAGCGGCGTGCTCTGGCGCATACTGCTGCTGCACTTCGTCCTGCCGGCGGCGCTGTCGCTGCTGATTTCGGAGCTCATGCGCAAGGTAAATTGGATCAAGAGCGGGGATATGAAGCTCGATTTGTGAAAAACGCACAGAAAAACGCTGGCGTTTGTACCGAAACTGTGTTATAATATTTTCAACAAATAATTGTAACAGGGAGGAAGACAAACACCATGAAGCGTTCGGAAGTCAATCGGGCCATGGTCTGGGCAGAGGCCCTGCTGAAGAAGCACAACATTCGCCTGCCGCACTATGCCTACTGGGATCTGGACAAGTGGGCCGAGAACAAGGAGCATATCGACACGATCAAGCGGGTCATGCTCGGCTGGGACATCTCGGATTACGGCCTGGGCAAGTACGACGAGCTGGGCGCGGTGCTCTACACCGTGCGCAACGGCGACATGAAGGACCCATCGGTGGGCGTGCCGTACTGTGAGAAGTACATCCTCATGGAGGAGGGACAGCGTCTGCCCAAGCACTACCACGTGTTCAAGACGGAGGATATCATCAACCGAGCGGGCGGCGTGCTGGCGCTCTACCTGTGGAACACCGATGCGGAGGGCAAGCAGCTCGAGACGGACGTGACGGTGTCCATGGACGGCATTCAGCGCACGTTCAAGGCTGGCGAGGAGATTCTGGTGTACACGGGCGACAGCATCAGCCTCACGCCCGGCATCGCGCACATCTTCGGGCCGAAGCCCGGCTACGGCGATCTGGTCGTGGGCGAGGTCTCCAAGGTCAACGACGACAACACGGACAACTACTTCCTGGAGGACGTCGCGCGCTTTGCCGAGATCGAGGAGGACGAGCCTGTGCTGCATCCGCTGTGCAACGAATACGCGAAGCTGATCTGAATTTATCGCGGCGAGGGAAGCGCTTCCCCCGCCGCGCATTTGATATACAAAGGAGAATGGGGAATGGCGAATACGGCGGTATTCGGTTCGGTGTTCGTGGACATCAAGGGCTTTCCCTTCGGGGAGTACCGGCCCCGGGAGCGCAACGTGGGGGACGTGAAGATCGTGCACGGCGGGGTGTGCCGCAACGTGGCGGAAAACCTGGCCAACGTGGGCAGCCCGGTCACGCTGGTGACGATGTTTGAGCCCACCGCCATCGGCGAGGACGTACGGCGCAGGCTCGGCGCCCGGGGCGTGGACATGCGCTACGCGGTGACCGCCGAGGCCAGCATGGGCATGTGGCTGGTGGTGCTGAACGAGGCGGGCGACGTGGCGGGCTCCATCTCCCGCCAGCCGGACTTCTCCGCCATGGAGAATCTGGTGGACGAGCGCGGCGACGAGATCGTCGAGGGCTGCGGCGCGGTGGTGCTGGAGATCGACATGCGCGCCTCCATCGCGGAGAAGGTGTTCGCGCTGGCGGAGAAGCATCGCAAGGATGTGTACGTGCTGGTGGGCAACATGAGCGTGATCCTGCAGCGGCCGGAGTTTCTCTCAAAGGTGCGGCTGTTTATACTCAACGAGAACGAAGCCGGGCGGCTGTTCGGCTTAACGCTCAATCCGGCGAAGCCGGAGGAGGTGCTGGAGGTCGTGCGCCGCGAGGCGGCGGCGCGCCATATTCGGGAGATCATCGTGACGCTGGGCGCGCAGGGCGCGGTGTACTTCGATTCCGTGACCGGCGAGAGCGGTCACATTTCGGCCGAACCCGCGCGCATGGTGGATTCCAGCGGCGCGGGGGACGCGTTCTTTTCCGGCGCGGTGGCGGCGCGGATCAACGGGAAGTCCCTGGGCGAAGCCGCGCGGCTGGGCACGCGCCTTGCGGCGCTGACCATTCAGTCCGAGGAGAGCAACTGCCCGCGCATCGAGAATTTCCTGGAAAACGCGGTGTGAGGACTTCGCAAAACCGCATGCGCGGAAACCAAACGAGCGGGCGCAAACTTGCGCCCGCTCGATAGCGTGTCGAAAAAGTATTTTCAACACTTGCACGGGAAATCCTCAGATTTCCCGTGCGAGAGAAGGAAACTGCGGTTTCCTGAAAATCTCACGATTTTCCGAGCGGAAACCTGACCATAGGTATTGTTTTTGTCTGCGTTTCACTTCGACAAAAACCAAATCCGACGCGCAGGTCGCCGGATTTGATTGAATAGGCTGTCCTGCGATTGGTTTTTTGACAGACTACGAGCGGGCGCAAACTTGCGCCCGCTCGATCTATTAAAGAGTTACTGCAGAATCGCGCCCTTGTCGGCGGAGCTGACCAGCTTGGCGTAGCGCGCCAGATAGCCGGTCTTGACCTTCGGCTCGGGGCAGACCCACTTGGCGCGGCGCTCGGCCAGCACCTCGTCGGGAACCAGAAGCTCGATCTTGCAGTTCGGGATGTCGATGTGAATCCGGTCGCCCTCCTCGACCAGCGCGATCAGGCCGCCCGCGGCCGCCTCGGGGCTGATGTGGCCGATGGACGCGCCGCGCGTCGCGCCGGAGAAGCGCCCGTCGGTGATCAGCGCCACGCTCTCGCCCAGGCCCATGCCGCAGATGGCGGAGGTCGGGTTCAGCATCTCACGCATGCCCGGGCCGCCCTTCGGGCCCTCGTAGCGGATGACCACCACGTCGCCGGGCACGATACGCTTGTTGTAGATGGCGTCGATGGCCTCCTCCTCGGAGTCGAACACGCGGGCCGGGCCCTCATGCACCATCATCTCGGGCGCGACGGCGCTCTGCTTCACCACGCAGCCATCCACCGCCAGGTTGCCCTTCAACACCGCGATGCCGCCGCTCTGGGAGTAGGGATTCTCGATGGGGCGGATGATGTTCGCATCCAGATTCTCCACGCCCTCGAGGTTTTCGGCCATGGTCTTGCCGGTGCAGGTGAGCACGCTGGTGTCGAGCAGGTCCTTCTTGGTGAGCTCCTTCATCACGGCCAGCACGCCGCCCGCGCGATCCAGATCCTCCATGAAGGTGTCACCGGCGGGAGCCAGGTGGCAGAGGTTCGGGGTGTGGGCGGAAATGGCGTTCGCCTTGTCCAAGTCGATCTCTACGCCGGCCTCGTGGGCGATGGCGGGCAGGTGCAGCATGGTGTTCGTGGAGCAGCCCAGCGCCATGTCCACCGTCTCGGCGTTATGGAAGGCGGCGGGGGTCATGATGTCGCGGGGACGAATGTTCCTCTCTACCAGCTCCATGACCTTCATGCCGGCCTTTTTGGCCAGGCGGATGCGCGCGGAGTAGGGCGCGGGAATGGTGCCGTTGCCCGGCAGCGCCATGCCGATGGCCTCGGAGAGGCAGTTCATGGAATTCGCCGTGTACATGCCGGAGCAGGAGCCGCAGCTGGGGCAGGCGTTCTCCTCGTAGTCCAGCACGCCCTGAGAATCCAGCGTGCCCGCGTGGTACGCGCCCACGGCCTCGAACATGTGGCTCAGGCAGGTGCGGCGGCCGTCCTTCAAATGCCCCGCCAGCATCGGGCCGCCGGAGACGAAGATGGTCGGCACGTTGATGCGCGCGGCGGCCATCAGCAGGCCCGGCACGTTCTTGTCGCAGTTGGGAATCATCACCAGGCCGTCGAACTGGTGGGCGATGGCCATGGCCTCGGTGGAATCGGCGATCAAATCGCGCGTGACCAGCGAATACTTCATGCCGATGTGGCCCATGGCGATGCCGTCGCAGACGGCGATGGCGGGGAACATGATGGGCGTGCCGCCCGCCGCGCGAACGCCGGCCTTGACCGCGTCGGCGATCTTGTCCAGGTGCATGTGGCCGGGCACGACCTCGTTATAGGAGCTGACCACGCCGATGATGGGCCGCTGAATCTCCTCCTCGGTCAGGCCCAGGGCGAACAGCAGGCTGCGGTTCGGGGCGCGTCCTACGCCCTTCTTGATGGAATCGGAAAGCATAGCATTTTACCTCCTAACGATTTTAGAGCAATCCGGGAATGAACAGCGGCACGAACACGATCACCAGGAACACGAGGATCAGCCCGATCAAGTACGGCACCACGGCCTTGGCGATCTTTTCGATGGGCAGTCCCGTGATGCCCGTGGCGACGAACAGGTTGATGGCGACCGGCGGGGTAATCATGCCGATGGCGATGCCGACCACAAACAGGATGCCGAAGTGCAGCGTGGAAACGCCCAGCGCCCGCACCAGCGGCAGAAATACCGGCGTGAGGATGATGATGGCCGAGGACGTCTCCATGAACACGCCGGCGATCAGGATGATCACCGAGATCAGGAACATGATCACGTACTTGTTCTGGGATACGCTCAGCACGGCGTTGGAGATCGTCTCCGGAATGCGCCAGTTGGCCAGCGCCCAGCCGAAGGGGCCGGAGCAGGCGATGATGATCATGATGACCGCGCTGGTCTTGGCGGAGCCGAGCATGATCTTGTAGAGCTCCTTCCAGGTCAAATCGCGGTAGATGAAGGCGGAAACCAGCACGGCGTAGATCACCGCCACGGCCGCCGCCTCCGAAGGCGTGAAGTAGCCGGAGAAGATGCCGCCCAGGATGATCAGGGGCATCAGAATCGCCGGAATGGCTTTCAAAAACTTCTTGATGATGTTCTTTATGTTGAACTTCGCGCCGGTGGGATACTGCCAGCGGTAGGCCTGCCACAGCGAAATAGCGATCAGGCAGGCGCCCATGATGACGCCGGGGACGAAACCGGCCTTGAACAGGCGGTTGACGCTCTCCTCGGCGATGACCGCGTAGAGCACCATCGGCACCGACGGCGGGATGACCACGCCGATGGTGCCCGCGGCGGCGACCAGCGCGGCGGCGGAATCCTCGCGGTAGCCGCGCTTCTTGAGTTCGGGCACCAGCGTCGCGCCCACGGCGGCGGTGGTGGCCGCGCCGGAGCCGGAGATGGCCGCGAAGAACATGCCCGCCAGCACCGAAACCACGCTCAGTCCGCCGCGAATCATGCCTAGGAAGGATTCGCAAAACTCCACCAATACTTTGGAAATTTTGCCCTTGGCCAGCAGATCGCCCGCCAGAATGAAGAAGGGCACCGCGATCAGACTGAAGGAATTGCAGCTGGTGAACATGCGCTGCACGACCATCATCATGCGCGAATCGCCGTAGCCCGCGAACAGCGTGACCGCCGCCGCCGAACAGATCGAGAACGCCACCGGCACGCCGATGATCAAAAGGCCGATGAACACCAGAAACAGAATCGCCGCCATCAGTCCTTCACCCCCTTGATCTCGTCAATGGTCATTACGATCGCGTGAATCAGCAGAATCACCATGCTGATGGGCACGCACAGATAGATGTAAGACATCTTGATCGGCAGGGAGGTGGCGGTCATGGGATTGCTCACCACGTATCTCCAGCCGTAGACCAGCAGCACCGCGAACAGCACGCAGCAGACCAGATGCACGACCACCCGCAGCCCGCGCGTCACCTTCTCCGGAAACGCCTCCTGAACGAAGGTGATGGAGATGTTGCCGCTGTGGCGGTAGACGCAGGTCGCGCCCAGGAAGGTGGACCAGACCAGCAGGTAGCGCGTCACCTCGTCCGACCACGAGAGCGCCGTGAACCAGGTGCGGAACACGATCTGCGCGGCGGTGAGGATCACCATCGCCGCGATCATCACGACGCACAGCGCGCCGCAGACCACGTCCAGCGCGTGGCTGATCCGATCGAGTATCGTCTTGAGTGTCATAAGCATTCCTCCCAACATTCGGAATCCCGGAGCGCCGCCCCGGGCCCGCCTGCGCGCGGGAACGCTCCCCGCGCGCAGACCGGCCCGGCGCGCCGGGGGCCGAAGCCCCCGGAACGCGCCGGAACGCGCGGTGAATTATTTGGCCAGAGTCTCCTGAATGCGGGTCAGGTACTCGCTGTACTGGCTGTACTGATCGTACACGCTCTGCACGGCGGCGCGGAAGGAATCCACGTCGGGCTCCTCGACGACCTCGGCGCCGGCGGCCTTGATGTCCTCCAGCTGGCCGGCCTCCTGCTCGGCGACCCAGGCGCGCTCATACTCGGCAGCCTCCTGGGCGGCGTCCTTGAAGATCTGCTGGGTGGCCTCGTCCAGCTCGTTGAAGCGATCCAGGCTCATGGTGATGATGGCGGTAGAGTAGCTGTGGCGGTCGAGCGTCACGTACTTCTGGCCGTACTCATCGGCGAGCTTGTAGGAGTGGATGACGTTGATGGGGTTCTCCTGGCCTTCGATGGTGCCCTGCTGCATGGCGGTCAGCGCCTCCTGCCAGGCCATCGGGACGGCGTTCACGCCCAGCGCGTTGAAGGTGGCGGTGTAGATCTCGTTCTCCATCACGCGCAGCTTCAGGCCCTCCAGGTCGGCGGCGCTGTTGACGGGGCGCACGGAGTTGGTCACGTTGCGGAAGCCGCGCTCGGCGTAGGCCAGGCCCTTCAGGCCGGCGGCCTCCAGCGTGCCCAGCAGCTCCTGGCCGATCTCGCCGTCCAGAATCTCATAGGCTTCCTCGTTGTTGGCGAAGAGGAAAGGCATGTCCAGAACGCCCATCATCTCGGAGAAGTTGATGAAGGGGCCGGAGGTCACGATGCCCATGTCCAGCATTCCCATGGACATGGAGCTGAGCATGTCAGCTTCGTCGCCCAGCGTGCCGTTGGGGAAGATCTCGATCTTGTACTCGCCGTTGGTGCGCTCCTCGACCAGCTCGGCGAACTTCTCGGCCGCGACCTGGAAGGAGTCCTGCTCGTTGACGGTGGTGCCCAGCTGGAACGTGGTCTCGGCGGACGCCGCCATGGTCAGGCACAGCGCCAGCGCCAGTGCCAGGGCGAATACCTTGCAAAGCTTGTTCATGTTTGGTTCCTCCAATATAGATGTAATGTTATTCCAACGCCCGTTCGGACGATTGAAACCGATAAAAAAACTTCCGTCCCTTCCGATGAAGAGACAGAAGCAAAACCTCTGCGGTACCACTCAACTTGCCGGGGCAAAGCCCGGCCGCTCGTTCGCATCTTGCGGGAGACCCGCGCCAATGCGCGGCGCGATAACGTGCGCCACACGTTCCAGCTTACGCAGCCCCATCGCCTTCAGCCGACAGCTCCGGGATGATCTTCCGCTCGCGGGACGCGCCGCCTCGCAGCAACCGGCGGCTCTCTTGCGCATCCTCTGCGGCGTACTCCTTCCCATCAACGCCCGTATGTGAGATTAACTCAATTATACTCCCGCCGCGCGGCTTGTCAATGCGTTTTCAAAATTTTACGAACCGGTGGTCTATTGGCGTCAATCATAGGTAACAGCGAGGGAGGGGGCTGTCAAGGGAAAGGGTGGAGATTTTCCGGCAGGGGA
>CANQEW010000077.1 GCA_947596085.1 uncultured Clostridia bacterium | reverse complement strand
CCCCTGCCGGAAAATCTCCACCCTTTCCCTTGACAGCCCCCTCCCTCGCTGTTACCTATGATTGACGCCAACAGACAATCTTTCTTTCCACGAAGGTCAAAGCGCTTGCTATTTTTTCGGGCTTCTGGTAGAATAATATGGAATATTTATAAAGGGGGCTTGTGCGGATGAGCCAATATCGCATCGCGCTGGACGCCATGGGCGGCGACCGCGCGCCGGAAGCGATCGTTGACGGCGCGCTCCGGGCGCTTCGTCGCTTTCCCGACATCGACATCCTGCTGGCTGGGCCGCGGGAGCGCATCGAGGCGCTTCTCAACGACGCGGGCGAACTGCGCAGGCGCGTCGAGGTGCTGCCCGCGCAGCAGGTGATCGGCATGGACGAATCGCCGATGCTGGCGGTGCGCCAGAAGAAGGACGCCTCCATGGTGGTTGCCATGAACGCCGTGCGCGAGGGCGCGGCCGGGGCCGTGGTCAGCGCGGGCTCCACCGGCGCGATCCTGGCCTGCGGCATGTTCCGCGTGGGCCGCATTTCGGGCGTGGAGCGCCCGGCCATCGGCGTGGTGCTGCCGGGAATCCGGAAGAACACGCTGCTGATGGATTCCGGCGCGAACGTGGACTGCCAGCCGAAATATCTGCTGCAATTCGGACTGATGGGTTCAATCTACATGCGCGGCGTGGAGGGCGTGGACGAGCCCCGCGTGGGACTGGTCAACATCGGCGTCGAGGCGGAGAAGGGCAACCGGCTGGTCAAGGAGACATACGAGCTGATGTCCGCGCAGAAGCTCTACCATTTCGCCGGCAACTGTGAGGCGCGCGACATCTTTACCGGGGACTTTGATGTGGCGGTGACGGACGGCTTCGACGGAAATCTCATCCTCAAGCACACCGAGGGATTGGCGAAGGCGCTCTTTGGCATGATGAAGGAAGAGATCAACCGCGCGGCGCTGCCGGTGAAGATCGGCGGCGCGCTGGTGAAGCCGGTGCTTTCCAAAATCAAGGGCAAGCTGGACTATAACGTGGTGGGCGGCGCGCCGCTGCTGGGCGTGAACGGCGCGGTGGTGAAGGCCCACGGAAGCTCCGGCCCCGAGGCCATCGAGAACGCCATTGCCCAGGCGCGTCGGATGCTCGAGGGGAACGTGGTGGAGAAGATCCGCGACGGCATGAGCGGCCTGCGCGCGGCGGAGGAATGAGACAAGGAGGATTTGCGAGATGAAGGTTTTCGATAAGGTGAAGGAGTACATCCTGATGCAGCTGCCGGTCTCGGAGGACAAGATTACCCCCGAGGCGCGGCTGATCGACGATCTGGGCGCGGACAGCGCGAATCTGATGATGCTCATCATGGATCTGGAGAGCGAGTACGACCTGACGGTGGAGGACGAGGCGCTGACCACGATCAAGACCGTGGGCGACGTGGTCGCCTACATCGAGGCGCACACCTGAGATGCATCTGCGGGAATTGGAGGCGCGGCTGGGCCACGTGTTCCGCGACGAGAAGCTATTGGAGACGGCGCTGACGCACCCCTCCTTCGGCGGCGACCACCACGTGCCGCACTACCAGCGGCTGGAGTTTCTGGGCGACGCGGTGCTGGAGCTCGCGGTGAGCCGCTACCTGTACTTCGAGTTGCCGGACGTGGACGAGGGGAAGCTCACGCGCATCCGCGCGTACCTGGTGCGCGAGGAGACGCTCTCCCGCGCGGCGAAGCGGCTGGGATTGGGGGAATTCATCCGCTTCTCCGTGGGCGAGGAGAGGAGCGGCGGGCGGAGCAAGCCGTCGATTCTCTGCGACGTGACCGAGGCCGTGCTGGCTGCGGTGTATCTGGACGCGGGCTTTGACGAGGCCGTGCGGCTGGTTTCACTTCTCCTGGGGGAGGAGCTGAAGCCGGAGCTGTTGAAGGACCACCTGGACGCGAAATCGCGGCTGCAGGAGCTTTTGCAGCGGGAGGGGCAGATGCCCGAGTACGAGTTCGTGTCCATGGAGGGCCCGCCCCACGCGCCGCTGTTTTGCTACCGGGCGCTGCGCGCCGGGGAGGAGCTGGGCGTCGGGCAGGGCACGAGCAAGCAGAGCGCGCAGCAGGCGGCCGCGCTGGAAGCACTGAAGAGAATGGGAGCGTACCGTTAGTTTTGAGATTAAAGAAGCTGATCATCCACGGATTCAAGTCCTTCGCGGACCACGTGGAGATCGAATTTGAGGATGGCATCACCGGCATCGTGGGCCCGAACGGCTGCGGCAAGAGCAACATCGCCGACGCGATCAAGTGGGTGCTGGGCGAGCAGAGCGCGAAGTCCCTGCGCGGCGCAAAGATGGAGGACGTGATCTTCGGCGGCACGGAAAAGCGCAGGCGGCTCTCCTTCTGCGAGGTCACGCTGGTGTTCGACAATGAGGAGCACGAGTTGCCCATCGACTTCGCCGAGGTGTCCGTCACCCGCCGGGTGTACCGCAGCGGCGAGGGCGAGTACAAGATCAACGGCGCGAATTGCCGCCTGCGCGACATCGTGGACCTGTTTCGCGACACGGGCATCGGCAAGGACGGCTATTCGCTGATCGGTCAGGGCAGGATCGACGAGATCCTGTCGGTCAAGTCCGAGGACCGCAGGCAGGTGTTCGAGGAAGCGGCGGGCATCGTGAAGTTCAAGGCCCGCAAGCTGGATGCCCAGCGGCGCATGGACAACACCACCCAGAATCTGGCGCGCGTGGAGGACATCCTGGCGGAGCTGGAGGAGCGCGTCGAGCCGCTGCGCCAGCAGAGCGAGATCGCGCGGGAGTACCTCTCGCTGCGGGATGAATTGAAGGTGCTCGATTTAAACGCGTTCCTGATGCGCACGGAGCGCTGTGAGGAGCGCATAGCGGAGCTCAAGCGGTCGGTGGAGTCGCTGGGCGAGTCCATACTGGAATCCAACCGGGAGCTGGAGGAGAGCCAGGCGGCGCGCGAGGCGTGTCAGGAGGAGCTGTCGGCGCTCGAGGCGGAATCCGCGCTGCGCCGCGAGGACGTGCAGGAGCGAATCCGCGAGGTCGAGGCCCGGGAGGGCGCCGTGCGCGTGCTGCGCGAGCGCATGGCCGCGTTCGAAAAGGAGCGGGGGCGGCTGCTGGCCCAGCGCGACGCGGCGGGCCGCGGCCGCGAAGGCGTGTACGAGCGCATCGCGGCGCTGACGGCGCAGATCGAGGCGGACGGCGAAAAGCTGGATGCGCAGGCGGATGAGCTTGCCCGGAAGGAGGCCGGATTGGCGGCCGCGGAGCGGGCGCTCGCCGAATTGGAGGAGCGCTCCGAGCGCATGAAGCAGCAGATCATCCAGGCAATGAACCGCCTGGGTGACGTGCGTTCCCAGCGCGCGCGGCTGAGCGCTATGCAGGCCGCTTTGACGGCGCAGATCGAGGGCATGGAGAGCGAGCGCGGCCGCGAGCAGGCGGGTGTGGATTCGCTCAAAGCGCAGGTCGCCGAGGCGCGCGAGCGGCTCGAGGCCGAGGAGGCGCGCCGCACGGAGCTCAAGGAGCAGGCGGCCGGCCACAACGCCCGCGTGCAGGCGCTCAACGACCGGCTGCAGGCGTTGTCCGACCAGGTGAGCGGTCTGCAGGCCAGGCGCCAGAGCGCGGACTCCCGCATGAAGCTGCTGCGCGAGATGCAGCGCGACTATGAGGGCTACAACAACTCCGTCAAGCAGGTGTTGCTGCAGGCGCGGCGCAACCCGGATTCGGGCGTGCACGGCGTGGTGGCGGATCTGATTCGCGTGCCCGCGAAGCTGGAGCGCGCGATCGACATGGTGCTGGGCGGCGCGCTGCAGAACATCGTGGTGGACCGCGACGAGGACGCCAAGCGCATGATCGAGTACCTGCGCGCGAACCGCTTCGGCCGGGCGACGTTTCTGCCCATCGGCTCGGTGCGCGCCCGCACGCTCACGCTCCAGGAGCGGCAGGCGCTCGCGCTGCCCGGCTGCCTGGGCGTGGCCTCCGAACTGATTTCGTTCGATTCCCAGTACCGCGGCGTGGTGGACAGCCTGCTGGGGCGCACCGTGGTGGCGGAGGATCTGACCAGCGCCATCGCGGTTCAGCGCGCCGCGCGCTACCAGCTGCGGCTGGTGACGCTGGAGGGCGACGTGATGCACTCCGGCGGCTCAATGACCGGCGGCAGCGTCCAGTCGCGCATGACCAGCCTGCTCTCCCGCTCCCGCGAGATCGAGGAGACCGAGGCCGCGCTGAAGGCCGCCGGCGAGGAGCTGGCGAAGCTGCGCGAGGTGTACGGCGGCCTGGATCGGGAGCGCGCCGATTTGAAGCGCGAGCGCGGCGAGCTCTACGACGCGCTGCACGCGCAGGAGGTGCTTTGCGGCCGCGCGGACGAGCTGTTGAAGGCCGCGCTGGACGAGCAGTCCGCCAACGACGCGCGGGTGGCGAAATCCGCCACCGAGCGCGAGCGCCTGAGCGCGCAGCTCGCGGATGTGACATCCTCGCTCGCGGCGCTGGATGGCCAGCAGGAGGATGCGGAGCGCTCCACCGACAGCCGCCAGGAGGAAGTCAGGCGCGTGCAGGAGGAGATCTTCGCCAGGCGCGGGGAGAATGAGGCCCTGCGCGCCGCGGTTTCGGACGCGCGCGTGGCGCTGGCGGAGGCACGGCGCGACTTGGAGGCCGTGCGCGACATGCGCGACCGGCTGACGCGAGAGGCGGAGGATACCGAGCGCGTGCTCGCCGAATCTGAGGGGCAGCTCGCGGATTGCGAGCGGCAGCTGGCGGAGAGCGCCTCCGCGCTGGAGGGCGACATCGCGGAGCTCGAGGGTGAGCGCGCGAAGCTGGAGGCCGTCCGGGGCGAGTTCGCCGCGGAGGAGGAGCGCCGCGCGGGCGCGCAGCAGCGCCTGCGCGAGATCGCGGACGGAGTGGACGCCATTCGCGCGCGCCTGGACGAGTTCAGCGACCGGCACCATCGGTCCGAGCTGCAGCTGGCCCGCGTGGAGGGTGAGTACAAGCAGATTCAGGATCGCGTCTGGGAGGACTACGAGCTGACACGGGAGGGCGCGGAGGCCTTCCGCCAGAGCGGCTTCAAGCTCGCCGAGGCGGAGAAGCGCATCGCCGCCATCCGCGCGCGCATCCGGGAGATGGGCACGGTGAACGTGGCGGCGGTGGACGAGTACCGGCGCACCGCCGAGCGAGTGGAGGAGCTTTCGGGCCAGCGGGACGATCTCGTCAAGGCCCGCACCGACCTGGAGGGCATCATCGCCGATCTGGAGAGGCAGATGGAGGCGCAGTTCAGGGAGCAGTTCGCCCGCATCAACGAAAACTTCGCCCGCACCTTCACCCGGCTGTTCGGCGGCGGCATGGCGGAACTGCGGCTGAGCGATCCGAAGGACGCGCTCAACTGCGGCATCGACATCGTGGCCCAGCCGCCGGGGAAGAAGCTGCAGATGCTCAGCCTGCTCTCGGGCGGCGAGCGAGCGCTCACCGCCATCGCGATCCTGTTCGCGATCCTCGATCTCAAGCCCACGCCCTTCTGCGTGCTGGACGAGATTGAGGCCGCGCTGGACGACGCGAACATCGACACCTACGCGGACTATCTGAAATCTTACTCGGCGAACACGCAGTTCATCGTCATCACCCACCGCAAGGGCACCATGGAGCGCTGCGACGCGCTCTACGGCGTGGTGATGCAGGAGAAGGGCGTATCCCGGACGGTATCCGTCAAGCTCAACGATCCGATCACGAATCTGTAAGGAGGAACGCAAAATGGGACTCTTTGATAAAATAAAACAGGGAATGCGCCGCACGCGCGAGATGTTTTCCGGCCGCATGAGCGAGCTGGTGGAGAACTACAAGGCGCTGGATGACGACTTCTTCGAGGACCTTTCCGACATCCTCATCATGGCGGACGTGGGCATGAAGACGACGGAGCTCGCGGTGAACCGCCTGCGCGAAAAGTGCAGGGAGGAGAAGATCGGCGATCCCGAGGCCGCGCGGACCGCGCTCAAGGAGATTCTAAAGGACATCCTCTGGGCGGAGCCGATGGAGCTGAGCAGCCCCATGGTGCTGCTCATCATCGGCGTCAACGGCGTGGGCAAGACCACCAGCATCGGCAAGTTGGCTTCGCGCATGAAGGCCATGGGCCGGCGCGTGGTGATCTGCGCGGCGGATACCTTCCGCGCGGCGGCGGCGGAGCAGCTGACCATCTGGGCCGAGCGCGCCGAGTGCCCGATCATCAAGCAGCACGAGGGCGCGGACCCCGCGGCGGTGGTGTACGACGGGATCCAGGCTGCGCGCGCCCGGCACGCGGACGTGCTGCTGGTGGACACGGCGGGGCGCTTGCACAACAAGGCGCACCTGATGGAGGAATTGAAGAAGATCAGCCGCGTGATCGAGCGCGAATATCCGGAGGCGGCGGTCAAGGCGCTGCTGGTGATCGACGCCACCACCGGCCAGAACGGCCTCAATCAGGCGCAGGTGTTCGGGGAGGTCGCCAATCTGGACGGCATCATACTGACGAAGCTGGACGGCACGGCCAAGGGCGGCATCGCGGTGGCGATCCGCAGCGAGCTGGGGCTGCCGGTGCGCTACATCGGCCTGGGCGAGCAGCTGGACGACATGCAGCCCTTCGACGCGAAGGAATTTGTGGAAGCGATCTTCTGACGGGAGGAAACGAAGATGGAAAATATCAGGCGCGTCTGCGAACAGTTTGCCTTTTGCGGGGAGTTTTCAGGGGCCGAGGAGCTGACATCCGGCAACATCAACAGCACCTACCATCTGACCTATGAATATCCGCACCGGGAGTACATCCTGCAGCGCATCAACCACTATGTGTTCAAGAAGCCCGGAGAAGTCATGGAGAACGTGCTGCGCATCACCGGCCACCTGACGGCCAAGTATCGCGCGGCGGGCATCGATCCCACGTGGCGGGTGCTCAAGCTCGTGCCTCTGCACACGGGCGAATGGATGTACATAAGTCCTGAAGGCGAGTATTGGCGCGCCTATGAGTACATCTCCGGCGCCGCGGCGCCGGATCGGGCGGATACGCCCGCGCAGTTTCGGGAGGCCGGCCGCGGCTTCGGCGTATTCCAGAACATGCTGGCCGACTTCCCCGCGAACCAGCTCCATGTGACCATTCCCGGCTTTCACGACACCTGCGCCCGCTTCGACGCGCTGGAGCGCGCCGCGGCGGAGGACGCGGCTGGCCGCGCGGCGGAAGCGGCGCCGGAGCTGGGCTATCTGCGCGCGCATCGTGAGGAGCTGTGCCGGATCTCGACGCTGCTGGACGCGGGTGAGCTTCCGCTGCGCGTGACCCACAATGATACCAAGATCAACAATGTGATGATGGATACGCGCACCGGCGAGGCGCTGTGCGTGATCGATCTGGACACGGTCATGCCGGGCACGCTGCTGTGGGACTTCGGCGACGCGATTCGCTTCGGCGCGTCCACCGCGCCCGAGGATGAGCCGGATGTTTCGAAGATCGCGCTGAACATGGAATACTTTGCCGCCTTCACCGAGGGCTTTCTCGCGGGCGTTGGAGAGCATATCGAGCCCGCGGAGGTGGAGCTGCTGCCCTTGAGCGTTGCGGTGATGACCGGCGAGCTCGCCGCCCGCTTTCTGGCTGACTATCTGAACGGAGACACCTATTTCAAGACCGGCTATCCACAGCACAATCTGGTGCGCACCCGGGCGCAGATCGCGCTGTTGAAGGATGTGCTTGCCAAGCGGGATGAAATGGCCGCCGCCGTGCGCCGCTGCATGGGGAAGTAACCTAAATCTTAACGTTGTGCCGGATGCTTATCCGGCACTTTATTTTTACATACCCGTAAAGTGATTAGTACGACCAAACTTTAAAAATTTGCGAAATAACGGGAAATTTCTGTCGCTTTAGACAGAAATCATTAAGATGAGACAAACCTCGGACGGGAAGAATAATATACATATAACCGTATTTGATATATATATTAACGCAAGGACGGGGGCTTTTCTGATACAATGGAGGGGAAGAAGATTGCGCGCAAGCGTTTGAAATTTGGAGGTGCATCTATGGGCAGCAAGGTAACGATCATCGGCGCGGGCAGCGTCGGCTCGACCATCGCCTACACACTGGCGGTGCAGGGACAGGTTTCCGAAATCGTGATGATCGACGTCAATACCAAGAAGGCGCTGGGCGAGGCCATGGACATCCGCCAGGGCACGCCGTTCATGCAGCCCTGCCAGATCTACGCGGGCAGCTACGAGGACGCGGCGGGTTCGGACATCGTCGTGGTCACCAGCGGCATCGCCCGCAAGCCGGGCCAGACGCGGCTGGAGCTCTGCCAGATCAACGTCAACATCATCAAGTCCATCACCCCGCAGATCGTCAAGGCCTGCCCGGACGCGCTGTACGTGTTCGTGAGCAATCCGGTGGACATTCTGACCTACGCCTTCGTCAAGTTTTCCGGCCTTCCGGAACAAAAGATCATCGGCTCCGGCACGCTGCTGGATTCAGCCCGCCTGCGCACGCGCATCGCGGAGAATCTGGCCATCAACCAGCGCGACGTGCACGCCTTCGTGCTGGGCGAGCACGGCGACAGCTCCTTCGTGCCGTGGAGCACGGTGCGGATCAACTCGCTGGGCATCAACGACTACCGCGAGCGCCTCAACTACCGCGAACCCTTCCAGGCGGAGATCAACAAGGACGAGATCGAGAACTACATCCGCACCTCCGGCGGCAAGATCATCGCGCGCAAGGGCGCGACGTTCTACGCCATCGCGGTGTCGGTCAGCGACATCATCCGCACGCTGCTGAATGGCAGCGACTCCGTGCTGTGCGTGTCCTCGATGATGCACGGCGAGTTCGGCATTTCGAACGTCTGCCTGTCCATACCGACCATCGTCAACGGCCAGGGCATCAAGGGGACGCTGTTGCCGATGCTCACCCCCGAGGAGGAGGACAAGCTGCGCCACAGTGCGGACGTGTTGAAGGAAGTCCTCTCTCAGATCGACTTCACCCAGGCGTAAAGGGGAGGTTTAGCGATGACTTACAGCTACTATCCCGGCTGCACGCTGAGCACCAAGGGCAAGGCGCTCGACGCGTGCGGCCGGAGCGCCGCGGCGGCGCTGGGCGTGGAGATGCGCGAGCTCGACGAGTGGCAGTGCTGCGGCGCGGTCTATCCCCAGGCGGAGGACGAGATCGCGACCAAGCTGTCCGCCGTGCGCGCGCTGAACGCGGCGAAGGTTCGCGGCGAAAAGCTCATGACGCTCTGCTCGGCCTGCCACCACGTGCTCAAGCGCGTGAACGACGACATGCGCAACAGCGAGTACATTCGCACCCGCGCGAACAACTACCTGAAACTGGACGCGCCCTACGCGGGCGAGACCGAAGTCGTGCACTACCTGGAGGTGCTGCGCGACGACGTGGGCTTCGACGCGGTGAAGAAAGCCGTCAGGAATCCGCTCAAGGGCAGGAAGATTGCCGCCTATTACGGCTGCCTCCTCCTGCGCCCGGCGAGCGTGTTGAATTTCGACGATCCGGAGAATCCGACGATCCTCGAGGATCTGATCCGCGCCCTGGGCGCCGAGGCGGTCGTCTACGGCCAGCGCAACGAGTGCTGCGGCGGCTACATGGCGATGGAGAAGCCCGAGTTCGCCGCCAAGCGCGCGGAGGCAGTGCTCGATTCCGCAATGCAGGAGGGCGCGGAGGTCATCGTGACTGCCTGCCCGCTGTGCATGTACAACTTGAAGAAGCACATCGGCGACCGGAAGGTGGAGGTCAAGTACTTCACCGAGGTCCTGGCCGAGGCGCTGGGAGAGGGGGCTGGAGCGTGAGTCAGCAGCATCTGAACGCCGAGGAGATCATCCGCATCAGCGGCGTGGACCCGAAGAAGTGCATGAAGTGCGGCAAGTGCTCCGCCACCTGTCCCGCCTACGACGAGATGGAGTACCATCCCCACCAGTTCGTGAGCATGGTGCGAAAGGGCAGGATCGAGGAATTGATGGCGAGCCAGTCCGTCTACCTGTGCCTGTCGTGCTTTGCCTGCATCGAGCGCTGTCCGCGCAACGTGGAGCCGGCGAAGCTGATCGAGGCGGTGCGCCTCGCCGTGGTGCGCCAGCAGGGCATGAGCCACATGAAGCCGGGCGACGTGCCCGGGAAGTGGGACCCGGACCTTCCGCAGCAGGCCATCGTGACCGCCATGCGGAAGTACAACAAGTGAGAGGAGGGGGAGCGCAATGCTGAAGATTGGCGTATTCGTGTGCTGGTGCGGCTCGAACATCGCGGCGACCGTGGACGTGAAGGCCGTCGTCGAGGCCGTGAAGCATGAGCCGGGCGTGGCGTTCGCCACCGACTACCAATACATGTGTTCCGAGAACGGCCAGGCGCTGATCCGCAACGCCATCAAGGATTACTCCCTTGACGGCGTGGTGGTCTGCTCCTGCTCGCCGAGGATGCACGAGGCGACCTTCCGCCGCACGGCGACGCTGGCGGGGCTCAACCCCTACATGGTGGAGATCGCCAACATCCGCGAGCAGTGCTCGTGGATTCACAAGGACATGCCCGAGGGCACGGCCAAGGCCATCATACTGGCCCGTGCCGCCATCGCCAAGGTGCAGCGCAACGCGCCGCTCACCGCCGGCACCAGCCCCGTCACCAAGCGCGCGCTGGTCATCGGCGGCGGCATCGCGGGCATCCAGACCGCGCTGGACATCGCCGAGGCGGGCTACGAGGTGGACATCGTGGAGAAGTCGCCCACCATCGGCGGCCGCATGGCGCAGCTGGACAAGACCTTCCCGACGCTCGACTGCGCGGCCTGCATCCTCACCCCCAAGATGGTGGACGCGGCCCAGAGCGACAAGATCAACATCATCAGCTATGCGGAGCTCGAGAGCGTGTCCGGCTTCGTGGGCAGCTTCACCGCGAGGATTCGCAAGAAGGCCCGCTACGTGGACGAGACCAAGTGCACGGGCTGCGGCGTGTGCACCGAGAAGTGCCCCAGCCGCAAGGGTAAAAACGAGTTCAACATGGGGCTCAACACCCGGGGAGCGGTGTACATCCCCTTCGCCCAGGCCATCCCGAACGTGGCGGTGATCGACAAGACGCAGTGCCTGCACTTCCGCACTGGCAAGTGCGGCATCTGCGAGAAGAACTGCTCCGCCGGGGCCATCAAGTTCGACCAGCAGGAGGAGATTATCGAGCGGCAGTACGGCGCGATCGTCGTCGCCACGGGCTTCCGTCCCATCGACGCTTCCGCCTTCGATGAGTACGCCTACACCCAGTCGCCGGACGTGGTGACGAGCCTGGAGTTCGAGCGCCTGATGAACGCCGCCGGGCCGAGCAAGGGCACGCTGGTTTGCCCCTCCGACGGGCGGCACCCGAAGGAGATCGTGTTCGTGCAGTGCGTGGGCTCCCGCTGCAGCGAGGACGCGCGCAGGGGCAAGCCCTACTGTTCCAAGATCTGCTGCATGTACACGGCCAAGCACGCGATGCTGGTGCGCGAAAAGTATCCGGACGTGAAGGTGCACGTGTTCTACATCGACGTGCGCACGCCGGGCAAGAACTTTGACGAGTTCTACCGCCGCGCCGCCGAGCAGTACGACGTGGACTACATCAAGGGCCAGGTCGGCAAGGTCGAGAAGAC
>CANQEW010000076.1 GCA_947596085.1 uncultured Clostridia bacterium | reverse complement strand
TTCCCCTGCCGGAAAATCTCCACCCTTTCCCTTGACAGCTCCCTCCCTCGCTGTTACCTATGATTGACGCCAACAGAGTGAATTAGAAAAAAATTTCCCGCCCCCCTTTTCAAATCTTCACAAAACTGATATAATATAGATGGAATCTTGGGTAGAATGATACCCGCAATTATGAGAGGAGATATTGGATAATGAAGAAGCTCGTTTCTCTCCTGCTGGCGCTCTGCATGCTGCTGGGCGTCGCGACCATCGCCTCCGCTGAGGAAACCACCTGGCGCGTCGCCATGATCACCGACTACGGCGACATCACCGACCAGTCCTTCAACCAGACCACCTACGAAGCCTGCAAGGCCTTCTGCGAGGCCAACGGCGTCGACTTCACCTACTACAAGCCCGTGGGCGACTCCACCGCGGACCGCGTGGCCATGGTCGACAAGGCTGTCGGCGACGGCTACAACATCATCGTGATGCCCGGCTACGCCTTCGGCGAGACCATCGCTGAGGAGCAGGATATGTATCCCGAAGTGAAGTTCATCGCTCTGGACGTCGGCGAGGGCGACTTGGGCGGCGCGACGCTGTCGGCCAACACCTTCAGCGCCGTGTACCAGGAGGAGCTGTGCGGCTACATGGCGGGCTACGCCGCCGTCAAGCTGGGCTACACCCACCTGGGCTTCCTGGGCGGCATGGCCGTTCCGGCGGTCGTTCGCTACGGCTACGGCTTCGTGCAGGGCGCTGACGCCGCCGCCGCCGAGCTGGGCGTGGAGGCCACCTGCGAGTACGTGTACGGCAACCAGTTCTTCGGCGATGCCGACATCACCGCCTACATGGACAACTGGTATCAGACCCTGGGCGTGCAGTGCGTGTTCGCCTGCGGCGGCGGCATCTACACCTCCGCTGCCGAGGCAGCCGCGAAGGTCGAGGGCGCGAAGGTCATCGGCGTGGACGTCGACCAGTCCGCTCTGATCGACAGCACCTACGGTGAGGGCATGACCGTGACCTCCGCCATGAAGGGCCTGGGCGCCACCGTTGACGCGCTGCTGACCGCCACCGTCATCGAGGGCATCTTCGACGAGAGCTACGGCGGACATCTGGAGACCCTGGGCCTCGTGTCCGGCGACGATCCGTCCGCGAACTACGTCCAGCTGCCGGAGACCACCCAGTGGGGCGACGGCTTCACCCAGGACGACTACAAGACGCTGGTGGCCGCAATGTTCGACGGCACCATCACCGTTTCCAACGACACCACCGTGGAGCCCACGGTTTCCGCGTTGACCGTGAACTACCTCGGCAACATCAAGTAATTCCTTTCCTCCATCGGGGGATGGTGCGCAGCCATCCCCCGAATTATTGGTAAGCGCCCCTGCCGGTTCTGACGGGGGCTTTTATCAAATCCGGCGGACGAACGGCGGCAGCGGCAGCCGGACGCTTCGCGCCACCCGATTCGATGGGAGGTATGCTTTTTGGAAAACCAGTACGCCATTGAAATGCTGAACATCACCAAGCGTTTCCCCGGCATCATCGCAAACGACAACATCACCCTGCAGCTGCGCAAGGGCGAGATTCACGCGCTGTTGGGCGAAAACGGCGCGGGCAAGTCCACGCTGATGAGCGTGCTGTTCGGGCTGTACCAGCCGGAGGAGGGCACCATCAAGAAGGACGGCAAGGTCGTGTCCATCAAGAACCCCAACGACGCCACCGCCCTGGGCATCGGCATGGTGCACCAGCACTTCAAGCTGGTGGAGTGCTTCACCGTGCTGGACAACATCATCCTGGGCGTGGAGCCGACGAAGGGCGGCTTCCTGCAGAAGGATGAGGCGCGCAAGAAGGTGCTGGCGCTATCCGAGCGCTACGGCCTGCAGATTGACCCCGACGCGAAGATCGAGGACATCACCGTGGGCATGCAGCAGCGCACCGAAATTCTGAAGATGCTCTACCGCGACAACGAGATTTTGATCTTCGATGAGCCGACCGCCGTGCTCACGCCCCAGGAGATCGACGAACTGATGCAGATCATGCGCAACCTCGCCGCCGAGGGCAAATCGATTCTGTTCATCTCCCACAAGCTGGCGGAGATCATGGCCGTGGCGGACCGCTGCTCGGTGCTGCGCAAGGGCAAGTACATCGGCACCGTGGACACCAAGGACACCACCGTGGAGGCGCTCTCCGCGATGATGGTCGGCCGCGACGTGAACTTCCACGTGGAGAAGGCCGACAAGACCCCGGGCGACGTGGTGCTCAAGGTGGAGGGCATGACCGTGGCTTCCAAGGTGCACAAAAACAACGCCGTCAAGAACGTATCCTTCGAGGTGCGCGCGGGCGAGATCGTGTGCATCGCCGGCATCGACGGCAACGGCCAGACCGAGACCGTCTACGGCCTGACGGGCCTGGAGCCGCTGGTGAGCGGCAAGATCACGCTCTGCGGCAAGGACATCACCCGCGCTCCCATCCGCGAGCGCTCGCTGACGGGCATGAGCCACATCCCGGAGGACCGCCACAAGCACGGCCTGGTGCTGGACTACACCCTGGAGGACAACATCGTGCTCCAGCGCTATTTCGAGCCGGAGTTCACCAGGCACGGCCTGCTGCAGCGCAAGAACATTCGCGCCTACGCCGAGCGGCTGATCGAGGATTATGACATCCGCTCCGGACAGGGCCCGGTCACCACGGCGCGCAGCATGTCCGGCGGCAACCAGCAGAAGGCCATCGTCGCCCGCGAGATCGACAAGGCGCCGCAGCTGTTGGTTGCCGTGCAGCCCACCCGCGGCCTGGACGTGGGCGCCATCGAGAACATCCACAAGCAGATCGTCGCCCAGCGCGACGCGGGCAAGGCCGTGCTGCTGGTTTCGCTGGAGATGGACGAGGTCATGGACGTGTCCGACCGCATCCTGGTGATGTACGAGGGCGAGATCGTCGGCGAGCTCGATCCCAAGGCGACCACCGCGGAAGAAATGGGCCTGTACATGGCAGGCGCCAAGAGGAAGGAGATGTAACGGATGGACACCAAGAAGCGCACACCTTTCTTTCGCATTCCCGCGGTGCAGACGCTGATCGCTTCCCTGCTGTGCATCTTGCTGGGCCTGATCGTCGGCTACATCGCGCTGCTGCTCATCAATCCGACGGGCGCGTGGGGCGCGATCACGTCCATCGTAAAGAACTTCTGGAACTATCCCAACCTCAACCAGCAGCTGCGCTACCTGGGCAACACGCTGGTCAAGACCGCGCCGCTGCTGATGTGCAGCCTGTCGGTGCTGTTCGCCTACAAGGTCGGCCTGTTCAATATCGGCGCGGCGGGCCAGTACGTGGCCGGCGCGGGCGCGGCGCTCTACTGCGCGCTGTCGCTCCATCTGCCCTGGTACGTGTGCATGATCGCCGCGGCCGTGGCGGGCGCGCTGCTGGGCTGCATCTCCGGCCTGCTGAAGGCCTATCGCAACGTGAATGAGGTCATCTCCTGCATCATGCTGAACTGGATCGGCCTCTACACGGTCAACAGCATCCTGAGCTCCGTCAAGGATCCGACCAGCCCCTACACCCTCGGCCTGGCCAACACCAATCCCGGCGCGATCATGCCCTCGCTGGGCATCAACAAGCTGTTCACCAACAACCGCTACACCACGCTGGCGATTCCGCTGGCGATCCTGATCGCGGTGCTGGTGTGGCTGGTGCTGAGCAAGACCCGCCTAGGCTACGAGCTCAAGGCGACGGGCATGAACAAGAACGCGGCGAAGTACGCCGGCATGCGCGAGAAGTACAACATCATCCTGACCATGGGCATCGCCGGCGCGCTGGCGGGCCTGGGCGCGGCGATGTTCTACCTCTCCGGCTACGAGCAGTGGTCTGTCACCCAGTCCTCCGTGCCCGCGATGGGCTTCAACGGCATCGCGGCGGCGTTCCTGGGCGGCCTGCATCCCATCGGCACGATCTTCTCTTCGTTCTTCATCCAGCAGATCACCGACGGCGGCGGCTACGTGGATATGACCATGTACAGCTCCGACATCTCGGACTTCATCTCCTCTCTGATTATCTACCTCTGCGGCTTCGTGCTGTTCTTCCGGCAATTCATGAATAGCCGCCTGAACCGCCGCGATGAATTGAAGCTGAAGGGAGGCGACCGCTAATGCTGTTGCTGATTCAATATATGCTGATCTTCGCGTCCGTATTGCTGCTGGTCGCGCTGGGTGGATGCTTTGCCGAGCACTCCGGCGTGATCAACATCGGTCTGGAGGGCATCATGGTCGCCGGCGCGCTGGGCGGCGCGCTGATGATGAAGTACCTGCCGGCCGATTCGTCCGCGGCGGCGGTCGTCTGCCTGTCGATTCTGGCGGCGATGCTCTGCGGCATCATCTACTCGCTGCTGCTGGCGGTTTCGGCCATCAACTTCAAGGCCGACCAGACGCTGGTGGGCACGGCCATGAACCTGTTGGCCGTGGCCGCGGCCACCGTGTTCGTCAAGGCGATCAACACCGCCGAGAACCCGAACAACGTCTCCGCGACCATCCAGTACGTCAACGCCAAGAAGGCCTTCCTGGTCAACATCGGCGGCTTCGAGTTCAACTGGTTCATGCTGCTGGCGGTCATTCTGCTGATTTGCGCGAACGTGCTGCTGTACAGGACCAAGTTCGGCCTGCGGCTGATGGCCTGCGGCGAGCACCCCCAGGCGGCGGACTCCGTGGGCATCAACGTCTATAAGATGCGCTACGCGGGCGTGATGCTGTCCGGCCTGCTGGGCGGCATCGGCGGCCTGGTGTACATCACCGCGGGCGTGAGCGAATGGAAGTTTGAAAACGGCGTGGCCGGCTTCGGCTTCCTGGCTTTGGCCGTGATGATCTTCGGCCAGTGGAAGCCCACGCGCATCGCGCTGGCGGCGCTGCTGTTCGGCCTGTTCCGCTCGCTGAGCAACGTGTACACGGGCTTCCCATTCCTGGCAAATTTGAACCTGCCCAGCAACGTGTACAACATGCTGCCCTACATCATTTCGCTGATCGTGCTGGCGCTCACCAGCAAGCGCTCCGCCGCGCCAAAGGCGGAGGGCATTCCCTACGACAAGGGATCGAGATAGTGCGAAGTCGACAATCTTTCGGCGGGAGAAGCGATTCTCCCGCCGCTTTTGTTCTCGCCCCTGATCAAAAATTTTGACCGTTTCTTGACTGTTTTCTTGACCGTTTTCTTTACGCTTATTCCTTAGAATGGTGTAAGTATCCGTTCTCGCCGACGGGAGGTGGAAGAATGCGCAATCTGCTACGGACGGATCTATTTCATATGTTCCGCACGCGCGTCTTCTGGGGCAGCGCGCTGTGCATGCTTTTTGTGGCTATTGGTCTAATCTTCATGCAGCGCACCGCGATGGACTACACGGTGCCCTTCAGCCGGGTGATCTTTCTGCCTCTGAGCTTTTACGGGGCTGTCGTAGCGGCCATGGCGGCCATGTTTGTCTCGGGAAATTTCACAAGCGGCGATGTGCGGAACAAGTTGATCGCGGGCCACGGCAGGCGCGGCGTCTATCTATCGCACCTCGTTGTCACATCGGCGGCCTGCGTGGCGGTGTTCGCGCTGACGACCGCGTTCACGGCCGCCATATCCTTCTCGCTCTTCGAAATGGATGTGGGTTTGCGGGAAATCGGCCTCTGCTTCGCCATCGGCGCTTCGATGTGCCTCGCCTACGCGGCGCTGTATTGCCTGATCTCCACATTGATCTGCGATAGGGCCCGCAGCGTCGTCGCCTGCATGGCGCTTGCCTTCGGAATGCTGTTCCTCAGCATGCAGCTTCACAGCCGCTTTTCGCGGCAGGCGTCCGCCCCGGTCTCCGTCGCCCTCGAATACCTGTACGATCTCATCCCAACCGGGCAGGCGGCGCAGCTGTCCTCGATGAATTGCCTTCATCCCGCGCGATGCGTCCTGCTGAACCTGTTCTGGGTCGCGGTTTCCATCGCGGCGGGCTGTGGGATATTTCGGAAAAAGGACATTCGATAGAAAGAGCCGAATCCGTACAGGTTCGGCCCTCCTCATTTTCGTTCCCCCTGCTTCATGCAGAGTATGCTTCCCTTCGGCGCGCGCGTCAGGCGGGAGATCACATCGCACTTGACGATCAACAGGAAGAAGAGATTTTCTTTGTCGCAGAACTGCAGCCCCTCGAAGTTTCCCATGCCCTTGGCGATCACCACGTCCGCCGCGTCAAAGGCGCGGTTGAACTCCGAGCTCGCGCGGTGGAGCAGCGTGGTCAGCAGATCGTCGCCGTTGTCGATGACCTCCGCGACCTCCTCCATGCCCACCTGCGCCGCGTCCTCCCGGGACACGTCGTTGACCACCGGCGCGCCGCGCACGCCGTACTGCACGCGGATGTTCGGATACAGCCGGCGGATCGTCTCGATCAGCAGCTTGTCCAGCGCGATTTCGCCGCAATTGTCGCCCAGCACCAGCAGCCGCTTCGCTCCCCGGAGCGCCTCCGCCAGCGCCGCGCAGTCGTCGATGAAAAGGCCGGTCTCGTCCACCTCGCGCACCTTCGCCATGGCCGCGTCCATGGTCACGCCCAGCCCCAGCGCGGCGATGTCGATCAGATTGCCCGCGATGCTCGCGCGCACCGCCGCCGCCAGCGGATCTTCGCTCGCACGAATGTGGCAGCGCACCTCCGGGCACAGCCGCAGCATCCCCTCGTTGAAGTCGGACTTCACGCGCGCGTAGGGATTTTCGTCGCCGATCTCCCGCGTCACCAGGCGGTAGGCTTCGTTGATGATCTCGCAGTTGTTGCGATTCACGCCGCCTCGGGCGAGCTGCTCGATGGCCCGCTGCATCAGCGCGACGCGCCGGTCCTCGGCCATCCCCACGAGCTCCGTGGTCGCGATCACCTGGTTCAGCGCGCAGTGCAGGCACTCCAGGCCCAGCAGCGATGACAGGGCCTTTCTCTATTCCTCCGCCGTCATACCTTTTTTTCCATCACGGCCCGCACCGCGTCCATCAGCGCCGCGCGCATGCCGGCGCGCTCCAACGCCTCCACGCCGCGAATCGTCGTGCCGCCGGGGGAGCACACGCCGTCCTTGATCGCGCCGGGATGCTGGTTGGTCTCCAGCTGCATCTTTCCCGTGCCCGCGAGCGTCTGGCTCGCCAGGCGGTAGGCCGTGGGGCGGGGCAGGCCGTACTTCACGCCCGCGTCCGCCAGCGCCTCGATCACCATCGCGCAGAACGCCGGACCGCAGCCGGACACCGCTCCACCGATGCCCATCAGATGGCTCGGCAACTCCATCACCTCGCCCAGCGCCGCGAACTTCTCCATGATCTCCGCGCGCTCGCCGGCTTCCAGCGTATTCTCCTGTTCAAACAGCAGCACGCCCGCACCCACCAGCGCCGGAGTGTTCGGCATGACGAACTGCACGCGCGCGGTCTCGGGCAGCAGCGGGCGCAGGCGCGCGCAGTCGTAACCCAGCGCCACGCTGATCACGGCCTTTCCCGCGAGCGCCTCGCCCAGTTCGGCGAGCACGCCCTCGATCACGTAGGGTTTGACGGCCAGCAGCACCGTATCCGCGAGCTTCACGGCCTCCGCCGCGCCGTGGCAGGGGCGAATGCCCAGCGGTTCGCAGGCGGCGCGCAGCTTGTCCCAGTGCGGGGCGTAGGCGCATACGTCCTCCGCCGCGACGGCTCCGCCCGCGACCAGGCCGGACGCGATGGCTCCGCCCATGTTTCCCAATCCAATGAACGCAAGTTTCTTCATATTTCCTCCCATGTGCCGTCCGCGGCGCGCGCCAGATTCAGCGCACCCCGGCGGGAATGTTCCATGCAGCGCAGGATGTTCGGCCGGTCGTTCCGCGCGACGGCCGCGCGCGCGTCGGCCTCGGAGAAGCCGCCCTGCATCTTGCGCGCCACGATGCGCTCGAGCTGCGATTCGTCTCCCGCGCGCAGAAACACGGAATAGTCGCAGCACAGCCGGTTCCACGGCTCCTCGTCCAGCAGCAGCCAGTTGCCCTCGACGATCACGATTTCCTCGGTGATCGTCAGCGCGCCCTCCACGGGGTCGTGAATGCGGCGGTCGTAGACGGGCCAGCGCCGCTCCGGCACGTTTAACTGTTCGAGCAGCCGCGCCAGCTTCTCCACATCGTAGGTCTCCGGCGCGCCCTTGATCCGAGAGAGCGGCATTCCCCGAAACTCGTGGGCATCCAAATATGCCTGCGGAAAGTGGAATCCATCGAGGCCCGCCGCCTGCACGGGCGCGAGCGCCGGATCGCTCCGGGACAGCTCTTCCAGATAGCGGCACAGCGTGCTCTTGCCCGCCGCGGGCGGCCCCGCGAGGAAGACGACGACGCGCCGCTCCTTCTCCCGCCGCAGCGCCGTCAGCCTGCGCAAGAGCGGCAGCCAGATTCGCTCCCGATCCCGCGCGTCGAACTCCGCGCGCACCTCCAGGCCGTTGATGCTGTATACATAGCGCTCCTTCATGCTTCTACATTTCGCGGCCGGCCGGTCGAAATCCTGCCGCGTCCGCCGCTCGCGGACGAAATCACCAGCTCTTAACCCAAATGTGCTGGAATCTCCATTTGCGAATGATATGATACCTTTAATCGAATCGGTTTCCTTCGACAATTGAGCGTTCTTCAACTTTGAAAAGGAGCGATTGAATGGCACACTACATCAGCGAACCTTCCCACACCTTCAGCGAGTACCTTCTGATTCCCGGCTACACCTCCGAAAATTGCATTCCCGCGAACGTCAGCCTGCGCACGCCGCTGGTGAAGTTCCGCAAGGGGCAGGAGGAAGCGCCCATTTCCCTGAACATTCCGCTGGTTTCCGCGATCATGCAGTCCGTGTCCAACGACACCATGGCGATTGCGCTCGCGCGGGAGGGCGGAATGTCGTTTATCTACGGCTCCCAGAGCATCGAGGACGAGGCCGCCATGGTGGCGCGGGTCAAGAGCTACAAGGCCGGCTTCGTGCCGAGCGACTCCAACGTACGGCCGGATCAGACGCTCGCGGACATTCTGGCGCTCAAGGAGCGATACGGCCACTCCACCGTGGCCGTGACCGAGGACGGCCAGCCCAACGGCAAGCTGCTGGGCGTGGTCACCAGCCGCGACTACCGCGTGTCCCGCATGGATACCTCCGAGCTCGTCTCCAGCTTCATGACGCCGCTGGAAAAGCTGGTCACCGCCCCGGCGGATACCACGCTCAAGGCCGCCAACGATATCATCTGGGAGCACAAGCTCAACAGCCTGCCCATCGTGGACGGCGAGGGCCGGCTCATGTACTTCGTATTCCGCAAGGACTACTCCCAGCACAAGGAAAATCCGCTGGAGATGTTGGACGGCAAGAAGAGCTACATGGTGGGCGCGGGCATCAATACGCTGGATTATGAGAAGCGCGTGCCGGCGCTGATCGAGGCCGGCGCGGACGTATTGTGCATCGACAGCTCCGAGGGCCACAGCTGCTGGCAGGCCAAGACCATCGCCTACATCCGCGAAAAGTACGGCGACTCCGTCAAGGTGGGCGCGGGCAACGTCGTGGACCGCGACGGCTTCCTGTTCCTGGCGGAACAGGGCGCGGACTTCGTGAAGGTGGGCATCGGCGGCGGCTCCATCTGTATCACCCGCGAGACGAAGGGCATCGGCCGCGGCCAGGCGAGCGCGCTGATTGAGGTGGCTGCCGCCCGCGACGAATACTTCGAAAAGACCGGCGTGTACGTGCCGATCTGCTCCGACGGCGGCATCGTGCACGACCATCACATGACGCTGGCGCTGGCCATGGGCGCGGACTTTATCATGCTGGGCCGCTACTTCGCCCGCTTTGACGAGAGCCCGACCCAGAAGCTGATGATCAACGGCACCTACGTCAAGGAATACTGGGGCGAGGGCTCCAACCGCGCGCGCAACTGGCAGCGATACGATCTGGGCGGCAAGAGCAAGTTGAGCTTCGAGGAGGGCGTGGATTCCTACGTCACCTACGCGGGTTCGCTGCACGACAACGTGAACAAAAGCCTGTACAAGGTGAAGTCCACGATGTGCAACGTGGGCGTGACCAACATCCCCGACCTCCAGCGCGACGCGAAGCTGACGCTGGTATCATCGGTGAGCATCGTCGAGGGCGGCTACCACGACGTCATCCTTCACGGCACCAACACGAAGGATTGAGCGTTCTTTAACGCGCGAAGCGCCCGGGCAATTGCCCGGGCGCTCAATTTATGCCTGTGCGTATCGCAGCGGGGGGTGCGTGCGAAGGTCGATCTCCCCGCCGCGCAGCCAAGACTCCCGCGCCTCCGGCGGCAGGATCACCGGCATCCGGTCATGGATGAACGCGATCTCCGGCGCGGCCGGCATGGTGAGCACCGCGCATTCGGGAAATCCGCCCTCGAGGCGATACAATCCCGCCAGATAGTGCAGCCCGCCCGCCTCGGGCGCGATGCGGTACTTGACTTTCCGTCCGTCCCGGCGCTCCCATTCGAAGTAGGCGTTCATGGGCAGCAGGCAGCGGCGCCGAAGCATGCCGTCCCGAAACAGCGGCTTTTCGACAGCGGTCTCACTGCGGGCATTGATGACCCGCCGCCCATCGCTCATGCGGTAGCCCCAGGCCATCGCGAAGGGTCGCACGCTCCCCGCCCGGCTCAGGCAGAGCGCGGGCACGCCGTCGCCGGGGAAGATTTCGCCCTCGGTTTGCACGCGCAGTTCGGGATCGAGGCGCTGCAGGTTGTCGATCATGCGCAGAAGCTCCTCGTCACTCTCCGGCTCGATCCAATAGCGGCCGCACATGTCTACCGCCTCAGGCGCATCAGCGCCAGCGCCGCGTATCGGCCATCCGGGCGGCGCACGCCAAATTCCCAGCCCCACTCCGTCTTGCGGCGCATCACGTCCAGCGCCTGTCCCTCGAAGCAGGGCAAGCAGAACAGAATCTCCATCTCCTCCACGTCCATGCGCTCCAATTCCTCCACGGAAAAGGAATCCGTCAACAGCCGCAGATAGGCCACGTTGTTCATGTGGCGGCCCAGATCCACGTATGACGGCCGCACCGCATGGACGCGGACGCGATCCGCCTCCGCAAAATCGTGCCGGAAACGCGCGTAGGGCGCGGGCAGCACGGTCTCCTCGCAGAAGTCGATGTGCTCCGGATCAAAGCCCGCCTCCGCCATGGGGCGCACGGCGCCCTTCTCTATATCGTAGACGCACCACTCCGTCCGGCCCTCGGCCAGCGTTTCTTCCCCCGCGCGCAGGCGGTAGAAGCGATCGACCCGCATTGCGCCGGGGGCGTGCGCCCAGGTGCTCGCCTCGACCGGCTCCATGAGTTCCGGCCTGCGGTAGAAGCGCACGCGCGTGCGCACGGTCAGCCAGAACGATCCCCGCGCGCGCATCGCCGCGAAGCCCACGCCAACCTCCTCGGCATGTTCGGACGCGATGTCCTGAAACAGCGCGAAGTAGTTCGACAGCCCCAGCCGGCCGGTCGAATCGCACATGCTCGCGCCCACGCGCCACTGAATCGAATAGACGGCGTTCATATTCGCCTCACCTCCATGTCCCTTCATTATATCCACCGCGCAGCGCGATTGCAAGAGAATTTGACCGGAACAGAACGCGGATTTTGTAGGATTACAATACATATTGGAAAGGAGAAGAAGAAAAAGGAGAGGACTGGACACATCTGTTATAGTTGAAGTACCACCAACAACATGCAGGAAGGAGTCCAGACCCTCATGACCAGTATAACACAAAATATGCGCTTCCGGCAATCCCTGATGAAGTACGCGCAGAGATTTGGCGTCGCACGTGCCAGCCGCAAATACAACAAGAGCAAGTCGTACATCTACTTCTGGTTGAAGCGATACGACGGCAGCATCGAATCCCTCGCCTGTCAGTCCCGCCAGCCGCACAGCCATCCCAACGCCCATACGGAAGCGGAGCTGAAGCTCATCCGAGATATGCGCCGCAGGAACCCCGACCTCGGCCTCGTGGAACTCTGGCACCGGCTGCGCTTGCGCGGTTATTCCCGCTGCGT
>CANQEW010000075.1 GCA_947596085.1 uncultured Clostridia bacterium | reverse complement strand
AAAATACTTTTTCGACACGCTGCGGCGGGGGAAGCGATTCCCCCGCCGCTCTTTGCGCGCGTAAAAGGATTATACCGGATTATACGACCTGATGCTGCGCCCATTTGCCGCTGAGCAGGTGGCGCGTGTAGATCAGGGAGCGAATCGCCCAATCCGAGAACATGCCGATCCAGACGGCGACCGGGCCGAAGCCGAAGGCGCGAATCAGCACGATGGCGATCACCACGCGACAGCTCCACATGGTGCAGGAGGAGACGATCATCGTGTAGCGCACGTCGCCCGCGGCGCGCATGCCGTAGGGAGGGATGAAGGAGAGCGACCAGAACAGCGGCTTGAAGATGGCGATCAGCCAGGTGAGCCCCACCGTGATGTCCGCGGCGGCGGGCTCCATGCCGGCCAGCGTGGTCACCGGGCGCACGATTACCGCGCTGATCGCGCAGATCAGGATGGTGGCGATCTCCGCGTAGCCGGTCAGGCGCCAGATGTAGCGCTTCGCCTCGTCGATGCGCTTTGCGCCCATGCACTGGCCCACGATGGTCATCATGCCCAGGCCGATGCCGATCTGCGGCGTGGCGGTGAGGCCCTCGATGGTTGCGGTCATCGCCTGGCCGGCGATGGCGGCGGTGCTCAGCGTGGATACGCTGGATTGAATGGCCAGCTTGCCGAACTGGAACATGCCGTTCTCGATGCCGGCGGGCAGGCCGATGGCGAGGATCCTTCCGATGCTGCCAAAGTCCGGCCGAACGGCCAGAAAGTTGCGGATCACGATGGCCTGACGCGGCCGGCGGAGTTCGCAAAGGATCGTCACGGCGCAGAGCACGCGGGAGATCAGCGTCGCCAGCGCCGCGCCCGCCACGCCCATGCGCATGCGGAAGATGAACAGCGCATTCAGCGCGATGTTGACGAGATTCGAGCTCGCGGAGACCACCATCGGCAGCCGCGAATTGCCGTCCACGCGAAATAGCGCCGCGCCCGCGTTGTACAGCGCGATGAAGGGATAGGAGAGCGCCGTGATGAATAGATAGCTGAGCGACCCGGCCATGACCTCCGCGTCCACTGCGCCGAAGATCAGGCGCAGCAGCGGCGCGCGCAGCAGCGTGAGCGACAGCGTGACGACGAGCGAAAGCACCAGCACAGTCAATAGAAGCTGCTTGCCGGCGCCGGCGGCGGCCTCGCGCTCCCGCCTGCCCAAATGCTGGGCGCAAATGACCGCGCCGCCCGTCGCCAGCGCGGAGAATACCTGAATGATGAGCACGTTGATTGCGTCCACCAGCGATACCGCGGAGATCGCCGCGGAGCCCACGGTGGCCACCATCATCGTGTCGGCGGTGCCCATCAGCGATGTGAGCACCTGCTCGACCATCAGCGGAATGAGCAGCGCCCAGACCTGTCTTTTGCTAAACATTGCTTTCGCCCGATTCCCGTTTGTTGACGCGAATCATTATAGCACCGCCGCCGGGCGCGAAATATCATGGAAGGGTAAAAAAATGAAGCATATCCGCGCGACCAAACGTCACCATTTCTTTTCTTGCAATTCTGAGTTAGCCGCGTATAATAGTTACTGGAAAATTTCAGGCGCGAAGGATGCGTTCAAAGGATGAATTCAATGGAAAAGAATCGTGAGGCGCGACCGGCGCTGATGGTCGCGCTGGCGGGAGTCTGCTGGAGCTTCGCCGGCGTATTGAGCCGGTTTACGGATTGGAGCGCGTTTTCGCTGGCGGGCTTCCGGTCGATCATCGCCATTTTGCTGCTCGGCGCGATGCGCAGAAGCTTCCGCCCGCGCAATACCCTGTGGAACTGGATCGGCGCGCTGGGCGTGGCATCCACCTCCGCGCTCTTCATGGTGGCCAATAGGCTCACCAGCGCCGCCAATGCCATCGTTTTGCAGTACGCGATGACCGCCATCGTCATCCTCGTGCAGATCGTGTTCTTCCGCACGCAGCCGCGAAAATTGGACGTGGGCGCGGCAATACTGGTCATGCTGGGCGTGGTGCTCTGCTTTTGCCAGGGCCTGAGCCGTGGGCGCTTTTTCGGCGATTTGGTGGCATTCGCGTCCGCGTTTACCTGGGCGGTGGTGTTCCTCGCGGCGCGGATGCCGGGCGTGGACTCCCTGAGCTATGCCTACCAGGGCAACCTGCTGGCATGCCTGTTTCTGCTGTACATGCCCTTCGATCCCGCGGTGACGGCCTCGAAGCCGGTGGGCTGGCTCGTGCCGCTGGCGATGGGGCTCTGCTTGGGACTGGGCTACGTCTGCTTCGCGCTGGGAATGCGCGAGAAGCTCTCGCCGACGGTGGCGGCGGTCGTGGCAAATATCGAGCCGGTGCTCAACCCGATGTGGGTGCTGATCTTTCTGGGGGAGGCGCCGGGCATGCTGTCATTCCTGGGCGCGGCGTTGGTGCTCGTCACGGTGACGATTTACTCTCTCCTCAACGCGCGGGACGAACGCTAGCAAAGGGGACGGCCAAACGGCCGCCCCAATTTATTGCTCCCCCGCAGCCCAAACGCGGCAGCAGAAAGGGATTCCAAAGGGTCAATGACCCTTTGGCGGGCCTGGGCAGCGCCCAGCGTACCCCAGCGGCCCGCGCAGCAATCCAGCTCGGACATTCAGCATCAACCACGCACGCCATCCATCGCGGGCCGCAGCGGCGCTTTCCGGCCTGGAAAGTAAAACTTTCCAGGCCGGAACAGCCGCAACTAATTCTAATTTCCCGCCGTTTTTCTGCTAAAGCCTTCAACAATTCCTATCATCGCAAGTTTATCGATATGCCCAAAACACCTCAAGCACCATTCGCTATTTTTCAACGCTGCACGGCGTGCGAATCGTGACCACCACATCGTAGTAATCCCCGTGCGGCTCCACGCGGCTGCTGGCGGGCACACCGATGCGCTTGAGCTGGCGCACGGTGTCCCGCAGGGCATTGATGACCAGACGGCTGTCTCGCATGAGCCCCGCGGCGGGGGAGGGCTTCGCAGCGCGCTTGACCTTCGCCGATCGCTCCACCTGCGCCTCGAGCTCGCGCACGCTCAAGCCGCCCTCCACGGCCAACCTCGCCAGCCGTACCTGCTCCGCGTCGCCCTCCACGCATAGCAGCGCCCGAGCGTGGCGCTCGCTCAGCCTGCCTTCGCGCACGCAGCGCTGCGCATCCTTGCCCAGGCGCAAGAGCCGCAGCAGGTTCGCCAGCGCGGAGGGACTCTTGCCGATGGCCGCCGCCAATTCCTCCCGGGAGAGCCCGTGCTCCCGTAGGATGCGGCTGCATGCCTCCGCCGCGTCGAAAAAGTGTAAATCCTCGCGCTGCGCGTTTTCGATCAGGCCGATCAGCGCACTGTCGCGGTCGCGGGCGGGGGATACGATGGCGTCGGCGTGGCTCCGTCCCAGCAGCCGCAGCGCGCGCAAACGGCGCTCCCCGGCGATCAGCTCGTAGCCGCCGTCGCCTCTACGGCGCACCAGCAGCGGCGAGAGCAGCCCGACGCGCCGGATCGACTCCGCGAGCCGTTCGATTCCCTCGGGATCGCACTCCCTGCGCGGCTGAAAGGGGCTCAGGGCGATCCGCTCGATCTCAATGCGGACCACGCGCCGCTCCGATCCCCCCCAATTCGAAAGCGCGGACATCGCCATTCCCCCTTTACAATTCCCGCAATTATATATTCACGCGCGGGAAAAATATCCGGGAACAACAAAAAATGGCCGCGCACGCGCGGCCGAATTCGCATAAAAATATCCCGTAAGTGCCGTCCATCGCTGCTTTTTCACCCGCCGCTCAGGCAGGGCGGAGACCTGCGACTGCTTACTGCCTTCCCCTGGCGAAAATCGGGGGCTTGACATCCGCATATCGACCCGGAATCCTTTTTTGAATCTGTGGGTAAAAGCATAGACTAACGCACACCCCAGGATATCCTGGCGCTGGCGGCGCTTCCGCCGCCGACAATCTAATTATATGCCACCAGAACGCTCCCTGTCAAGCCGCTTCGGGGATTTTCCGATGGAGAAAATTACCGCCCAAATTTCTACGAATTCAGGAGATGGAAATTGCTGGAAAAGCGGATCAGATCGATCTCCGGCTCCGCGTTGAGCCGCATCGGAAGCTTGCTCACGCCGATGCCGCTGCCAATGAACAGCCGCATATCCTCGAACCGGTGCAGTCCCTTGACGGCCATCAGACGGTATTTGCGCTCGAATCCGACGGAGTAGGGCGTGAGGCCGAAAGGGCAGAGCTGCCCACCGTGCGTGTGCCCCGCGAGCATCAGCTCGCACGCGCAGTCCGGCGGGGCGGGGAAATGGGACAGCAGTATGCGATAGGCGCCACCGTTCGAAAACAGGCCGGCGCTTCGGGGATCGCCGCGCTTGTGTTCGTCCACTCCGCCGATCTCCAGAATCCCCCCGGGCAGCGTGACGCGCCGGCTCTCGTTCACGAGCAGCGTCACGCCGGCGTCCGCCGCGAGCTTGCGCAGATCATCCCGGGACTTGTGGTCGTTGTTGCCCGGCACGCAGAACGCGCCCAGCGGGAAGCGCAGCCTGGCCAGCGCGCGAAAGAAGCGTTGGCAGTCCCGGCGCGACTCGGCGTAATCGCCGCCCAGCAGCAGCATGTCCGCACCGGCGTCTGCGAGCTGCGCAATGAAGTCCTCCAGCCGCGCGTCGCTCACCCAGCGGCGCAGATGCACGTCCGTGACGAACAACAGCCGCACATCGCGCATCCATTCCGGCGCGCCGTCGATTGCGACGCTCGCCAACCGGGGCGCACAAAACCAGCCCAGATGCAGCGCGCGCTCCGAGCGGGAATGGGGATTCGACGCGCTCACTTCGGCAGGCCCAGCAGCAGCGCCGCGCCGTACATGCCGGCCCGGTCGCCAAACTTCGCCGGGATGAAGCGGGCGGGATAGTGCTGGTCGATCAGCGAGTGGTGGCGGTAGGCGGCGATCATGCGATCGATGAAGCGGGAGCCCAGCTTCGCCACGCCGCCGCCGTAGACGAATATGTTGATGTCAAAGATCTGGTTGAGCGACTGGAACATGCGGCCCAGATACTCCGCGCCGCGGTTGACCAGCTCCAGCGCCAGGGAGTCGTTGGTCAGCAGCGCCTTGCCCACGGCCTCCATGTCGATGTTGGTGAGCGTGCCCGCGTAGTTGAGAATGGAGCTGTCGTAGCCCTCCTTGATGCGGTCGGTGGCGTACTTGGCCATGTACGCGCCCGAGGAGATGGACTGCACGCAGCCCGTCACGCCGCAGGAGCAGGGGTAGCCGGTGGAGTCGGAGACGAACATGTGGCCGATCTCGCCCGCCATGCCGTGCATGCCGCGATAGAGCTTGCCGTTGAGGATGAGGCCGCCGCCGATGCCGGTGGCGAGCTGCGCATAGATCATGTCGTCAAAGCCCACGCCCGCGCCCAGTTCGTGCTCCGCGATGGCGGCGGCGTTGGCGTCGTTTTCGATGAGCACGCGAGTGCCCAGGCGCTCGGCGAGCAAGTCGCGCACGGGCGCGTTGTTCAGGGACATGATGTTGCTGGTCTCCACCACGAAGCCGCGCTCGTAGTCGATGTAGGAGGGGAGCGCCGTGCCGATGCCCTCGATGCCGTCGATGGACAGTCCGTTCTGGGCGAGCAGCCGATGGACGAGGCTCACGATCACGTCCAGTAGGCGGTCGATGTCGGCCTCCTGATCCGTCAGTGCCTGCAACTGATCTACGAGCGTCATCTTTCCGTCAAAGAGTCCGATCTTGATGTTCGTCGCGCCCACGTCGACGCCCACTCTGAAATCCGCCATGCCGACATCCCCCTCATTTTTTTCTATGGTTAGCATTATACCCCGAAAAAGGTGAAGATTCAATGCAGAATTGATAAAAACATGCGGAATTTGAGGGGATTTTCGCGGCGCGGGCGATTGCGTCACGAAGATAAGAAACGCGGAGGGGAACCGCCCTGTGTGGAGCGATTCCCCTTTGCGCATTTCTATCCGGCCAGCGGCCAGCAGCGCCAGAAGCGCTTCAGATTGCCGCCGATTCCCTTGACCTCCGACGCGGTGGCGGCGATTACCGGCAGCCGGGCGAGCGTCTTTCCGTTTTGTTCCACGCGCACGCAGCCGATCTGCTGGCCCACGCGCACCGGCGCGCGCACCGACTCCGGCAGCTCCGGCGCGAGCCGCACCTGCTGCTCCTGTCCCTTGCATACCAACAGCGTCAGATCGCCGTCCAGCACGAGGCTCACGCCGTCCGGCCGGCCGCCCTCCACCGGAAGCGTGCCGCGCACCTTCGTGCCGCGCTTCGCTACGGGGTAGAGGCGGTAGTTGGCGAAGCCGTAGTCCAGCATGTCCCCAGCGATGTCGAAGCGCTCCGAGCCGCTGTCCGCACCCAGCACAACGGCGATCAGCCGCATGTCGCCGCGCTTGGCCGTGGCGGACACGCAGTAGCCTGCCTCGTTGGTCGATCCCGTCTTGCCGCCGTCGCAGCCGTCGTAGAGGCGGGTGAGCTTGTTGGTGTTGGTGAGCTGGGTCACGCGGCCGTCGCCGTGGTCCACCTCGTCCAGCCAGACCGTGGAATAATGAAAGTACAGCTCGTGAGAGAGCATCGCCATGGTCATCACGGCCACGTCCCGGGCGGTGGTGTGCTGGCCCTCGGCGGGGAGGCCGGTGCAGTTGACGAAATGGGTGGATTCCATGCCCAGTTCCGCTGCGCGCTCGTTCATGCGATTCACGCACAGCTCCTCCGAGCCGTACATCAGCTCCGCCAGCGCCACGCAGGCGTCGTTGGCCGAGCCCACGATGGTGCTCTTCAGCAGCACGTCCACCGTCTGCGTCTCGCCCACGTCCAACAGCACCTGCGAGCCGCCCATGCCCGCCGCGCTCTCCGAAATTGCGACCTGTTGATCCGCGGCGATGCGCCCCTGTTCGATCGCTTCGAGTGTCAGGAGGATCGTCATCACCTTCGTGACCGATGCCACGGGCCGGGGCACCTCCGCGTTCATCTCAAAGATCACCTGCCCGCTCTGGGGCTCGAGCAGCAGCGCGGAGCCGCAGTTTAGGTGGATCGGCGGGCTCTCCACGAGCGGCGATTCCGAGAGGTCGGGAATCGAATCCGAGGCTGAGGGTGCGGCGGTTGCCATGGGTGCCGGCGTGGCGAACAGGTCGATCTCGCCCTCCCCGAGGGCGGGCGCGCAGATCAGACAGAGCAGCAGAAGCGACGCGCAGAGCTTCTTCACGGTTCATTCCTCCCCGGACGCGTTTTGCTCTATCTTGTGCGCGGGGGCGAAAAAATAGAACCGCGCGCCACGCGCGCGGTTCTGCGGAAAGGCTGTCCTACTTGGCTTCCTTCTCGTAGACGGTGAAGGCGTCGGTGTAGGGAAGCAGGTAATCCATGATTTCATCCTCCGGCAGGTAGAAGGAATCGTCGCTGCCGGTGCGGTAGATGTGGAAGCAGATGGTGTAGTCGTCCACGTCGACGTAGCAGCCTACCGTCTGATTGTAGGAGTTGGACGCGGGCTCCGCGTCCTCTTCGCCCTCGGCGGTTTCCTCCGCGTCCTCTGCGGGCGCTTCGGCATCTTCGGCAGGCGCTTCCTCGCCTTCAGCGGAATCCCCGGCCTCGTCCCCCTGCGCGGCGAGCTCTTCGGAATAATAATCGAAGGTGTAGCTGTACACGTAGGCATCGTGGCCCTGAATGGTGGTCTCCTGCTGCGGCGTGAATTCCAGCGAATCCGTGCCGAACTGGCGCATGCTGGCCTCGGAGTTGGCGGCCTGCTCGGAGGCGGGGAGATAACTGCCGCTCAGCGAAATGGTGCTGATGCTGTCGGTTTCCTCGTCGGGGATATAGGTGTAGACGACTCTTCCGTTCGTGGACATATCCGGCTCGGTGCGGGTGAAGCCCGTCAGGTCGTTCGCCTCCGCGACCTTCACGTAGCGGTTGTCGACCTCCCTGCTGACGTAGGAGACCACGTCGCCGGGCTGCACGTCGCTGGAGCGAAGGTAGCCGTCGTCGTAGAACAGATTGAACAGTATGACGGCCAGCGCGATGACCGCGACGATGACGATCAGTTCGATGATTTCCTTCTTCGTCAGGAAGGGCTTCTTTTTGACGGTCTTGCGGTAGCCTTTGGATGCGGCGCTCTTCTTTGCCATTTGGGTTCATTCCTTTCAAATACAGCGATTTGTTGATATTATAGCACAGTTCGCCGCTTTGGTACAGATTTTTTTGCGCCGAAACCGGCAAAATTTGCAAGCAAGCGAAAACCGTGGGAAGCGCGAGCGCTTTCCACGGTTCGGGGAACAAAGTATATCGCGAGGAAGAATCAATCCTCGGCCGCCGGCTCGGGCGTCGCATCCGCCGCGGGCGCGGCGCCGGGCTCCGTGAGCGTCAGCTCCAGCCCGTCCGCCAGCGCGGCAAGGTAGCGGTCCGCGCTGCATACTGGACAGCCCTCACGCTTTGTTTCAATGGCGTCGTCCGCTGAAAGGAGGCTCCATTGGCCCGCGAAATCCGCGCATTCGTCGGTGAGGTGGGCGAGGCCGTTCTCGTCCAGCCAGACGATGTACTTCTCGTCGAGCAGCGCCTTCTCCGGGGGCGTGCAGCGGCTGCACGGCTCGTGGATATTCTCAGCAACCTCAGCGAAGCTGTGGGTGTCGGCGCTCTTCATGGAGCCGCACACCGGCGCCATGTGGTAGTATTTTCCGCTGCCGATGTTGAAGTAGACGACCGCCTCGCCCGCCGGTTTGACGGCGAAGGTCAGATCCTCGGGTTCGGGCTCGGGTGTGGCCGTGGGCAGCGCGCCCGCCTCCAGCTCGCCGGAGCGGCGCAGGATGCCGCTGGCGATCGCCTCGCCGCCGCCGGCCTCGGGGGTCGCTTCGGGAATGTAGATGGGGAATTCATCGCCGTCGGCGCCGACGCGGATCGTCGCGGCGGGCGCGCTGGTGGGCCGGGGCGTCGGGGTGGCCCGGACGGCGGCCGTATCCGTGGGAGCAGCCGCGGTCTCATCCTCCTTCGGGGCCGGACTGCCGGTATTCGAACTGGGCGCGGCCGTCGCGTCCTGCGCGTCGTCCGGCTGAACGGAGATGCTCGCGAAGAATCCCGTCACATGATCCTTCGCTGACTGCGCGAGGTTTACGCTCCACTCGATGGCATCGGCGGCACGGTTCAGGCTTTCCGAGCGGTAGGCGAAGCGGATGTCGTCGAGCGCGTCCAGGGAGGTCGAGGCGCGTTCGCCCATGTCGACGCTGAAGTCGATCACCGCGTCCGCCGCGCTGTCCAGGGCGCTGTTCGCGCGATTCTGGATGGCGGTGAACTGCGGGTTGTGGGTTTCCACCGTGAGTGCGAAGCCGATCAGAAGGATGCAGGCCATCAGCGTGATGATGCTGGTGAACAGCTTCGTGAGTCCGCTCCAGCGCAGCCGGCGGTTCCAGAGCAGGAACAGGCCGATGGGCCAGAGCACCAGCAAGAGAAGCACCGTCAGGATCTTGTAGGGAATGCCCGCGCCGGTGCGGCGCCTGCGGGGCGGCCGGCCGCCGCACGCCTCGGGGGAGCGCTGGACGCTCGGCCGCGCGCGCTTCTCGGAGCGCATCATATAGCCGCGCCGCGCGAAGGCGAAGCGAGAAGAGAGAGCCGGAGCGTTGGAAATCATCGTCGCTTGCATATGTTTCACCTTTCGAGGGTTCTCGATTCTTCTACTACTAGCAATAATAATACAAATATATTATACCAAAAAAGAGGCTTGTACTCAAAGACATCGCTGTGACAATCCCGGCGGCGATGGGAAATTTTCGCCATGGATTGCTAAGATTCGGTCAAATTATGCGCACATTTCGAAATTTAACGAAATTGGTGGGAGGATTATAGGAAATCTTATAGAATGTTGAAGCTGGGTCCATTGGTTTTTTGCCATACATTTTGCAGCGTGGAGGGAAAAATATGAATGTTGAACGCAATCTGCCCGCGGTTCGTGAGCGCAAGCTGGCGATCCTGAAGGGCGACGCGGAGCTCTGCGCGCAGCAGAAGAAGGCCGGAAAGCTCATCGCAAGGGAGCGCATCGGCCTGCTGCTGGACGCGGCAAGCTTCGTAGAGCTGGACGTGTTGAATTCCGAAGCCGGCGTGGTTACGGGCTACGGCCTGATTAACGGCAGTCCCGTATACGTCTATGCCCAGGACTTCACCGTCAAGGGCGGCTCCGTGGGCGAGGCCCACGCCCGCAAGGTCGGCAAGATCATGGATCTGGCCGAAAAGACCGGCGCGCCCGTGGTGGCGATTCTCGATACCGCCGGCGCCCGCCTGGACGAGGGCATCGACGCCATGAACGCCTATGCGCTGATGGCCGGCAAGGCCAACGCCATCTCCGGCGTGGTGCCGCAGATCGCGCTGGTGCTCGGCCCCTGCGGCGGCATCGCCTCCGCGCTGGCGGGCATGAGCGACGTGTGCGTAATGAGCAAGAACGGCGCGCTGTTCGTCAACGGCCCCGCCGTGGTCTCCGCCGTGGGCGGCAAGGAAGTCAAATTGGACGACATCGCCGGCCCGCAGGCCAGCGTGAAGTCCGGCCTGGCCCAGCTCACCGCCGATACCGACGAGGAGGCCATCGCGCTGGCGCGCAAGCTGGTCTCCATGCTCCCGGCCAACAATCTGGATTCCGCCGAGGGCTTCTGCGAGGACGACGTGAACCGCGAGCTGGACGACCTCAACGCCATTCAGGGCGTGGAGGACGTGCGCGACGTGCTGCGCCGCATGGCCGACATGAACGAAATCATCGAGCTGGGCACGGAATTCGCCCCGTCCATGGTCACCGCCATCGCCAAGATCGGCGGCTCCACTGTGGGCTTCGTGGCCAATCAGCCCGGCAAGGACGAGGGGCGGCTCACCGTCTACGGATGCAAGAAGGCCGCACGCTTCGTCAACTTCTGCGACTGCTTCTCCATCCCGGTGGTCACCGTGGTGGATTCCATGGGCATGAAGGTCAGCACCGCGCCGCAGGGCGAGCTCGCTCGCGCCGCCGCGCAGCTGATGTTCGCCTACGCCGAGGCGACCGCGCCGCGCGTCGCGCTGATCGCGGGCAACGCGGTGGGCATGGGTTACGCCGCGCTGGCGTCCCGCACCGCCGCCGATGTGGTCTATGCCTGGCCGGGCGCGTGCGTGAGCGCCATCACCCCGAAGATCGCCGTGCAGCTTTCCTGCGCCGACGAGCTCAAGGGCGCGGAAAATCCCATGGCCAAGAGGGCTGAACTGGAAGAAAAGTACGTCGCCGACGTGGCCGACGGCGTGAACGCCGCGAAGCAGGGCTATGTGGACGATGTGATCGAGCCCGCCCAGACCCGCCAGATGATCGCCGCCGCGATCGAGATGCTCGCGGGCAAGCGCGACTCCAAGCCCGCCAAGAAGCACGGCAATATGCCGCTGTAAGGAGGTGCCGCAAGCATGGATTTGTTGAACAAGCTGGGCTATGGCGGCATCGTGGCGGTCGTCGGCATGTTCATCGTGTTTCTGGGCCTGGTCATCCTGATCGTGTGCATCTCGATCATGGGCAAGATCTTTGAGGCCGCTACGAAGCCGAAGGCCAAGCCCGCCGCTCCGGCGGCCCCGGCGCCCGCGCCGGTTCCGGTGCCGGTGGCGACTCCGGCGGTTGAGGAGGCGCCTGCCGCAGGCGAGGATCCGCAGATCATCGCCGCCATCGCCGCCGCCATCGCCGCGTTCGACGGCGGGAACAAGACGCTGGTGGTGCGCAGCGTCCGCCGCGTGAGCGGCTGGGGCAGCGCCGCCCGTCGCGAACAGGTATATAAGTTCTGATCCCGCGGACGGCGTCCGCTCACGAATAAGCAATTGAATTGAGCTTTAGGAGGATAAGATCATGCGCAAGTTTAATATCACCGTCAACGGCACTGCCTACGAAGTGGAAGTTGAAGAAATCGGCGGCGCGCCCGTGTTCGCGGCCGCACCCGTCGCCGCGCCCGCGCCCGTCGCCGCCGCTCCGGCCCCCAAGGCCGCCGCTCCGGCTCCGGCCGCCAAGCCCGCCGCCGCTCCCGCCGGCGCCGAGGCCGTGAACGCCCCGATGCCCG
>CANQEW010000074.1 GCA_947596085.1 uncultured Clostridia bacterium | reverse complement strand
GACGAGTTCTACCGCCGCGCCGCCGAGCAGTACGACGTGGACTACATCAAGGGCCAGGTCGGCAAGGTCGAGAAGACCGCCGACGGCCGCCTGCGCGTGCAGGGCAGCGATTTGATCGAGAACGAGCAGGTGCACATCACCTGCGACATGGTGGTGCTCGCCACCGCCATCGAGCCCGATCCCACGGCCCGCGCCATCGGCACGATGCTCACTGCCAGCATGGACACCAACGATTTCTTCACCGAGGCCCACCCGAAGCTGCGCCCGGTGGAGAGCCCCACCGCCGGCGTGTTCCTCTCCGGTATGTGCCAGGGGCCGAAGGACATCCCGGAGACGGTGGCGCAGGCCAGCGCCGCCGCGGCGAAGGTGCTGGGTCTGCTGGCGAAGGAAAGCCTGACCTGCAATCCCTGCGTGGCGCACAGCGATCCGCTCTTGTGCAACGGCTGCTCGCAGTGCGAGAACGTCTGCCCCTACGGCGCCATCACCTACGAGGTGCGCGAGGTGCGCGGGCCGGAGTTCCGCGGCAAAAAGCGCGTGGCCGTCGTCAACGAGGCCGTTTGCCAGGGCTGCGGCGCCTGCACGGTGACCTGCCCGTCCACGGCCATGGACTTGAAGGGCTTCAGCAACCAACAGATCATGTCGGAGGTGGATGCCATATGCCGATGAAGGAAAATTGGACGCCCACCATCGTGGCGTTCTGCTGCAACTGGTGCTCCTACGCGGGCGCGGACCTGGCCGGATCCAGCCGCCTGAGCTATCCGGCGAACGTGAAGATCATCCGCATCCCCTGCTCCTGCCGCCTGAACCCGATGTTCGTGCTGCGGGCGTTCCAGCGGGGCGCGGACGGCGTGATCCTTTGCGGCTGCCATCCGGGGGACTGCCACTACACCACCGGCAACTACTACGCGAGAAGGCGCATGACGCTTCTGTTCAGCATGCTGGACTACCTGGGCATCGACCGCCGCCGCACGCGGGTGGAGTGGGTCTCCGCCGCCGAGGGCGCGAAGTTCTCGGCCACGATGAACGACTTCGCCAGGACCATCGCCGAGCTGGGTGAGAACGTGAGATTGGGGGATCTGCGATGCAAGCAAGAATGATCGAGAGGGCGCGCGAACTGCTCGCCTCCGGCGAAGTGAATCGTGTGCTCGCATGGGAAAAGGGCGAGAACGACTTCGACCGCACCCCCGCCGTGTTCACGGCTGACAATGTGGATTCGCTCGTCTACGACGGCCTGTGTGGGCCGAATTTGAGCAAGTATCTGGTGGGGGAGATGGAGAAGGAGGGCAAAATCCTCGTCTTCCTCAAGCCCTGCGACAGCTACAGCTACAACCAGCTCGCCACCGAGCACCGGATCGACTTGGAGAAGGTCGTACCCATCGCCGTGGGCTGCCGGGGCAAGATCGACGTGGAGAAGCTGCGGGCGAAGGGGATCAAGGGAATTTTGAGCGTCACCGAGGACGGAGACAAGCTTCTGGTCAAGACCCTCTACGGCGACGCGGTTGTGGAGAACCGGAAGGAGGTCCTGCTCGACAAGTGCCTGGCCTGCAAGGGCAAGGAGCACGTGGTCGAGTGCGAAGTGATCGGCGAGAGCGAGGACACCACCGAGGGCGACAAGTTTGGCATAGTGGCCAAGCTCGAGGCGATGACTCCGGACGAGCGCTTCGCGTTCTGGCGCGGCGAACTTTCCAAGTGCATTCGCTGCAACGCCTGCCGCAACGTCTGCCCGGCCTGCTCCTGCGTCAAGTGCGTGTTCGACAACCCGAACACCGGCGTTGCCAACAAGGCGGCGGCCGACGACTTCGAGGAGAACATGTTCCACATCATCCGGGCGTTCCACGTGGCGGGGCGCTGCACCGACTGCGGCGAGTGCAGCCGCGTGTGCCCGCAGCACATCCCGCTGCACCTGCTCAACCGCAAGTTCATCAAGGACATCAACGAGATCTACGGCGGCTACCAGGCGGGCGCGGAAATCGGCCAGCGCCACCCGCTGGAGAATTTCGACAAGGGCGACTGCGAGCCGAGCGTCGTCCACGTGAGAGGGGGCGCGCGCAAGTGAAGAAGATTTCCCTGAATGCGCTCGGCGCGCTGTTCGCGAAGATCGCTTCGACGATGAAGCTCTACGCGCCCATTGAGAAGGCTGGACAGGTGGATTTCTACGAGTGGAACGAGAGCGAGAAGGTCCGGCTGGACGTTCTCAAGACCGTGAAGTCCGCCAAGGACGTGTTCTTTCCGCAGGTGGAAGATCTGCTCAAATTCCGCGTGGAGGGCAAGAGCATCGAGATGAACGAGGCCCCGAAGTGCGAGGACGACTTCGTGGTCTTCGGCGTGCGCGGCTGCGACGCGCGCAGCTTCGAGCTGCTGGACCGCGTGTTCCTGGTCGACCCGCGCGACGAGTTCTATGCCGCCCGGCGCGCGCACGGCATCATCGTGACGCTGGCGTGCGGCGCGCCCGAGGAGAGCTGCTTCTGCACGAACTTCGGCATCGACCCCGCCAACCCCGGCGGCGACGCGAGCGCGTGGATCGTGGGGGAGGAGTTGTACATCGAACCCCACACCGAGCGCGGCGCGGCGCTGATCGCCGATTTGGAGGATGCCGACGCTTCGTCCGTTGAGGCGGCGAAAAAAGAGATTTCCGCCATCGCCGAGCGGCTGCCGTTCGCGAACCTCGATCTGACCGGCTTCGATGGCGAGCACCTGATGGAGAAGTTCGACGACCCCGCCTGGGAGCGGCTCTCGAAGGCGTGCCTGGGCTGCGGCACCTGCACCTTTGTCTGCCCGACCTGCCAGTGCTACGACATCCGTGACTTCGACACCGGCCACGGCGTGACGCGCTATCGCTGCTGGGACAGCTGTATGTACTCCGACTTCACGCTGATGGCGGCGGAGAACAGCCGGCATACCCAGCTGCAGCGGTTTCGCCAGCGGTTCATGCACAAGCTGGTATACTTCCCGAGCAACAACGACGGCCTCTACTCCTGCGTGGGCTGCGGCCGCTGCGTGGCGAAGTGCCCGCAGAATCTGAACATTGTCAAGGTCATCAAGGCGTTGGGGGGGAAGAAGGCATGACCAACAATCTGATACCGACCCTCGGAGTGGTGACGGACATCCGCGTCGACACGCCCGACATCAAGACCTTCCGCGTGGAGAAGATCGGCGGCGGCAAGTGCTTCGAACACGAGCCCGGCCAGTGCGCGATGCTGTCCATCCCCGGCGTGGGCGAGGCGATGTTCTCCATCACCAGCTCGCCCACGGTGGCGGATCACCAGGAGTTCTCCATCAAGAAGTGCGGCTGTCTCACGAGCTGGCTGCACCTGATGGAGCCCGGCCAGCAGATCACCATTCGCGGGCCGTATGGGAAACCCTTCCCGGTGGACACGGAGTTGAAGGGCAAGGATCTTCTGTTCATCGCAGGCGGCGTGGGTTTGGCTCCGCTGCATTCGGTGATCAACTACTGCCTGGCCAAGCGCGAGAATTATGGCAAGATCGACGTGGTCTACGGCTCCCGCTCGAAGGACGACTTGCTCACGATTGATGAAATCCAGAATGAGTGGATGAAGCCGGAGAACGATCTCGACGTGCACCTGACCATCGACCGCGCCCAGGAGGGCTGGGACGGCCATGTGGGCTTCGTGCCGAACTACGTGACGGAATTGGGCTTCGATCCCAACAAGTGCGTGCTGGTCTGCGGCCCGCCCATCATGATCAAGTTCGTGCTGCAGGCGCTGGACGGTCTGGGCTTCCAGAAGGATCAGATCTACACCACGCTGGAGTTGCGCATGAAGTGCGGCATCGGCAAGTGCGGGCGGTGCAACATCGGCGACAAGTACGTCTGCAAGGACGGCCCGGTGTTCCGCTTCGACCAGCTCGACGAGCTGCCCAACGAGTATTGATTGGAGGGAAAACCTATGGCGGATATGGTAAACGTCTTTCTGTTCGGCAAGAAGTACGAGGTGCCCTCCGATCTGACGATCATGGAGGCGATGGAGTACGCGGGTTACAAGCTGGTGCGCGGCTGCGGTTGCCGCAACGGCTTCTGCGGCGCATGCGCCACGGTGTACCGCGTCAAGGGCGACCGGGAATTGAAGGCCTGCCTGGCCTGCTCCACCCGGGTCGAAAACGACATGTACGTGGCGACACTGCCCTTCTTCCCGCTGATCAAGGAGGGCTACGACATTGAGAAGATTCCCACGGACGAGTCGATCATGATGCAGCTCTATCCCGAGATCTATTCCTGCGTGGGCTGCAACGCCTGCACGAACGCCTGCTCCCAGGGGCTGAACGTGATGCAGTACATCGCCTACGCCCAGCGCGGCGACTACAAGAGGTGCGCGGAGCTCAGCTTCGACTGCGTGATGTGCGGCATCTGCTCATCCCGCTGCCCGGCGGGCATCAGCCACCCGCAGGTGGCGATGCTGGCCCGGCGCATCAACGGCAAGTACATCGCACCGGAATCGAAGCACCTGACCGAGCGGGTGAAGGAGATCGAGGACGGGCTCTGCGCCGACGCGCTGGAGGCCATCATGAACAAGCCCGTTGAGGAGCTGCAGGAGCTCTACAACCACCGCGACATCGAGAAGTGAGGAGGCGGAGCACATGATTTTCACGGAGGAAATGCTTGCATCCATGAAGAAGGTCGAGGCCGCCCGCGCGGCGAACATCGCCCTCGAGCCGCGGCGCATGACCGCAGAGGAGAAGGACGCGCTGCTGAAGAAGTACCACCCGGACTACCGTGACGACGCGTTTGTGACCATTCGCGTGGGCGGCAACGCGGGGCAGAAGGCCCCCGAGGAGCTCAACGCCATGCTCGAGGGTCGGCCGCGCGTGCTGGACATGGACGTCGATCTGAAAAACGTCTACTACGACGTGGATGTGCTGGTCATCGGCGGCGGCGGCGCGGGCTCGTCCGCGGCCATCGAGGCCCACGAAGCCGGCGCGAACGTGATGATCGCCACCAAACTGCGCATCGGCGACGCCAACACGATGATGGCTGAGGGCGGCATCCAGGCCGCCGACAAGCCCAACGACTCCCCGGCCCGGCACTACCTGGACGTGATGGGCGGCGGCCACTACTGCAACCGCCCCGAGCTGGTGAAGAAGCTGGTGACCGACGGCCCCGGCGCGATCCAGTGGCTGAACAAGCTGGGCGTGGAGTTCGACAAGGCCGAGGACGGCACGATGATCACCACCCACGGCGGCGGCACGTCCCGCAAGCGCATGCACGCGGCGGCGGACTACTCCGGCGCGGAGATCATGCGCACGCTGCGCGACGAGGTGCTCAACCGCGGCATTCCGGTGGTGGACTTCACCGCCGCCATCGAGCTGATTCTGGACGAAAAAGGGCACGCCGCGGGTGCGGTGCTGCTCAATATGGAGACCGGCGAGGTGCGCGTGGCGCGCGCCAAGTGTGTGATCCTGGCCACTGGCGGCGCGGGCCGCATGCACTACCAGGGCTTCCCGACCTCGAACCACTACGGCGCGACGGCAGACGGGCTCGTATTGGCCTACCGCGCGGGCGCGAAGCTGTTGTACCAGGATACGCTGCAGTATCATCCCACCGGCGTGGCGTTCCCGAAGCAGATCTACGGCGCGCTGGTGACCGAGAAGGTGCGCTCCATAGGCGCGAAGCTCATCAATGCCGAGGGCGAGTGCTTCATGCACCCGCTGGAGACCCGCGACGTGGCGGCGGCTTCGATCATTCGCGAGTGCTCCGACCGCGGCAAGGGCGTGCACACCGGCGCGGGTCAGGCCGTCTGGCTCGACACGCCAATGATCGACGCCATCCACGGGCCGGGCACGCTGGAAAAGCGCCTGCCCGCGATGCTGCGCATGTACCAGAAGTTTGGCATTGACATGCGCGAGACGCCGATTCTGGTGTATCCGACGCTGCACTACCAGAACGGCGGCATCGAGATCACCGTGGACGGCCAGAGCGGCGTGGAGAACCTGTTCGTGGCCGGCGAGGCCGTGGGCGGCATTCACGGCCGCAACCGTCTGATGGGCAACAGCCTGCTCGACATCATCGTGTTCGGCCGCAACGCCGGCCAGCAGGCCGCGAAAAAGGCCAGGGGCGTGACCGTGGGCGAGCTCTCCATCGAGCACGCGAAGCGGTATCAGGAGAATTTGGAGAAGATCGGCGTGAAGGATCAGGCCGCGTCTCCGAAGCTGCTGCCGGACTACACGAGAAAGTTTTAACGCCGGCCCCGCCATGCCCCTTGCGAGGCGCGTCGCGGCTGCGCGGCTGCGGAGGCCTACGGCCTGTCCTCGCCGCTGGTCGGCGGCCCTGCCGCCTCCCTCCTTACCGTTGCTCGGCGGCAAGGCCGCCCTCCCCAGAAAGGAAGGTTTTCCATGAACAGTTTACTCGCGCTCTTCGTGATCGCCGCGCTCGGTTACTTCATCGGCGGCATTCGGATCAAGGGCATCGAGCTGGGCACCGCCGGCGTGCTGCTGGTGGCGCTGGTGTTTGGTCACTTTGGCATCGGCGTGGAGATTCCCGCCATCATCCGCAACTTCGGCCTGGCCTGCTTCGTGGGCAGCGTGGGCTTCATCGCGGGTCCCAAGTTCTTCCGCGACTTTAAATCCAACGCGGCCAGCTACATTCTGCTGGGCTTCGTCATCATACTGTCCGGCGCAGCGGTGTGCGTGGCCGTGGTCAAGCTCTTTGGAATTCGGGCGGAGCTGGCGGTGGGCCTGATGACCGGCGCGCTCACCAGCACGCCCGGCCTCGCGGCCGCGCAGGACGCGGCGGGCGAATTGGCGAGCCTGGCGACCACGGGCTACGCCATCGCGTATCCCTTCGGCGTGATCGGCGTGGTGCTGTTCGTGCAGCTCGTGCCGAAGATCCTCAAGGTTGACATGGCGGACGAGCGCGCCCACTTTGAGGCCGCCCAGACCGCCAAGGTCAAGAGATACGAGGGCAGGCTGTTCAAGTTCGATCAGGCGGGCTTCTTCGCCTTCATGCTCTCCACGGTGCTGGGCATCCTCGTCGGGGGCATCGAGATTCCGCTGCCGGGCGGCGCGAGCTTCTCGCTGGGCACCACGGGCGGTCCGCTGATCATGGGCCTGCTCTTCGGCCACTTCGCCCACGCCGGCCATCTCGATCTGACCGTGCCCGTCGAGGAGCTCAAGACCTTCCGCGAATTGGGCCTGATGCTCTTCCTCATCGGCGCGGGCGTGGACGGCGGCCAGGGCTTCGTGGAGACGCTGCGGCAGGAGGGCTTCATGCTCTTCATCTACGGCGCACTGATGACGCTGGTTCCCATGTTCGTGGGCTTCTTCATCGCGAGCAAGCTGCTCAAGCTGCGGCTGCTCAACAATCTGGGCTCCATCACCGGCGGCATGACCTCGACGCCCGCGCTCGGCACGCTGATCGCCGTGGCCAAGACCGACGACGTGGCCTCCGCCTACGCCGCGACCTATCCCATCGCGCTGGTCTCGGTGGTGCTCTGCTCCCAGTTTATCGTGATTCTGTTCGGCTGACATAGAGGAGGTAGAAGATATGAAGATTCTGATCTGCGTGGGAAGCACCTGTCACCTGTGCGGCTCCAAGCGCGTGGTCACGCGCTTCCAGGAGCTCGTGGAGGAGAACAACCTTCAGGATCAGGTGGAGCTCGCCGGCAAGTTCTGCATGGGCAAGTGCGGCGAGGCCGTGAACCTGACCATCGACGACGAAAACTATGCCGTCACCCCGGACGAGGTGGACGAGTTCTTCAAGCGGGAAGTCCTCGCGAAGCTGTGAGGTCATGAGCAACATCATTCACTTCAGCGGCATGGACTGCCGCGACTGCTACAAGTGCATCCGCAACTGTCCGGTGAAGGCGATTCGCTACGCCGACGGCCGCGCGGAGATCATCGACGGCGAGTGCATCCTCTGCGGCGAGTGCGTGGTCACCTGTCCGCAGAGGGGCGACTTCGTCTCCAGCTCGGTCTCCGCGATCCGCGCGCGCATCGCGGCGGGGGAGAAGGTCGTCGCCAGCGTCGATCCGGCGTTCATATCGGACGTGGCGGTGGGCTCCATCGAGGGCATGCGCGCCACGCTCAAGCAGCTCGGCTTCTTCGATGCCGACGAGGCCGCGAAGGGCTGCGAGGTCGTCTCCCGGGAGTACGAGCGCATCATGCAGGAGGACGAGGCGGACATGCTGATCTCCAGCTGCTGCCCCGCCGTGGTGATGCTGATTCAGCGCTACTATCCGGACGTGCTGGTCTACCTCGCGCCGGTCAAATCGCCCATGCAGGTGCATTGCGAGATGCTCAAAAAGCAATATCCCGACGCGGTCACGGTGTACATCGGCCCCTGCTACGCGCGCAAGCGCGAGGCGGAGCAGAGCGAGGGCGTGGACTACTGCATCACCTTCTACGAGCTGCGCGAGTGGATGCGCGAATTGAAGGTGCTGCCTGTATACATCGAACGAGATCCTGGCGACCGCAAGCGCGCCCGTCGCTATCCGCGCCAGGACGGCCTGGTCAAGTCCATGACGCCGGTGCCGGGCTGGAACCGCGTCGCCATTGACGGCGTGAACGACTGCATCGCCGCGCTGAGCGAGATTCGCCACGGCGGCGTGACCAAGACCTTCCTGGAGATGACCGCCTGCGAGGGCAGCTGCGTCAACGGCCCGGCCATCCGCCGCAACCGCGCCGAGAGCCGCATTCGCGGCACGGTGGCGGTGAACGAATACGCCGGGGACGACGATTTCGGCGTCGAGACGGACGTGGAGCTCCGGCGCTACCATGATCCCGAGCCCGTGCGCCGCGCGCATCCCGCCGAGAGCGAGGTGCAGGAGGTGCTCCAGAAGCTCGGCAAGGATACCCGCAGCCGCTCGATCAACTGCGGCTGCTGCGGCTACGCCACCTGCCGTCAGATGGCCGTCGCGATCTGCCGCGGCACGGCGCAGTTGGACATGTGCCTGCCCTACGTGCGCGAGAAGGCCGAGAGCCACAGCCACGACATCATCGCGAGCACGCTGGAGACGGCCGACCAGCTCATCGACAAGCAGATGCGCGTGGTGCAGAACATCGCCTCGATTCTGGGCGAGACCACGGCAGAGACGAAGGTCATTCTGACCAAGCTGAAGGAAGCGGTGCAGAGTGATGAGTGACCTCTACACCGATACTGGCTCCATGAGCCTCATCAAGCGCGGAGAGCAGCTCTGCGGCGACCACATCGAATTCCGCGTGGACGACCGCGCCGCGATCTGCGTGCTGGCGGACGGGCTCGGCTCCGGCGTGAAGGCGAACATTCTGGCCACGCTCACCTCCCAGATTCTGGCGACGATGAGCGTGGGCGGCATGACCATCGAGGACTGCGTGGACACCATCGTGCGCACGCTCCCCGAATGCAGCGTGCGCCACGTGAACTATTCCACCTTCACCATCGTCAAGATCGTGGATCAGCGCCACGTGGAGCTCACGCGCTTCGACAATCCGCACACCGTCGTGCTGCGCGGGGGGAAGGTCTACGAATTTCAGTACCATTCGCGGATGATCGACGGCAAGAAGATCTACTTTTCCAGCTTCGATGCCGAGGAGAACGACCTGATCGTAGTGATGTCCGACGGCGCGATCTTCGCGGGACTGGGGAAGAGCTATCCCTTCGGCTGGGGCCGGGACAACATCGTGCAGTATCTGGAGGACCACTATTCGCCGGAGACCACCGCCAAGGGCGTTGCGACGCTGCTGGCGCGGGAGTGCAACCGCCTCTACGAGGGCGAGCCCGGCGACGACACCAGCTTCGCGGTGATGCGCATCGCCCGGCGCAGCCACGTGAACCTGATGATCGGCCCACCCAGCCACCAGCGCCTGGACAGCAGCATCACCGCGGATTTCTTCGCCGCGGAGGGCATGCACATCGTCTGCGGCGGCTCCACCAACCAGCTTGCCGCGCGCTATCTGGGCAAGGAGGTGGAGACGAGCCTCCAGTACGGCGACGACGATCTGCCGCCGATGTACCGCATCGAGGGCGTCGATCTCTGCACCGAGGGCGTGGTGACGATCTCGAAGGTGTTGGACTACGCGCACGAGTATCTGGATAGCAGCCAGCTCAATCCGGCGTGGAAGTTCTCCAACGACGGCGCGAGCCGCGTCGCGCAGGCGCTGTTCGACGCGGCCAGCGACATACACTTCTTCGTCGGCTGCGCCATCAATCCGGCCCACCAGAATCCGGACCTGGGCATCGCCTTCGGCGCGAAGTTCCAGCTGATCGACCAACTGGCCGAGTGCCTGGAGAAGATGGGGAAGCGGGTCAGCACGCGGTACTATTAAGAGGAAAGGCTGCATGACTTGACAAAGAGCGATTTCAGCAGGAACCGCTCTTTGCGTGTGTTTTGCCAGCTGTGCGATTTAGGCTGTGCCGTCCTTTTTACAACTCAAGGCAATTTCAAGAGCGTATTGGAAGATTTCGGAAAGCGCTTTGGGATCGCATAGCTGGTTGTCCGTCTGCAGCTTGGCCAGGTGCGCGAGCTTTTCTTCACTCGCGGACAACAGCAATGCGTTGGCTACTCGATGCCGGACAATATGGATATCGAAGGGCGGCGCCAGGAAATCGAGTGCTCCCAACGCAAAGGCGCAACCAATTCGATCTGAGTTGACCGATTCCAGAACCGCGATCGTGGGAGGAGTACTGCGATGATCCGGGCATAGGGGCGCTGAATAGCCCCACAAGCTGCGCAAGAGCGCCAGATCGAGGAGTGACAGCACGATTTCCGAACCATATTCGTGCAGATGCTGCTGCGCCTGCGCAATGCTTTCTGCTTCGATAATTTCGTAATCGGGGGAGAGCATCCCCCTTAGAACGGATCGATCTGCGTTGGAACGAAGAGCGATCAAGATTCTATCTCTTTTCATATCAATGCTCCAATCGAATTCCCCCAGATTCCTTTGCTGAAAATCAGGCAAAGCGCGCGATGCGATTCGGAAGGAAATCTCACGCCTAGTTTCAGAAAGGTGCACATGTTTTCATCGCTTCCCAAACGGAGCTTCCGTCAATTCATACTTGTATTGCAGCGTCAAACGATAGGCAATATCCGATTTGCCTATCCTACCGATTTCACAGCTGTAATGGGACATTTCTCTAAATTGCACATCCGAACCGGCGATGGACACGAGTACCCCCACCGTCGTTTGAATCCTTTCGTTTATTGCCTGTCGCTGTATGGCTTTAATAAAAATAATTCCATATTTTGTAAGGGACAGATGGTTGCGATAACCCCAAAATATTTCTTCCCGCTCGATTTCCGTCAATCTCACGCTATAGCCCTGCTCATCTGTTTCCAAGTACAATTCCTCGTCAACATCGAGTGAATCTGTTCTGGTTTTATAATACTTTTGATAGACATTCGCTATTTCGGTCGGAATCTGTAAACGATCCGGCAATTCAATGTAACCCTCTACAGATGCACATGGTTCGCTCCCACGTATATAGATTTCATCGGCAATGCGGTCACAGATAGATTTGTAAGCTTCCTCCGTGGCTTCATAAATGATACGATCTATACTATCTTTTAGGGCTTCTTTGTAATTCTGAATCGCATTATTCTGTTCTTCGATCTCGCGTTTTGCATTCTCGGCACGCGCTTTCGCGGAATTCAGTGAGTCCTTCAGCGACAAGTTCAACACCTCACATTCTGTGCGCCTTTATCGTTAAGTGGTTTTCCTTTCCCATATCGCAGAACAGGTACCTCCACCTGCGCGTAACGATCTGTGCATGTTCACTCCCGTATTCTCGTCCCAGTCTCGGATGTAGCTTTGCCCTCCGCGCTTTTGCGTGGTTCATTTGACAAGATATCCCAGGAATCCATCCGCCGCATGTGTTATAGCGATGACCGGCATTTGAATTCCTTTTTAGGAATCATCCTCATATTCAACCACGCACACTCATAGATTTCAGATGCGCGAAACTTCCATTGTATGGAGTTGGTCGCAAAATTATAGAGTTTGAGACTGCCTTAAAACTGCAGTGTTTCAATGCTTCCCAGCGATTGGAGACGGCCTGTGACGGCTTATTTCATTCTTCATGCGCACATGGCGACAGCCAGACGCTCCATCGCCTCGCGCTGCGTTTCCACAAGACTGTGCGCATAGATTTCCAGCGT
>CANQEW010000073.1 GCA_947596085.1 uncultured Clostridia bacterium | reverse complement strand
CAGGGCGTGAAGGACGACCACCTGTTCTACCTGCCCAAGAAGCACAACTGGTGGGGCCCCGCCGGCATCACCGGCCCTTGCGGCCCGGACTCCGAGATGTTCATCATCAAGGATCAGCCGCCCTGCGGTCCGGACTGCTCCCCCGCCTGCTCCTGCGGACGCTATCTCGAAATCTGGAACGACGTGTTCATGCAGTACGAGAAGAAGGCCGACGGCTCCTTCGTGCCGCTCAAGCAGAAGAATGTGGACACCGGCATGGGCCTGGAGCGCACCTTCTGCGTGCTGATGGGCGTGAACACCGTGTATGAGACCGAGATCTTCGCCGGCATCATTGGCAAGATTGAGGAGCTGTCCGGCAAGAAGTACGGCGAGAGCGAGGAGATCACCCGCTCGATCCGCATCATCTCCGACCACATGCGCACCGCCACCTTCATCATCGGCGACGACCGCGGCGTGACCCCGTCCAACGTGGACCAGGGCTACGTGCTGCGCCGCCTGATCCGCCGCGCCGTGCGCCACGGCATGAAGCTGGGCATGCCCGAGGGCTTCACCTGCGCCATCGCTCAGGTCATCATCGACCAGTACAAGGGCAACTACCCCGAGCTGGAGCGCAACGCCGCGCACATCCTCGAGCAGCTCAAATTGGAGGAGGATCGCTTCCAGAGGACCCTGAAGAAGGGCCAGGCCGAGTTTGAAAAGGTCACCGGAAACATGGAGCGCCGCAAAGCCGCGTTCGAGGGTCTGAAAGCCGATAAGACTGGCGAGGCCGCCGTGGCCGCCGCGCTGAAGGTGCTGCCGCCGAGCCCGGAGAACCTGCCCGTGATCGAAAAGATCAAGGCCGGAACGATTTCTGACGCAGAGCTCGACTCCATGATCGCCGCCTGCGCGCAGATCGACGGCCGCAGCGCGTTCAAGCTTTACGACACCTATGGCTTCCCCATCGAAATCACCTGCGAGATGGCGGCCGAGAAGGGCCTCGCCGTGGACACCGACGGCTTCCAGGAGCGCTTCAAGAAGCATCAGGAGACCAGCCACGCCGGCGCGGAACAGCGCTTCAAAGGCGGCTTGGCCGACCACTCCGAGCAGACCGCGAAGCTGCACACCGCCACGCACCTGCTGCAAGCGGCGCTGCGCAAGGTGCTGGGCCCGGAGGTCGCGCAGAAGGGCTCCAACATCACCGCCGAGCGGCTTCGCTTCGACTTTTCCTTCGGCCGCAAGATGACCGAGGAGGAGAAGGCCGAGGTCGAGCGCCTGGTAAACTCCTACATCCAGGCCAAAGCGCCCATCATCTGCGAGGAGATGACCGTGGCCGAAGCCAAGGCGCAGGGCGCCATTGGTCTGTTCGAGGCCAAGTACGGCGAGCGCGTGAAGGTGTACACCATGGGCGAGTTCTCCAAGGAGATCTGTGGCGGTCCGCACGCCAGCAACACCGGCGATCTGGTATCGTTTAAGATCAAGAAGGAGGAGGCTTCCTCCGCCGGCGTCCGCCGCATCAAAGCGGTCATCGGCCAGTAAAACCAAAAACACAAGGCCCGCGGCGCATTTCAAAACGCCGCGGGTTTCTTCTTTATTTAATTACTCTGCGCATCCGCCATGGGCGCGTCCTGCGCGAACAGCCTCCGCTGGGTTTCCGCGTCCGCGTCGCCCGTGGCGATGATGCCCACGTTCGCCTGGAATTTGCTCACCGCCACGCTGGTGTCTGCGCCGTAGATGCCATCCGCCGTGAGCGTCTTGCCCGACTCCGCGGTCAGGTAGCCCAAGCCCATCAGCCGCGATTGCAGCGCATAGACCGCGTTCGCGCGGCAATTGAGCTTCAAATCGTAGTAGGTGGGCACATAGTCGTTTGTGTCGGGCAGCGTCTGCTGGTCGATCGTGAGCGCGCCGCCGATCTCGTTCGGTTCGAGCCCAAACAGCTCGTTCATGGTGACGAGCTTATATCCCTTGCGGTTGGCCTCGTTCAGGAATACTTCGAACAGCGCCATCGACTCATCGCTCATGTCGAACTGATAGATATTTCCGTTCTCCAGCGAGTCCACGAGATATTGCAGGTCGTGACCCTTGTAGCTATAGGTGTAGCTGGCGACCCCCAGAAAGCCCAGCTTGCGGATGAAGTAGTGCGTGCGCTGGTCGCCCGCGCTCCCCTGCGTCAGGGGGCGATAGAAGTGCTGCTGGTAATCCCTCCCCATGGCGTAGCTTGTGGCGATGCTCTGCCGCCAGATCTGCAGCGCCAGTTCGCCCGTGGATAGCGCGTAATCCTTCTTGTCCTTGTCGTAGGTGCAGTTTTCGATCTCATAGTCCAGCGTATTGACGCAAATCCTGAAGCCCGACGCCAGGGTCATCAGCGCGTCCCCTGTGGGGAAGAGCGTCAGTTTGGCGTCGTAGCGTTCAGCGATGTTCAGAATCTGCGTCATCTTGTCGGCATCGTCGCAGCCGTCGATGGTGACAGCGATCATGGCCCGGTCGTCCGCCGTGCGCAGCGCGCGGTCAAACACCGGCAGGAAGTAATCCCCCTCCGCGGGCGCGGGTATGAGCCGTTCGGAGTCCGCGCTCTCGGCGGCGGCATCCTCCGACGGCGCGGCGGGATCCGTTCCGGCTTCATCTGCCTCCGGAACCCCGGTGGGAGCGGGAGCATCGTTCGGCATAACGCTTTGCGCGGGCTCCGGCGCGGCGCTCGAACCCAGCACCAACGGCGCGGACGTGGCGTCGTCCGCCTCCGCGAAGTTCAGATCGCCGGTAAAACTGTACGGCAAATCGCCGCTCCGCCTGTACGAAAGCGGATCGCTCTTGACGAGCATCAGCGCCAGTACCGCCGCCACCGCGGCGAGCAGTATGATCAGCGCGTACAACAGCGCGCCCGCGTTGCCGCGCCGGCGACGCGCTCGGTTCCTTCGATTGGGCATATATCGCAGACTCCTGATCGCGTATCTCTATCCATTCATTAGTATAACAGATGACACATGTGCTTTCAAGCACAAGATTTCTGCATTCCTGTGAAAAAGCCTCCGCTTTCTCCGCACGCTCGCTGCCAATTGAAGATTTCATTTCCTTTCTTTTTGCGCCGGGAGACTTCGCTTTTCATTTCGCGGGCAGGAAATTCGCCGCTCACGGCGAATTGTACTTTATCGAAAGAGGGAGAGATACACAATAACATCTGTCAGAAATACAAAAAACCAAAGGAAAGGTGTTTGATCCCTTGCTTCACATTGACCGGAATGATCCGTTCTATCAGCAGATCGGGAAACTGACCCTGCCGATCGTAGTGCAAAATCTGCTGAGCGCGGCCGTCAGCTCCGCCGACGTCGTCATGCTCAACAGCGTCGGGCAGTCCGCAATCTCTGCGGTGTCGCTCGCCGCTCAGTACGCAAACGTCCTTTTCATGATCTTCTATGGTCTCGGAACGGGCGCAACCATGCTGAGCGCCCAGTATTGGGGAAAGAACGACATCCGCGCGATTGAGCTCATCGAGGGGATCGCCCTTCGCTTCTCCCTCGCGATCGCCTCCATCTTCACGCTCGGCGCGCTGACCGTGCCGCAGTTGATGATGAAGCTCTTCACAAACGATCCGGAGCTGATTGCGCTCGGCACGACCTATCTGCGCATCGTAAGCTTCAGCTACCTGTTCTGGAGTGCCTCCGAAATCTACCTGGCCGCTCTGCGCAGCGTGGAGCGCGTCACAATCAGCACCGTGTTAAATGCGCTCGCGCTTGGTCTGAACGTGTTCCTGAACGCCGTGTTCATCTTCGGCCTGTTCGGCGCGCCAAAGCTCGGCGTCGCGGGCGTGGCGCTCGCCACCAGCATCGCGCGCGGCATCCAGCTGATCTGCTGCATCGTGACATCCTGCTTCTCTTCAAACGTCAAGATGCGGTTTGCTTACATATTTGTGCGGAACAAGGTGCTGTTTCAGGACTTCCTGCGGCTCTCCGTCCCGGCGCTCGGGAACGATCTCTCATGGAGCGTGGCGTTCTCTGTCTACTCCGCCATTCTCGGACACCTTGGGAGTGATATGGTAGCCGCCAACTCCATCGTCGTGGTCGTCCGCAATTTCGCGACCGTCCTCTGCTACAGTCTGGCAAGCGTGTCCACGATCTGGCTCGGCAAGCAGCTCGGGCAGAATGATATGGAAGGAGCGAAGAAAGACGCAAGCCGGCTCCTCTGGATGAGCGTCGCCGCCGGCTTTTTCGGCGGGCTCTTCGTGCTGGCCGCCTCCCCGTTCGTGCTCTCCCACGCATCCCTGACCGGGCAGGCCATGCACTACCTGAAATATATGCTGCTGATCAACACCTACTACATCATGGGCACCGCCGTGAACACGACGCTGATCGCCGGCGTCTTCCGGGCGGGCGGCGACAGCCGCTTCGGGTTCATCTGCGACACGATCGATATGTGGTGCTACGGAGTGCCGCTCGGGCTGATCTCAGCCTTTGTGCTTAAACTCCCGCATCTGGTCGTCTACTTCCTGCTCTGCACGGATGAGTTTGTCAAATGGCCCTGGGTGATCGCGCATTACCGCAGTCGCAAATGGCTGAACAACGTGACGAAAGAATACGAGTGATTTCAGTCAGGAGGAACGATATGTCGCAGAATCAGAAAAACGATCCGCAGGCGTTGATTAAGGTTTTAAGCGGACTGGACAGCCCGGATGCGTCGGCGCGTTCGGACGGGCAGGCGGAGACAGGCTGCCGCACGCTCGCGCTGCACAGCTCCTGCGTTCCCTGCAGCGGCGATGTGCTGGAATATCTCTCGCATTATTCTCGCACCATGAAAAAGATTTTCTGCGTTGCGCTCGCATTGGCGCTTCTCTGCGCGTCCGCGCTGGCTGAGGTCGGGCTCGCCAGCTTCTCCACCACCGACATGGAGGGCCACGCCGTCACGCAGGATATCTTTTCCGATTATGATCTCACTGTGGTCAACATCTGGGCCACATGGTGCGGCTACTGCATCGAAGAGATGCCCAGCTTCTCCGTGCTCAAAACCAGCCTGCCAGACAATGTCAACTTCATCACCCTGTGCCAGGACGCTTCCGACAACATGCAGCTTGTGGGGGAGATCCTGCGCACTTCGGGCGCAAACTTCCAAACGCTGGTCTCCAACGCGGAGATCGAGGAACAACTTCTTTCCCAGGTATACGCCTTTCCGACCACCTACTTTCTCGACAGTCAGGGCCTGGCCGTGACGGATCCCATCGTGGGCGTGCCTTCGCTGGATGATCCCGCCGGGGCCTACTACGAGCTCGCCATGGGCGTGCTCAGCCAGTTGGAGGCAAAGCAATGAAGCGGGCAAACGGCGGCGCGGCGCGCGTCCTTCGGGCGGCGGTGATCGCCGTTGCCGTCGCGTGCATCGCCATCGGCGCCGCGCGGGGCGAGATCGCCACGGTTCTCCAGAAGGCCGCGCGCGTCTGTCTGGAATGCATTGGAGCGATGGGATGAAGAAGCGCTTGTTTCGCCTGCGCGGCTGGATTCAGGCGGGCGCCGCGCTGCTCTGCAACGCCTACCTGCGCGGCTTTGCGCAGGGGCGCATCTATTCCGGCCCGAGCAAAGCGGTATGCGTACCGGTCCTCAATTGCTACTCCTGCCCGGGGGCGCTGGGCGCCTGTCCCATCGGCGCGCTGCAGGCGGTCATCACTGAAAATAAACATAACTTCTCCTTCTACGTGGTCGGCACGCTCATGCTCTTCGGGATGCTGCTGGGGCGGCTAGTCTGCGGCTTCCTCTGTCCCTTCGGCTGGATTCAGGAGCTGTTGAACAAGCTTCCCGGACGCAAGCTGCATATTCCCCAAAAGGTGGACCGGCCGCTGCGGCTGTTCAAATACGGCGTGCTCCTGATCTTCGTGCTGGCGCTGCCGATGTTCGCGGTGGACGCATTCGGGTTGGGCGCGCCCTGGTTCTGCAAGTGGATCTGTCCGGCGGGCACGCTGGAGGGCGGCATACCGCTCGCGCTGACAAACGAAAGCCTGCGGGCCGGGTTCGGGCTCACGTTCTGGTGGAAACTGTCTCTGCTGCTGCTCACGATCGTCTTTTCCATGTTTGTCTACCGTCCTTTCTGCAGGTATGTATGCCCATTGGGCGCGTTCTATGCGCTGTTCAACCGATTTAGCCTCTCCCAGCTGCAATGCGACGAGGATCGCTGCACATCCTGCGGACGCTGTGCGCGCAGCTGCCCCATGGAGGTAGCGCTCCCGCGAAAGGTCAACTCCGCCGAGTGCATCCGCTGCGGAAAGTGCATGAGCACCTGTCCCGAGAGCGCGATTTCCTTTCGCTTCGGGCGCGTGGAAATCAAAGAAGAATACCGCTGATACAGAGCGGCGCCCCGGTTCAATCGAACCGGGGCGCTCCTTTTATGCCTCGTTGTCACAGCCACTTATCCAGGATTTCCAAGAGCTTGGCGACCTCCACGGGCTTCGCCACGTGGTCGTTCATCCCCGCCTCCTGGGCCTCGCGGATATCGTCCGCGAAGGCGTTGGCCGTCATCGCGATGATCGGTATCTCTTTGACGTCCTCGCGCTCCAGGGCGTGGATGCGCCGCGACGCCTCGTAGCCGTTCATCACGGGCATCTGGATGTCCATGAAGATCAGATCGTAGTATCCGGGCGCGCTCTGTTCCACCATCCTGACGGCCTGGCTGCCATCCTCCGCCTGTTCCACCTGCACGCCGATGAAGCTCAAAAGCTCCTGCGCGATTTCGCGATTCAATTCATTGTCTTCCACCAGCAGCACGCGCTTTCCGCTGTAATTCGCCTGTTCAAGCTCCGTGGGCGCGATCTTTTTCTGCTTGTCCTCCTGCGTCAGTACCGACTTGAGCGCGTACACCAACCGCGAGCGGAACAGCGGTTTCTCGATGAACGTCTGAATGCCCGCCTCCTTGGCCTCGACCTCGATGTCCGACCAATCGTAGGCGGAGAGGATGATGATGGGCAGCTCATCGCCGATCTTCTGGCGCAGCTCGCGCGCGGTCTCCAAGCCGTCCTTGCCCGGCATCTTCCAGTCCAGAATTACCACGGAATAATTGTCGGCCGTATCGTGGGCCGCCACGCAGCGCTCGATGGCCGCGTCGCCGCTCATCACGTATTCGGCGCGCATGCCGATGCCATCCAGGATTTCGCAGGTGCTCACGCAGGAGCTCTCATCGTCGTCGGCCACCAGCACCCGCAGATCCCGAAGGTCGTTCACGTCTTCGCTCTCCTGCTCCTGCAGCTTCAGGTGCACCTGCACCGTAAACGTGGAGCCCTTGCCCAGCTCGCTCTCCACGCGAATGTCGCCGTCCATCATGCGCACGATGTTGCGGGTGATGGACATGCCCAGGCCCGTGCCCTCGATGTTCTGGCTCATGGAGTTCTGGGAGCGCGTGAACGGATCAAAGATCGTCTTGAGGAACTCCTTGTCCATGCCGATGCCCGTATCCTCGCAGACGAATTCATAGTTGGCGCGCCCGTGGACCAGCGAAGCGCATTCGCGGATCGAGAAGATGATCGTGCCGCCTTCGGGCGTAAACTTCACGGCGTTGCCCAGGATGTTCACAAACACCTGCCGCAGCCGCAGCGTATCGCCGATCACCTTTTCGTGCGCGATGTCCGAAATATGCACCTTCAGGTTCTGATGTTTGGCATTCACCTGGGCGCGGATGATGGTCACGATGCTCTCCACCATGTCCGCCATGCCGAAGGGCTCCTCATTGAGCGTCACCTTGCCGCTCTCGATCTTGGACATATCCAGTACGTCGTTGATCAGCGCCAACAGGTGGCGGCTTGAGATGACGATCTTGCTCAAACAATCCGTCAGACGCTCCCGATCGTCCATGTGCATCGCCGCCACGGTGGTCATGCCCATGATGGCGTTCATCGGCGTGCGGATGTCGTGCGACATTCGGGCCAGGAAGTCGGACTTGGCGCGGTTGGCGGCCTCGGCGGTTTCCGACGCGCTCTTGAGGGCGAGCCGGATTCTCGCCTCGCGCTCCTTCAGCACCGTCACATCCTGAATGGCGTACAGCACATGCACGGGAACGCCATTCTCGCGCCGCAGGCACAGCACGGAGATGTTCTCCCAGCGCTTGCCGGACAGGTCAATTTGATATTCAAACTGCAGATAGGGCACGTCCTCGGTCAGGCGCTTCTGCACGTACTCCCGGCTGATCACGGTGCTCATCTTTTCGCCGCTCTCGGAATCACCAAGGTAGCGAGAATCCAGGAACCGCACCAGTTCGGAGTAGGTTCCCTTGCTGGGGGCGGCGCTGTTCCTGTCCTTCAGATATTCGTAGGTATCGCTCTCAAAATCCACCAGCGCAAATCGGGTGAACAGTTCGGGAACCGCGTCCACGATTCGAGACATCTCCCGATTCTCGTCCTCCAGACGGCTCTTCTGCGCGCGATTTTTGAGCAGCAGGAAGAAGATGTAGAACAAAAACGCTGCGGCCAGTTTGATCTCCAGCCGAATGCCCGCGGAATTCGCGCTCTCGGTCATGCTCCTGGTCAGCGCGGAAGGGAAGCTCTGCAGGAGCATCCATTCACCGTCCTTCAACGCCGTCACATAGGCGCTGCCCGCGCCGTTGCTGCCCCGGTAGTTAAAGCTGATGGATTCGCCGGCGGCAAGGGCGCTCTCCACCTTCCGCTGATCCTCTGCGGTCAGCTGCCCACGTTCCTTCAAGCGATCCAGCAGGTTCTCCGGCTCCGATTGATCGCCCACGGAGAAGATGACGTTGCCGTTGCGCTCGAGAAGATAGGTGCTGGCCTCGAGGCCAAAGTAATTGCTGGACAGAATCTCGTACACCGTATCCCCGCGCATGATGCCGCTGAGCACGCCGATGATCTCATTCTGGTAATAAAACGGCGAATAGAAAATCAGAAGCGTCTCATCCGTGATGCGGGAATGATAGATGACGCACTTGCCGCTCTCGCCCCGCATGCCGCTCTGGAAATATTCCCGATCCGAAAGGTCGGCGGTGCGCCCGTCCGCGGTCAGATCCATACCGTCCTTGGAGATAAACTCCACATAGTCGAACGTCGAACGCGAAATCATGTCCTGCAGCAGCTCGGGAGTGATTACGGGCTCGGACATCGTGGAGCTGTAGAGCCCGGCCATCATCCGCACGTTGCGCTGGCTCAAGTCGATGAGATCATTGATGCGCGCGGTGGTCTGCTCGGCGGCGGATTCAATGAAACTGTTGTTCTGTTCCACGACGCGGCGATTGTTGTCGCGCACGAACGTAAAGAAGGAAAATACGATAAACGCCACCAGCGCGGCGGTAAACAATATTTCAACGATCAGCACCCGATTCTTCTTCTTCGCCAAGGGATTTCCTCCTCCGCGGAACCGATCTGTCCGCCGCCCGAAATCATGGAATACAACGTCCTGTATTGTAACACATGGTGCGTAAATTTGGCAAGGGACGGCGGCTTTCCACACCAAATCTTAAGGTTAACTTTCATTTTGATTCAAAAAATTTCATCCGGTCCTCGTAAAAGAACCGGATGATTCACTGTGCTTTCGCGGCTTACTTCAAAAACGCGCAATATCCCTTGTACGCTTCGTAGAGGTCGGCCTTGCTGATGATTTCAAAAGGAGCGTGCATCGAAAGCACCGCCACGCCGGCGTCGATCACGTTCATGCCATACTTGGCGCAGCAGAAGGCGATGGTTCCGCCGCCGCCCAAGTCCACCCTGCCCAGCTCGGAGAACTGATAGGCAACGTTCGCCTCATCCATCACGCGGCGAATCTCCGCCACGTACTCGGCGTTCGCGTCGCTGGAGCCGGACTTGCCCCGGGCGCCGGTGTACTTGTTGAAGCACAGGCCACGACCCAGATAGGCGGAATTCTTCTTTTCAAACGCCGAGGCATAGAGCGGATCGAAGCCCGCGGACACGTCGCTGGAAAGCATGCGGCTGTTGCGCAGGCAGCGGCGCAGCGCAAGCTCGCCTTCCTCGCCCCGGAGCGCGCAAAGCTCGGCGACGGCGTTCTCGAAGAACATGGAATCCATGCCCGTCGCGCCCACGGAGCCGATCTCCTCCTTGTCGGTGAGCACCGCGCAGAGCGTGCGCTCCGGCGTTCCCTCAAAGTCGATCACCGCGCGCATGGACGGATAGGCGCACACGCGGTCGTCGTGGCCGTAAGCCAAAATCATGCTGCGGTCGAGGCCCATGTCCCTGGCCTTGCCCGCGGGCACGATCTCCAGCTCGGCGGAGATGAAATCCTCCTCCTCGATGCCCTTCTCCTGCAGCAGCTTCAGCACGCCCGCCTTCACGGCGTCCTTCTCCTCGTCCGCAAGCGGCCGGCCGCCGATGATGAGATCGAGCGCCTCGCCCTCGACCACCTTTGCAGCGTCCTTCTTCATCTGCTCCTGCGCCAGGTGGGGCAGCAAGTCAGAAATGCAGAACACCGGATCGCCGTCCGCCTCGCCGATGGTCACCGGCACCACGGAGCCGTCCTTCTTCGCCACCACGCCGTGCAGCGCCAGCGGCCGCGCGACCCACTGATACTTCTTGATTCCGCCATAGTAATGGGTATCGAGGTACGCCAAGTCAGTATCTTCGTAAAGCGGATTCTGCTTGACGTCGATGCGCGGAGAGTCGATGTGCGCGCCCAGAATGTTCATGCCGGTCTCCAGCGGCTCGCTGCCCACCACAAACAGCATGATCGACTTATTCATCCAGTTCAGATACAAGCGGTCGCCGGGTTTGACGGACGTCACGGCGCTCATATCGGCAAAACCCTTCTCCTTCGCGATGCGCACGCTCTCCGCCACGCACTCCCGTTCGGTCTTGCCCGCGTCCAAGAAGGCGCGGTACGCGGCGCTGAACGCTTCAAGCTTGGCGAGATCGGCTTCGGTATAGGACTTCCATGCGTTCTTGCGTTCCATGTTCATCATTCCTCATTTCCATTCAATTGGGATCCTCGTCCAACACGCGCTCAATGATGAAGCGCGGGCGATGTTTCACTTCCGAATAGATCTTGCCCACATACTCGCCGAGCACGCCCAGCGACAGCAGCTGCAGGCCGCCGAGCATCCAGACGGAGAACATCAGCGAAGTCCAACCGCTGACGACGGTGCCCATGATGCGCTCAATCAGCGACCACACCAGCATCAGCAGGCTCAGAAGAAACACGATCGCGCCCAGGAACACGATCAGCCGCAACGGCTTGACGCTGAACGATGTGATGCCGTCCAGCGCGAACCCCAGCATCTTCTTGAAGGGATATTTGCTCTCCCCCGCGAAGCGCTTCGCACGCTCATATTCCACCGTGGTCGATGGATAGCCGATCTGCGGCACGATGCCCCGCAAAAAGATATTCACCTCGCCGAATTCCAGCAACCCCTCCACGGCGCGGCGGCTCATCAGCCGGTAGTCCGCATGGTTGAACACGATGTCCACGCCCATGGCGCGCATGAGTTTGTAGAAGCCTTCGGCCGTCATGCGCTTGAAGGCGGTGTCGGTCTTGCGCGCGGAGCGCACACCGTAGACCACGTCGTACCCCTCGTGGTAGGCGTCGATCATGCCGTCGATGGCATTCACGTCGTCCTGCAAATCGGCGTCCATGGAAATGATCATGTCGGCGCGCGTCGCGGCGGTGGTCAGGCCCGCCAGCAGCGCGTTCTGATGTCCTCGGTTGCGGGACAGATTCACGCCGGAGAATATCTTATCCTCCTCGTGCAAACTGGCGATGATCTCCCAAGTGCGATCCGACGAACCATCGTTCACAAACAGCACGCGGCTATCTGCGGAAATCTTGCCCGCCTCCATCAGCGCGTGCAGCTTCTCCTTCAACCGTTTCGAGGTTTCCGGCAGCACGGCCTCCTCTTTATAGCAGGGCACAACCACATAGAGTCTCTTATTCTCTTTCGTAGTGGGTCACTCCCTTCGCGACTTCGCCTATTATTTACCAGATAAGGCTAAGATAATCATAGCACAAGCGTCCTTCGAATGCAAGCGAAGTCTAAGAAATTGTTAAATCCTGTCTGCGGAATAAAATTCCGTTCGCCGCGGCTCTATATAGGATTACAATACATATTGGAAAGGAGGGGAAGGAAAAGAGGGACTGGACACATCTGTTATAGTTGAAGTTGTGAAACAAAACGAACGGAAGGAGTCCAGACCCTCATGACCAGTATAACACAAAATATGCGCTTCCGGCAATCCCTGATGAAGTACGCACAGAGATTTGGCGTCGCACGTGCCAGTCGCAAATACAACAAGAGCAAGTCGTACATCTACTTCTGGTTGAAGCGATACGATGGCAGCATCAATCCCTCGCCTGTCAATCCCGCCGGCCGCACAGC
>CANQEW010000072.1 GCA_947596085.1 uncultured Clostridia bacterium | reverse complement strand
GTGACGGTGGCCTTATTTCGCCGTCACGGTGGCCTTAAAACTCCGTGCAAGTGGACCTTCCAGAACGTAATTTGTAGGAAGAACAGCGTGTCCCAGATCCGCCCGCCGGGCATGTTCGCGAACACCTTGGGCAGTGTAATGAAGATCAGCGAAGGCCCCGCGTTCGGCTCCACGCCGTAGGAGAAGCAGGCGGGGAAAATGATCAGGCCGCTGCAGATCGCGACAAACGTGTTCAGGGCGCAGATGCGCACGGATTCGCCGCCCAGCGTGTGTTCCCGGGACATGTAGCTGCCGAAGATCTCCATGGAGGCGATGCCGATGCTCAGCGTGAAGAAGGCCTGATTCATCGCCTCCACGATGACGGTGCCCAATCTCCGCTCCATCGCGCGGCCGAGATCGGGCACCAAATAGAACTTCAGCCCCTCGCCGCCGCCGGGCAGCAGTATGGAATGCGCCGCGAGCACCACGATCAGCACGAGCAGCGCGCTCATCATCACCTTGGGATGCGTTCGAGGCCGTTCTGCAGGCCGAGACTCACCACCAGGAAGCCGGCCAGCACCGTGACAGCCATCCAGAGCGCCATCTCGGCGGGATCGGCCAACAGCGCGTCGAACACGCCGCCCACCGCTTCGGCGGGCAAACCGTTGAATTCGCCCATCAGGAATTTGCAGAAGTAGCCCAGCATCCAGCCGGACACCACGGTATAGAACATCATCAGCAAGTAGTTGCCGATCATGCAGAATACACCGTGCACGTGCCACTTGCTTCCGGCAGGTTCCAATGCCTGGTAGGCGCGAAGCGCGCTGGCGCGGCCCGCGCGGCCCACGGCCAGCTCCATCGTCAGTACCGGTACGCCCATCAGCAGCAGAAACACCAGATAGAACAGCACGAATACGCCGCCGCCGTTCTGTCCCGTCACGAACGGAAAGCGCCAGACATTTCCAATGCCAATGGCGCACCCCGCGCTCACCAGAATGAATCCCAGGCGAGAACCGAAGCTCTCTCGTTTCATAGTGAATCCCCTCCCCATATACTTACCGTACCTATTTATATTATATATATTTTTACAAAGCCTCGGAACGCGCGTAAAAACGCGCATAGGGCTGTTTTTTGTGAAAGCTGCGAATTCACAGAAGCAGACGGAGAATCCGCATGGAACTGGCGTGAGCGAAACATATTGAAAAGCCAAAAAAGTAAGATGGAATTATTCGGAGTAGAACGCCAGACCTTTTACGTCGCAAATGCTGCTTTTCACGTCAGGACCCTTGACATATGTGCGGGCCGATGATAGAGTAAATTCGATTCTGAAAGTGGGGGATTGTTTTTGTGCGATTGAAGCGCTCAAGAAAGCGGGGGATAAATATGACGAATCTATGTATCCACAAACGCGTCGATGATGTTTATGAGAGGAACAAATCGATAATGTTTCTAAAATTCCTCGATTTGGAGTTGACATTGGGTTATATACAACACATAATGGCTATATAAGACATGAAAACGTCTTGAAAATAAAATATAAATTTAATTTATTACTAAATAGTTTCCGAACTTTTTGCGGATGGCGCATTGGAAAGGTGGTGGGTTAGTATCCATAAGAAGACATTGGACCGGATGATTCGCGTGTTTATTGTGTTGTGCGCGGTTGTCGCGGTGGTACTGATTGCCCTGATTATCTCCTATTTCCAGGGCGACGCTCCAATATCGGAGATGCCCTCACGGGAACCGGCCGAAACTGTGACTGCGCCTGAGGAGGAAGCACAGGGAAAAGTTGAGCTGTTGAAACTTTGCGAGGGGAAACTGGAGCGTTCAAACGGCGAGAGTGTTTCGCTGGAGGACCACCGGGGAGAGCCGGTGTTGCTGCTGTTCTGGTCGAGCTGGTGTTCCGATTGTAAGGATTACCTGCAGAATGAACTGGAGCAGGCGTTTGCCGCGGCGCGCAAGGAGGGCGTTGTGGCTCATCTCGTTTGCCGCGAAGGGCGGTGGGGAGAGAACTGGGAGAGCGCGCAAAAGTGCCTGCAGGAGATGAATATCGAAGAAGAGACGTTGATGGACGTGGGTTGTGCGGTCTATGATCAGATTCATCCGGGAGCGGTTCCTTCCATCGTTCTGCTGGATCGCGAAGGCAGGGTCGCTGCCGTCACAACGCATATGCCCGACGCGGACGAATTTGAAGCGATGCTGGAGCTTGTGGTGAGCGGAGCACAGAAGCAGAGCGAGCGTTTCTTGACGGAAATGTTGATGAGCGATGACGGCGCGATTCCATCTGCTTACGATATTAACGGCGGCGAAGTCGTGCGGGGAAGCGATATCCTCTCTGAAACGCAGGGGCTGATGATGATCTACGCCGCACGGGAGGGCGATCAGGCGCTGTTTGACAAGGTGTATGGATACGTTCGCAATTCGATGACCGTGAGCGGTTTGACAGCTTGGAAGATTGCCGATGGTGAGCGTGGGGACGTCAACGCCTCACTGGACGACCTTCGCATTGTAGAAGCGCTGATGCTGGCTGATGAAAAATGGGGCGGATATTCCCAGGAGCTTTCCTACCGTGAGAGCGCGCTGTTTCGCAATACCCTGCGGAATGGAATCATGCGCGACTATACCAATTTGGATACGGGCAAGCCGGGGGATGCCGTAACGCTATGCTATCTCGATGTGGATACCATGGAGGAATTGGCGGAAAACAGCGCAAAGTGGACCGTTGCCGCAGAGAAGGCAAGGGAGATTCTCAAGGACGGAGTGATATCCGAGGAATTCCCCCTGTTCTATCCTCGCTATAACGCGCGGAGCGGAAAGTATGAGGGGGATCGCCTTCAGATGAACGAGGCGCTCGTGACCTTGTATCACGCGGCGAAGGCTGGAATGGACTGTTCAGCAGCGCTGGATTGGCTGCAGGCGCAGATGGCTGCGGGAGCTGTTTATGCCTCTTATACTCCAGATGGCACTCCAGCGAAAGGGTATACCTATGAATCCACGGCCTCCTATGCGTTGATCGCGCAAACGGCGCTTATCTGTGGCCGCGAAGATCTGGCGCAGGCGGCGCTGGCCCGCATAGAGGAATTGCGCTGTTTCACGCCGCCATACGTCGGTGATTTGGGACTGATAGAAGATCCGCACCATTATGCCTTCGATTTGGTCGAGACGTTGCTGGCATGGCAGGAGTGGAACGTGCACGGTGTTCGTGCGTAAGGGGCGACAGCGGTGATGCAGAAAATTCTGTCGTTGATTGGTGTAGTACGGCTTGGGTTTCAGAAGGTTTTTGGGAAGGTGCGCCGCTTTGACAACAGCATGCGCAAGCGCTACCGGCCGAAACGTCTGGCGATCGTGGCTACTGCGGCACTAGCGATCAGTGTGATTCTACAGCTGTTTATCCCGCCTTATCTGGGCATGTCTAATGACGGAAGCTATGACACGGTACTGCAGGATGTTGGACTGGTTGAGCTGAAAACCAATGAGCGCGATCGGTATTTTAATTACTATGTTCGCACTTATGGGATTTCCACTCAAGTGAATCCTCCGGATACGACGCCGTGGCCGCTTCGCGCAGTGGTACGCCTTGCAATATCTCTGGACATGCTGATGACGCGGGATGCGATCTTTGATATGCGTTCGCTCGCAGTGCTTTATACGCTGGCTTACTTGCTGGTGTCGTTCCTGCTGGTTGAATCGCTGCTCTCGCGCATATCAATCTACTCAGAAGGCGTTGCGATTTCGGTAGTATGTGTGTTGGTTTTGGGAGATACTTCCATCGTGACGCGTCTGGCATCATTGTATACGCAGCCTTTGGAGTGGATTCTCTTCATAGGGATCGTGGACGCCGTGACAGCACTTGCCAGAAAGGGTGGCGGTGGCCTCGGATCCTTAGCGCTGTTTGTGCAGGTTTGTTTGCTCATGGCTCTCAACCGCTATGCGGCGCTTGCTGGGTTGGTGTTCTCGCTGATTTATTGGCGGATGATGGGCTTAAAGCTGGATGCGCCCATTAAGATCGTTCACGCGCTGATGGCCGTTTCGCTGAGTGTTCTCAGCGTGGTGATGACCATGAACATGTTGAACACACAAACGATATATCAGAAGTATGATCAAATGACCCGTGGCGTGCTGTTTGAGGCTTCGAATCCAGAAAAGGCGCTGGCTAATTTTGGTATTGAGCCTCGATTCTCCATACTGACGGATACCTATTCAGATCAATCCTTTCCGATTGCCGAAATGGATATTCCGGCATTGGAGGATGGCTTCTTTGATCGATATACCACGAAGGACGTGGCAGTTTATTATCTGTCCCATCCTACGGCCATGTGGGGACTGTTCGATGTCGGCGTACATAACGCTTTTTCCAGTCGCCCCAGTTACAGTGGCAACTTTGAGAAGAGCGTTGGATTGCCGGCGAGGGCAAAATCTCCTTTTCCGGCGCTGTGGTCGACTTTCAAGGAACAGGTGGCACCTAAGACGGTCGGCTCGGTCTTTATTATATTGATGATTGTTGTGTTGCTTCGCCGAAAAAAAAGTGGCGCAAATGAAGGCTGGGTAGCACTCAATCGAAGCTTGATGCTGGTTGTATGGGTGTTTCCCGCGGTGGAACTTGGTACGGTATTGGTTATGTCGGGCGATAGTGAACTAATCCGTGAGGGATTTTTGATGGGCGTCGGCATTGACGTGTTGGTGTTGACTTTCCTGACAGAGATACTCCATCGGACGAAAATAATCAGTGATGAGAAAGGGTAAGCATGAAGAATCTGCAAGCGACTGTCATTCGCGACGCGGGAATTACGCTCCTGCTTCTTTGGGCATTCGCCCAGGTACTGATGATGTCTATGGCGCCGAGCGATGCGCATCTGGGGTATCTGGTGATGATCTTTGTCATGGACGCGGTTGTATTGGTGGGCTTTTCAGGGCGCATGTCGCTGTGCTCCGTGGTGTCCAGCATGCTGACGTGCGTGTGGGTGAGCTATAAGCTCTATGCCTTCTATGCGATGGGCCAAATGATCCGTGCAACGGATTACCTGATGGCCCCGATGCCACTCATCGGCGCGGCTTCCTGTTGGCTGTTTCAGCGCGGCATCGCGAGCATTGACAGTGAGAACAGTATGCTCCGGCGCCAAGTTGAAGAGTTGGTTTTGGTCGATGGGGTGACAGGGCTCTATAATCAGAGGGCTCTCTATCGCGACCTGCGCAGTCTCGTCAAATATGGACAACGCAACCATTTGCCCATTTCGCTGATGATCGTGCAGATGCGGTATGAGGCGGAATTGCGCAACATGCTCCCACGACGCCAGTATCAGGAGCTGCGACAGATCATGGCCAATATCGTCGCGGACGGCGTTCGCGTGGAGGATAAGGCCTACTGTATTGACGAGCATGGGACGCTCGCCATCATCCTTACGGCCGACCAAGCGGGTAGTCAATTCGTGCGCAACCGCCTGAAGAGTGCGATTCAACGCGACAATGCCTTTGAGGGCATACTCGATCGCGGCACCAAATTGGATGTCCGCTTTGCCTGCAAGGAATACGACGAGGAACGCTTCGGTGGAGACATGATGGCCTTCAAGAGCGCTGTGGAGAGCGAGCTGGTATACGATGTATAAGCGTATGGCGGCGTTGGTGCTGCTACTGCTTCTGTTGATGCCAACGGTGTGCGCGTCGTTGGCGGAAGGGGCGGAAGAGGAAGGATCAGGCGTGAAGCGCTATGTGGTATTTTATGATGCGCAGATGCCGGAAGTGGCGCAAACGCTCGATACGCTTAGGGAATTCATGATTTACTCCTCTTGGCAGTGCAGCTATGTGGACGTTTGGATGCGGCACTGTGGGATGATGACTTCGATGCCGCTATGGTTTGCATTGGAGAGAAACAGAGATTGCCGAGTGAATTTGTTGAGTTGCTCAGAGGCTCGGATGTGCCGGTGTTTCTGATCGGAGGCGGCGGTCTTGCGCAGATAACAAACCGGGCGGTCTGGCGAAGCGGCGATGTAGTGGTGCGTTGTGCGACAGAGAGCGGTGAAATGAGCAATATTCTGCTCAATGTTGAGGGAATCTGGATGCTTCAGGAGGATGATCAGAGCAAAGCGCTCGGCGGACAGGTATATGTCAATAATGATGTCTATCCGTTATGTCAAACTTCCGGGAACATCACTCACTTTGCCTATTATACCGACGAGCAGCCTTTGCTCAGTGCACTGTTGGCGAGCTGCCTTCAACTGTGGCAGTGGCCCTATAAGAACGCGCCGACGGCCTATGGACAGTATTTGGTGATCGACAACGTCTTTCCTTTCCTCGATTTGGAGAAGATGATGGAACGCACCGAAATACTCGAAGCAGAGGGAGTCCCATATATTTTGGCGGTAACGCCGATATTCAGCAACGGTGAATATCCTTCCATGAAGCGCTTCTGCGAATATCTGCGGTATGTGCAAAGCAAGGGAGTGGGTATCATCCTGCGGGTGCCGTTTGTTTCGATTGAGCAAGTAGAAGCGGAGGAGCTAACGCGCCACATTGCACTCGCGTATGAGGCCTACGCAATGTATGGTGTCTATCCAATGGCCATTGAGGCGCCGAAGACATGGCTTCAATGTGAAAACGGACTGGAAGCGTTGCGGGGATTCCTTACAGTATTTCTATTTGAAACGGATGAAATACTGCAGGGTCCTGCGATGACCGAGAATGTTGCCTACAGGGACGGCCATCAGATTATCGCCCCGGCATGGGAACAGCAACAGGCGTTTTCTTCGAGCTATGCTCAGGCAATATACTATGACGCGCAGATGGATGTGGAGGATCTACGCACGCAGGTTCAACGCATTAAGGCATCCAAGCGCGTGCTCAAGAATTTGAATGAGACGGAAAACCGTGTTTACTGCGGAGATTACGCAGTAAATAACTCCGATGGCTTGCTTCAGGTAAACGGCGAAAACGTGAGTTTGGCCTATGTTCCATTTGAGTACGATCCGAACTATACCTTTGACCGGGGAATTAGTCAGTACCTAAAGGAACAGATCGAGACGAGCAACCGCTATTTGATGATCTTTGTCATTGGAGCGAGCATTATCTTCCTGGGCATGATTATATTGTTTCGACGACAGATACGTCGCGAACTTCTGTTGGGCAGGCGCTCGAGGCGGCGCAAGAGAAAAAATGAGGAGGTGAGCAGACAATGACACTGGCAGATTATCTGTCCCTCTTCGCTATGATTTCCATTTGGACGCTGTTGGGAATCAATATCTTTCTGGCGGTGGGCGGTGCGATTTATTACTATAAAATGGCAAACACTGATCCGCATGTCGAGTTAGATGAATATCCCTTTGTCAGCGTGATGGTTCCGGCGCACAACGAACAAGCTGTGGTGAAGCGCACGGTGGAAGCGCTATTGCGTTTCGATTATCCGCAAGACCGGTACGAAGTTATCGTCATCAATGACAATTCCTCCGACGATACGGCAAGGGTGCTCAAAGAATTGCAAGAGTTGCATTCGGACCGCTATTTGATTGTGGTCAATACGAATAACATTGTCGGAGGTCAGGGGAAAAGCAACGCGCTAAACATTGGCTATTCAGTCGCACGGGGCGAGGTGTTCGCCATCTATGACGCGGACAATACGCCGGAAACCACCGCATTGCGGCTGCTGGTAGAGAATCTCATGGCGGATGATTCGCTCGCCGCCGTGATCGGGAAATTCCGCACGCGCAATCGGAACGCTTCTCTGTTGACGCGCTTTGTCAATATCGAGACGCTTGCGCATCAGTGTATGAATCAGGCGGGTCGTTGGTTCTACTTTGGCCTGTGTACCATACCCGGCACGAATTTCGTCATTCGCCGCAGCATTGTCGAGGAGATCGGCGGATGGGATCCAAAGGCGCTGTCGGAGGATACGGAGATCAGCTTCCGCATCTATCGCATGGGGTATCGCATCAAGCTTCAACCCCAGGCGGTTACGTGGGAACAGGAACCCTTCCGTCTGGACATCTGGTTCAAACAACGCACGCGCTGGTCAATGGGGAATGTCTATGTACTGGTGAATAACTTCAAGTACATATTTGACCCATATGGCGGGAAAATGCGACTGGACGTTTTATATTACACGCTGGTCTACATATTCATGCTCACAGCGCTGGTTTGCTCGGATTCGTTGTTTGTGTTGGGGGTGCTTGGCTATACGCACGTATCATTGGGCGGTTTGTCCACAATGGTGTGGGTATTGAACTGTATTTTGTTCGTGTGTTCAGTGATGCTGACGCTCTCTACGGAGAAAAATGAATTCAGCGCGCAGTCCGCTTTCCTGGTGCTGCTGATGCTGTTTTCATATTCCAAATTGTGGGTTGCCGTGGTGCTCAAGGCGATCTATTTATCGATAAAGCAAGCTCTGACCAAGAAGACGATCACGTGGTATAAGACCGAACGTTCTGCGGATTAAGGTGAAGAGACAGTGAACAAGCTAGCAATGATGAAATGGGTTCGCTCGGTGGTGTGCTTGACGATGGCATGCTTGATTTGCGTCCTTTCGACGCTTGGACCGGGCAATGTCAAGGCCATCGGCTTCGGAAGCGCATTGGCGGAATCGGCTGCGGGAAAGCCGGCCGAGCGCAGTGTGAGCGCGGTGAGGGCCAACCTGCCGCAGACATCGTCCAAACAGAGCCAAAGCTCTGTCGGAATTTCCCGGAAGCCATCCATGGCGTTTCCGGGAAGGCCCAACATTGCCTCGACCGCAAGGCCGGGTGCGAGTGTGAGACCATCAGTTGGTGGGACAAATCAAACGGTTCAGATGCCCAGCGCGAGCCCAACGGTGACGGTGAGTCCGAACCCCACTTCGGCTCCGACGCCGCGGATGACGGCGGTTCCAGTTGTGCGCCCCACAGAGGAACAGTCTACTGTGTCGCCAGCGGAGCGGTTGGCGGCTACCTCAGCATCGAATTCCGCTGCATCCGAAACCGCCAGTCCTACCGCGACCGCACGGGCCACGACGGCTCCGGATTCTGCCGCTGATGCGTCCGCTGTGTCGGCAAAGGCTGAGGGTGCCCTCCCTGCGGAGACGGTGACCCCGACCGCGGCCGCCACTTCCACGCCAACGGCATCCTCTACCCCTGCGCCGAGTGCAACGCCCGCCGCAGCTACGGAGGACCCTTCCGCCACATCCGATCCGGAGGAGGAAGACGAGAATGAAATGCCGCTGGGGACGCAGGATTTGCGCGTGCAAGCGGAAATCGAAAAACAGAACGCCAATATGGAGGAAGACTTCAAGGCAATTGAGACCAACGGTGAATTGTATGCGGATTTCCACTTTAATACTCAAACAATGCGCGGCATATTCAATTTGGTCAGCATCTATGCAAATATGCCCGATTATACCATACCTACATCGGCAGTGCTGCGCCTGAATTACACGGCTTCCAGTTTGGTTTACTCGGAAAATTCTTCGCTGACGTTCTATATGAACGGGATCCCCTTCGCTTCTGACATGGTTCGAGCGAACGGTGATCAGACGGAAACAGTGCTATATTTGGAAATTCCAGGTGATTTACTCCGAACCGGCTATAATCTGCTGGAGATTTCCGCGTATAACCGCCTGTCGGACGAGGAAGGTTGCACCGATGATTATAACGGCGCGAACTGGGTTAACATTAGCGATGTATCTTGCCTGCGCGTGGCTTATGATCTTGTGGATGATACAACTGATTTGTCGCTGTTCCCGTTCCCCTTCCTTTCGCTGACGGACGAAACGGGCGAGAATTGCGCTGTGACTGTGTCCAACGCGGCAGATGACGCGGAACTGACGGCGGCGCTGACGCTGATGGCCGATTTCGGCGGCAGCGTTGCACTTGAAAACAACATTGATTTTTCTCGGATTGGCGATACGGACAGGGCGAATGTCATCTACTTCGGCTTGGCAGAAAACACGTCGACGGAGCTGCTCGAGCTGCTTGACGAGGAAGTACCGCCTACCGGCGCGATCGTGCGCAGGGTGCACCAGGATAATGGCAGAGAGCTTCTGCTCGTAATTTCCGAACAGGGAGAAGCTTTGCTCGAGGCTGCGCGCTATTTGGCCGATGCTTCTCGCGTGGAGCAGACGGAAAATTCGAGCATTCATATCAGTATTGGTGAATCGCAAAGCTATATCGACGCCCGTCGCAGCAATGGCCTGGCTTTGGAAGGGAACTATACACTCAAGGACATCGTCGGTAACGGCCTCAGCTTTTCCGGCCCCTTCCCATCGGGAGCAGCTGCTGCACCTGCCGTTGGACGAGGACTATGCCCTCCCCAGCAACGGCCGCTTCAATCTGAACATTCGGTATAGTGAGAATCTCGATTTCGATCGTTCGGTCATGACGGTGTATTGGGGCAGCAGCATACCGCTTTACAGCCGCAAACTCACCAAGGAAGGCGCTGCGGGCGAGACGGTGAGCTTCGCCGTTCCGGCGGACGCAGCCGGTCAGATTGATAACACAATGGTCATCGCCTTCGATTTGGAAATTAAGGATCTGGACTGCACGCCGCGGCAGCTCAACATGCCATGGGCGTATGTGGCGGAGGACTCCTCTTTTTACCTTCCGCAAGGTGAAAGCGGCATGCTGGATCTGGATCAAATGCCCGCGCCTTTCCAGCACAACGGCCTGCTCAGCGATCTGCTGCTGATTATGTCGGATGATCCAACAGATTCCGAATTGCTGCTGGCTGGACGCGTCATGAGCGTATTGGGCGCTGGATGCGATCCCTATGGCGAGTTCAGGGCGGTACGGGCCTCCGAATTTAACAGCGATATGTACGATCGCAATTTGGTGATCGTCGGTACGCCGAAGAACAATCTGTTCCTGCGGGAATTCAATGATTCACTGTTCTTCCAATACAGTTCGGACTACTCCTCGGTGGAGTCGAATGATAAGCTCGTTCTGGGCAGCGAATATGCGATGACGGTCGGTACGTATCAGCTGCTTGCGTCACCCTATGCGGACGGACGCAGCATTCTAATCGTGAGTAGCCCGAGTGAGGAAGGAACTCAGTCGCTAATCACGCTCACCAGTAAAGATGAGAATCGATGGTCCCTCGAACGCGAAGCGGTGGTCGTGGATACGCGCGGTCGGGCCACGTCCTATCAGTTTACTGTAAATCAAACATCCAAAGTGGAAAAGGACTCCTTCTCAGATGTCATCATGCAGAATCAAGAACCAATGCTGCTCTTAATAGTTGGACTTGGTTGCATGCTGGTCCTTCTCCTTGCAGTGGTGCTTCTGCTCATTCAGATTCGCCGTGGCAAACATGCGGATGGTTGATGAATGCGGAGCGATTGTCTTGGGAGGTAAAGAAGCGTGCTATTTAACTCCATCGAGTTTTTACTGTTCTTTCCGACGGTAACGATTGCGTACTACCTGATGCCGGGCAAGCTGCGGATGTATTGGCTGCTGTTGACCAGCTATGTGTTCTATATGGGCTGGAATCCGCAGTATGCGCTGTTGCTGCTTGCTTCTACGGGTATCACCTTCGTTTCCGGTTTGCTGATCGGCCGCGCGCAGCAGCGCGCGGTCGCTCGGGGAGAGCAGGGAGTGCGCAGCGCAGGGAAGCTTTGGGTTGTCGTTTGCCTGACGATCAATCTGGGCATTCTGTTCTTCTTCAAGTACTTTGACTTTACGCTCGACAACATCATTGCGCTATTAAATGGCATGGGTATTCATGCGGTCAAACCGGCGTTTGACGTGCTCCTTCCGGTGGGTATCTCTTTCTATATCTTTCAGGCGCTCTCTTACACACTGGATGTGTATCGCGGTGATGTGCGCGTGGAGCACAATTTTTTTAAATATGCCGTGTTCGTGTCCTTCTTCCCGCAGCTGGTCGCGGGCCCAATCGAGCGCTCAAGCCGCTTGCTGGAACAGTTTGACACGCCGCATGATTTTGACTTTACCAATCTGCGCCGTGGTTTGATGATGATGATATGGGGCTTCTTCCAGAAGATCGTTATCGCGGACCGGGCCGCAATATTTGTCAATCGTGTGTACAATTATCCCGCCTACTATGGAGCGACAGAGTCGATTGTCGCGACACTCCTCTTCGCCGTACAGATCTACGGCGATTTCGCGGGTTATTCGAACATTGCCATTGGTTCGGCGCAGGTCATGGGGTTTGAACTGATGGAGAACTTCCGCAGGCCCTACCTGGCGGTATCCGTGGCGGACTTCTGGCGGCGCTGGCACATTTCCCTGTCCACTTGGTTCAGAGATTATCTCTACATTCCGTTCTGTTGGCGTCAATCATAGGTAACAGCGAGGGAGGGGGCTGTCAAGGGAAAGGGTGGAGATTTTCCGGCAGGGGAA
>CANQEW010000071.1 GCA_947596085.1 uncultured Clostridia bacterium | reverse complement strand
TCAAGGTCGTCTTTCCAGCGTCTACATGGGCAAGAATTCCAATATTGATTATTTTCATGTGATTGTCCTCCCTTTATCGTGCATCATCAGAATGAGATAATTTCCTTCGATCTCAAGGGAATCAATGATGCGATGGCAGAGCATTTCTGCCGTTTCCACCATGCAAGCATCCTTTAGTTTCACAAGGAGTTGGTGCGATTCGGTTTCTACCTGGTCTGGGCGGAACGTGATTTCAAACTGGTTCCGTCCCTCATGGCCGGATAGCACCTTCTTGAATATGGACAGATAACGCTTCGCTTCGTCCTCGGGAAGTCGCTGCAACGACTTGGAAAAGGTAGATACAATCTCCTTCTTCTCGTTTACATAGCAGCCATAGATGTGGTCAATGGCGTTCCCATCCGGCACAAGGCGACGACGAATTTCATTGATTTCTCTCTTGTTCATTACTGTCTTACCTCTCAACTCTGGATCATTCTTTAAGTTTGCCAAAAGTATCTTACCATATCAAAGAGGAATTGTCCATTAAAAATCCGTCAGAAACGAATTATAAGTTGAAATAGAAGGAAGACTTATGATATAATGACAATGCAGGAAGGGTGTGTCCGCACTGCAAAAGGAAATTTCTCTGCATTTCAAAACGCAGGGGAATGCAACTTGAAAACCAGACACCTGGAAAGTCACACAGCTTTGCTCCAAAATCGTGTATTATTGAAGAAACTCGTTTTTTGGTGCAGAAGTGGGTATCTCTTAATCAGGGTGTCCAGGGTTCGAGCCCCTGATGGTGTACCACAGACCTCTGGATGTTTTGAACTTCATCCAGAGGTTTTTTTGTAGAGATGGTACAGATATTTTCTTCCATCTGTTATCTTTATGTATAGGCACTTTTTGATGTTTATCTTCTCTTAACCTGAATGCACAGGCTGACGCACAAGGTCCATTCTGGAGAGTCGAATTTTGCTACATCCACGCGATCTCAAAATGCAAAGGAAATGGCATTTGCCCCGCTCGTTATGTTTCGAGGATGCTTGACGCAGAATATAGCGGAAGACATGCGGATGCTAACCTGCGATCTCCATCGTTGTTTGTGAATATTGGAAACGCCGCATTGACATTTTCTACAACTGGGGGTATCATAAACTGTAGAGGGTGATCATGAAATGAGGTGATTTGATGAACAAGATTATTCGACGGGTGCTGACGATCTTTCCGGCGGTTCTGCTGCAATTGGTGTGGCTTGCGGTCCTGTTTACCTGGCTGAAGCCTTGGGCGGGCCTGATCAGTTTTGCCCTGTCCATAATGGCCTTTTTGCTGGTGCTGTACATCATCACCAAGCGGGACGAGGGGACGTATAAGATCATTTGGCTGCTGCTGGTGCTGACCTTTCCGCTGCCCGGCGCGCTGATCTACCTTATTTTCGGAAACCAGCGCACCATGAAGCCCCTGCGAAAGAAACTGGCGGAGGTTGATCTTCCGCCGATTCATGAAGGAGACGCGGAGCCCCTTTACGCGGAACTCGCCAAGATGGACAAGCGTGCCGCTGAGACGTTCCGCACGGTGCAGTCCATGACGGGCTTCCCCCTGCGCGTCAACCGGGAGGCGGTCTACTATCCGCTGGGGGACGAGTTGTTTCCCGTCATGCTGGAGGAGCTGGAAAAGGCTGAAAAGTTCATCTTTGTGGAATATTTTATTTTGGAGAACGGCACCATGTGGGACAGTATGGTGGAGATCATGGCGCGCAAAGCGGCGCAGGGCGTGGATGTGCGCGTGCTGTATGACGATCTCGGCAGCATCGGCACTTACTCCCAGGAAAACGCCGATGCTCTGCGAAAGAAGGGAATCCGCTGCGCGGCGTTCAACCCGTTGGTATTCATCAAGGGCACGCTCAACTGCCGCGACCACCGCAAGATGCTCATCATTGACGACAGGGTGGCCTTCAGCGGCGGCGTGAATCTTGCGGATGAGTACATCAATGCCGTCGTAAAGTTCGGCCACTGGAAGGACATCGGCTTCAAGCTGACCGGCGAGGCGGTGGGCAACTATACGCGCATGTTCACCCTGTTCTGGAACGCATTCGCGGATGATCCCATTCCGGGCGAATATCTGATTCCATGCGACGCCATAGCACCGGACGCGCGGTGGGACGGGCTGGTATTGAGCTACTATGATTCTCCGCTGAAGCAGGACGCCGTGAGCAACGAGCTGTACATCGACCTTCTGAGCCAGGCCAGGGATTATGCATGGTTCTACACGCCCTATCTCATGCCCGGCGACGCGCTGCTGGGAGCTTTCGTTCGCGCCGCCCGCCGGGGCGTCGATGTGCGCATCATCATGCCCGGCGTGCCGGACAAGGCGTTGGTCTACCGCATGAGCCGGAGCTTCTATCGCGTGCTGCTGGAGGCGGGGGTGAAGATTTACGAGTATACCCCCGGATTCGTGCACGCCAAGGGCTGCGTGGTGGACGACGCGATCGGCACGGTTGGCACGGTCAATCTCGATTACCGCAGCCTGTTCCTGCACTTTGAGAACAATTCGCTCTTCTATCGCGCGTCCCTGCTGGCAAACCTCAAGGTGGACTTCCTGGCCACGCAGGCCAAGTGCCGGGAGCGGACGCTGGACAACATTGACAAGGGTTTTTGGCACTGGCTGCTGGATGGCATACTGCGCATCTTTGCGCCCCTGTGCTGAGCGTTCCCGCGTCAATATGGATGACTGGTTATTCTGAATTTTATCTGAAAGGGGAGCGTCAACGATGAAGTCCTTGAATCGCAGCACGGCGAACGTCATTTTGATCAGTGCGCTGGAAATTCTGATCGGGATATTGCTGCTCATCAATCCCATCGGTTTTACTTCCGGAATTGTCATTGCCCTGGGTATCGGGCTCGCCGTCGAAGGTGTGATCTCCATCGTCGAATACTTCCGCACCAATGCCGTGGAGGCTGCGCTTCGGGGATCGCTGGCGAAGGGTCTCGCGATGCTGGCGGCGGGGTTGTTCTGCGTTCTGCGCCCTGGCTGGCTCATCGCGACTTTTCCGTTGCTCACCATCGTGTACGGCGTGGCCATACTGTTCGTGGGCATGTACAAGGTGCAGTGGACGGTGGACGCGCTGCGAATGAAGATCCGCAGATGGTTTCTGCCCGCGATCAGCGCGGCGGTTTCGATCCTCTGCGCGGTCGTGATCCTGTCAAATCCGTTTGTATCCACTGTGGCCCTGTGGATGTTCATCGCCATTTCCCTCATTGTCGAAGCTGTGCTGGACTTGATCGTGCTGCTCTTCAGCAAGATCGGCGCGGCGGGCAAGCGCGGCAAGTAAGTGGACTTTATTCGCAGCATTCCGCCAGCAAATGTGCAATTGAGAGGGGGAGGCCGTCGTTTTGCGGCCTCCTTGACTTCTGAAGTCTGTCATAATGCCGATAGTGGATCGATACGGGGAAATAATGATTGAAATCGGTTGATAATTGGTTTCGAAGGCGCTGTACCCGAAATATTCTTGTGGGAATGCCTTGGAAGATGGAAGAGTGTGAAGGTAAACGTCCACATTTGTTATGTATTTTGACGGTACATCCGCCTGTGACATGCATGGCGGATGTATCGCGTGAGATACCAGAGAATGACAGGTCGTGAGGCGGAAGGTTGGTAAGTATTTCTCCAATTATATGTGCAATACGGATATTCTCAAAGAAGCCCTCCGCGCCCGGAAAAAGATAGGAAATCGCGGCATAAAAGCCGGAAATGTCGTGGATCGTGCGCGATGAAATCGCAGAGCGTTCCAAAAGTATCGACGCTCCATTGTCGCGAGATATATGCACCACCGGCGTTTTTATCTGTTGCGCTCGCTTTTTCAAGCTTGAGCTGAAAGGACGGCGGCGGCTTTCAACCGGCTTTCCACTTATTGTCAGTCGTTTTTTGCACAATTGTCAAAATTCTCCCCCAATAATCGGAGTTTTAGTATTGACATCAAAATCAAAAAGTATTACAATACTATTACATTGAGCTTTGATTTTAGATCGGATATTGAGCGATTTTCGGAAGGAGCATAGGAAAGATTATGAAGAAAGGATTGCTGATTTGTATTTTGGCGGCGATGCTGCTTCTTAGTTGCGCATTGGCGGAGGGAATGCCGGGAACCGATGCGGAGTCGCTCTATGCGCGCGGTATGCGCTACTTCGACGGCGACGGGGTACCGCAGGATTACTCGGCGGCGGCGCAGTACATTTCGCAAGCCGCGGATATGGGTCACGTCGAGGCGCAGTACTGGATGGGTTGGATGTATGAAAACGGCAGCGGAGTCGGGCAGGACTACGCAAAGGCAGTGGAATATTATCGTCCCGCCGCTGAACAGGGGAATGCCCTTGCACAGTTCAGTTTGGGCTGCGCGTATGACTATGGCACTGGCGTCGAGCAGGACTATGCGCAGGCGGTAGAGTGGTACACCCGCGCCGCCGAGCAGGGTTACGCTCTCGCGCAATACAATCTGGGCTGTGCGTACAGCAACGGCACGGGCGTGGCGCAGGACTATGCGCAGGCGATGCAGTGGTTCCTCCAAGCCGCTGAACAGGGGGACGCACCCTCGCAGTATAATGTCGGTTATATGTATGACAATGGCCTTGGCGTGGAACAGGACAGCGCTCAAGCGCTGGAGTGGTATCGCCTCGCCGCAGAAAACGGCGACCCTGCCGCGCTGTGCAGCGTGGGTTATATGTACGAAAATGGTCTCGGTGTGGAGCAGGATTATGCGCAGGCGGCAAATTGGTACCGCCTTGCCGCAGATCAGGGTTATGCCCTCGCGCAATACGATCTGGGCTGTCTGTATGAGAGCGGTATGGGCGTGGAGCAGGATTCTGCCCAGGCGTTGGAATGGTATCGCCTCGCGGCGGAGAATGGCGAACCTGCCGCGCAATACAAGCTTGCCTACATGTACGAGAACGGCGCAGGCGTGGAGCAGGATTCCGCTCAGGCATTGAATTGGTACCGTTCTGCCGCGGAGCAAGGCTATGACATTGCGCAGTACAACATGGGTTGCGCGTATAGCGGCGGCCTCGGCGTGGAGCGGGACGACGCGCAGGCGGCGGAATGGTTCCGTCTCGCCGCGGAGCAGGGCTATGCCCCCGCACAGTACAACCTTGGCTACGCCTATGACACCGGGCGGGGCGTGGAACAGGACTATGCGCAGGCGGCGGAGTGGTATCGCCTTGCCGCCGAACAGGGAGAAATCGACGCTCAATACAATCTCGCCTGCATATATTTGAGCGGTCTGGGCGTAGAACAGGACTATGGCGTGGCGCTGGAGTGGTATCAGCTCGTTGCGGAACAGGGAGACGTAGCCGCGCAGTGCAATATGGGCTATCTATACCAAAATGGCCTCGGCGTGGAGCAGGATTACGCGCAGGCGCTGGAATATTATCGCCGTGCGGCGGAGCAGGGGCATGCAATTGCACAGTATGACATCGGCTGCATGTATTCCAATGGTCTCGGTGTGGAGCGGGACGACGCGCAGGCGGCACAATGGTATCGCCTCGCCGCGGAGCAGGGCTATGCGCCCGCTCAGCGGTGCCTCGGTTGCATGCTTGAACAGGGCCTCGGCGTGGAGCAGGATTATGCGGAGGCGGTGGACTGGTACAATCGCGCCGCGGAGCAGGGCGAAGTAGCCGCGCAGTGTGATCTTGGACACATGTATGAGAACGGCTATGCGGTGACGCAGGATTACGCGCAGGCGTTGGAATGGTATCGCCTTGCCGCCGAGCAAAGCTACGCGCCCGCGCAGTATAACCTCGGCGCGGCATATGAAAACGGCCGTGGCGTGGAACAGGATTCCGCGATGGCGGTAGAATGGTATCGCCTCGCGGCGGATCAGGGCTATGTTCCTGCCCAGCGTGCCCTTGGCACCATGTATGAGAATGGCGTCGGTGTGGAACAGGATCTGGCGCAGGCGTCGGAGTGGTATCGCCTGGCTGCCGAACAGGGCGAGACGGAGGCGCAGTATAAGCTCGGCACCATGTATGAGAATGGCGTGGGCGTCACGCAGGACTATGCGCAGGCGGCAAACTGGTATCGTCTCGCCGCAGAGGGAAGCGGTCGAGGCCCCGTCGCAATTGATCGTGCGGATTCGAAGCCGGATCTGGCGCGGCATGGCCAGTTGATGGAATGAGCGATTTCGAGGGATGGAAGCGCCATTCCGCAAGTGAAATTGAGGAGAGAACTCGCCTGAATCGCGGGTGTGTTTAAAGTGTTCAAAACTCGCGCGGAGTAGCTCGCTGAATTCAATTTGGCGGGCAACTCCGCATCTTTTAGTACCTCCAGGCTGACGCTCTCTGTAAGAAAAGGCGCGCTGGTTGATACGGCCGGTGTGCACGAATGTTAAAACGTCAGGTCGCCCGGTCGGTATCCGAGGGGCAATGGTTCCTCTTCAAGAAAAGGAAAGCTTTCGTCGCGCAATACCGGCAGGAAAGCGGCGTAGGGGATGGCGTCGAATTCGCAGCCATAACTGCTCGCGCCGAACCAGCCGCCCTCTTTCGCGCGCAGGTTGAGGTCGCGGGCAAATTTGGTACGGTTGGAACAATCGTGCACGACGACGGGCCAACGTTCCTTGGCGGCGCGCTTCATTAAGTCGAGGGCGATTTCCCGGCTCCAGATGGGGGATACGTAGCCCTGGCGATACATGTACAGATTTTCTCCCATATAATTGCCTATGTTGTTCGGATTCAGGTGGAGCTCCGCGCAGTTGATGAAATCGAGGCCCGTCGCGAGAATCGCATCTTTTTTGCGCAGGAAGGCTTCGTGAAATTCCGGCGTCATGGGCGTTTCGATGCCCACTTGGGGGATGTGTTTCTTCGCGATGTGGATGCTTTCAATCACGCGATCCGAGCAATTTGACGCGCCCAGATTGAAGCGTAGTTCATCCAATCCCGCCTCGCCCAGAGCGCATAAATTCTCCTCCGTGGCGAGCAGACCGTTGGTGTAGAGATGCTGATGCACGCCCGCGTCGTGGAATCTGCGTATGATGCCGTAATAAGCCTCGATCTCCATGAAAGGTTCGAGGTAGACGTAGGCGATGCCCGTAGGTTTGGGATAGACGGACAGCAGAAGATCGACGTCTTCCTCGCGAAACTTTGTGCCGCCGATTTCCCACAGGCCGTCTCCGATGGGTGGGATCGCGTCAAGCTCGCCGTAGTTATAGCAAAATTTACAGGCGACGTTGCAGCGATTTGTCTTGCGCACGGCGCTCAAACCGGTGCCCAGCAGACAGGAGCGGCAACCCTGCGGAAAGCGCGCGTCGTCGCCCACGTACAGACTGCGGCCGCAGATGGATTTGAGATCAGGGATCTCCACCGTCAACGCAGCGAAGCGCGCTTCCGCGGCCACCTCAATTTGGGAGAGCGCGGCGTAAGCGATCTCCGTCTGGCGCGGGGAGAGCGCCTCATATTCGTCCAGATCCGCAAAGAATTCAAACCACGTCAGTGCGTCGCGCTTGGATATTTTCATTCGCAAACCTCCCATATTTACTGTATTCAGCATAGCATAAACGCGCGCGTTTCGCAACGCTCCCAGTGGCATGTATGCATCTTTTCACCGATAACTTAACAATAATGAGTTGCTTTTTGCCGCAAATTTGATATAATTGAGGAGATGCACGAGAGAGGAGCAAGGCGAATGAAGTACATATCCATCAGCGGCGCGGTCGCCGCCGGCAAAACCACCCTGTTAGAGCGGCTGCTGGAGCGCTTCGGGGAGCGCGCGGTTGCGCACGAAGAGCGCCCGCAGGATAATCCCTTCATTCGCGAATACTACGCCGACTCCCGCCGCTGGTCGTTCCACAGCCAGATGACCTTTCTGGCGCTCTATTTCGACCACATGAATTGGCGTGACGCGGGAAGGGAGTTCTACTTCTTTGACCGCTGCCTGATCGAAAATCTCGTACTCGCCCGCTATCGGCTGGAGGTGGGCGATTTGACTCCCACTGAATACAGAGTGATTGAAAAGATGGCCCGAGGCGTTGAAAAGCTCATGCCGCCTATCGACAGCTACATCTACCTGCGCTGCTCCGTGTCGCTGCTGACCGAAAGATTGCGGCTGCGCGGCAGGGAATACGAGAGCGAACTGGGACGCGCCTACGCTGAAAAACTGAGCGAGCTCTACGAGGAGTGGATCGAGGAACTTCCCCGGGAAAAGCTGCTGATCGTGGACGCGGATTCAGGCGTGGATCTGGATGAAGTCACGCGATTCATTGAACGGTGACTGTATGCGCGAAAAAATAAGCGCGAAAGTATTGACAAACCGCCGGGAATCATGTATAATATATTTTGTTGTTCGGGGCTGTAGCTCAGCTGGTTAGAGCGTCACGTTGACATCGTGAAGGTCATAGGTTCGAGCCCTACCAGCCCCACCATTAAACCGCTCAGTATTGGGCGGTTTTCTTGTAATATAAAAACCCCAGGCCAGACTAGGCGTGGGGATCTATTCATCGTCATGGATGATGAGAAAGATTTAGAAGTTAAAGTAGATAAACGCGTTATATGTGCTGGCAACAGTATAGGCGATTGCTATGAAGAATACCAGTGTATAAACAATCCATTCTATCGCGCTACCAATCGTGCCGGATACGGCGTGTGCGCCTGCGAGCTTGCGCTGCAGAAAGGGAACAAGCGGCAGACAAAAGAGCATCGCAAACGCCATCATCGGCAAACACTGCTTTAACATAAAAATCGAAGCTTCGTTTACCAACGCGTTTCCAGCCAGCCCGAACATACTCAGAAAATAGGGCGGATAATTTCCTAATGAATCGACTCTAAACAACAATTGTCCAAAGATCACAACGACCAAACAATAAACGTGAGAGATCACGATGACCGGCTTAGAATCCTTCTTCTTTTTCAGTTTCAAGCGTTTACGGCGCTTTTTGAGATAATTTTCTACCGTGCGCTCCATTGCAATAAATGCGAAATAGTATAATCCGTAGATTAAAAAGCGCCACCCTGCACCATGCCAAACGCCTGAAAAGAGCCATGTAACGAAAAGGGCGATCAAATTGCAGGCAAAGATGGATAACTGTTCTCCTTTCATCATCGCACGGAGGACAGGAGTGTAAATATAATCCCGTAACCAAAGGCCCAACGTCATATGCCAACGATTCCAGAATTCGACAATCGACTTAGATAGATAGGGATAATCGAAATTCTTTGGTGTCGCGAAGCCGAAAAGCTTACCAAGCCCAATGGCCATGTCACTATAGCCAGAAAAATCGTAGTAAAGTTGAAGAAGATAGCCTATGATGCCTACCCATGCCAGCAATACCGTTCTTTCTGAGGCCGCCATCGCAAAGATTTGATCCACAAAGAAGCCGATGCCGTTGGCATAGACCACCTTTTTAAATAATCCAGCGATGATTTGCTTCGTTCCCTCGCCGAATAGGTTCATATCGAACCGTCGCCCATGCAACTGATCTTTAAACGTGCTGTATTTAGTGATCGGTCCCATTGTAACCTGCGGGAAGAATGAAACATATAGCGCCAAATCCACTAAATTGCGCTGATACTGCGCAGCCTGCCAGTAAACATCCAAACAGTAGGATACTGTCCTAAAAGTATAAAAAGAAATACCAATAGGCAGTGCCAATACGGGGAGCGTTACGGACAGCCGAAAGATCGAATTTACTGTCTGCAAGGTGAAGCTGAGATATTTGAATACAAACAGAAGTGCAAAATTAAAAAATAAAGCCAAAATCAACCAGCTTTTGGCTCTCCTTGCATACTTGGCGCTTAAAGAATAGCCTTTAAGTTCCTCCTTGCGCTCTAAATTGCGTCCAATTTTGATGGTCAAAACATAATTGACGGCAATACTCAACATCAACAACGCGATGCATTTGGGATCTCCGAGCGCATAAAAAATTAACGAAGCGAGAACGAGCAGAAGATTGCGCAATTCTTCGCGAATAAAGTAATACCCCACTAGCGTCAAGGGCAGAAAAACGAACAAAAAGAGCGTTGTCGTGATGGACACAGTTCATTCCTCCATCGTTATGCCTTAGCGATCAGCTCAACAATGCCGAGTTTGCTGTGAAAGAAAAATGCGGCAGGTACGCCTCGGATCGCAGGCGCAGGCATACTTTCTCCCATCGGTACATAACCCCGCTCGCGCAACATATGAGAGTGCGCCTCGATGTTATCCACCTCATAGCAGATGTGATACGGCATCGGACCGCGTTTTTTGAGTAAACCATATACAACAGACTTCTCGCTCATCGGAGTAACCAGTTCTACTCGTAAGCCCTGATTTTCCAAGAAACAAATATCAATATCTCGATACTCATCGTAGACGATTGGAGAGGCCACAACGTAACCCAACCGTTCGAATTCCTTTGCGGCGCTCTCCATGTCTCTAACCAGGTACCCGATGTGATGCGGGCGCATGATTAACCTCCCCTTTTAACCAGCGAGATGCTTCAAAATGCAGTCGCACATCTCACCCACATTGGCAAAATTGTTGATTTCACCAAGCGAAAAATGGATGGAAAAGTGCGCTTCCACTCGGGAAATCAGCTCCATATGCGCCAAAGAGTCCCAATCCTCAATGTCATTGGCCGTGGTTGCGTCATGCAAGATAATGTCCTCGTCGTCAAATTGTTCGCGGAAAATCTCCTGCAACTCAGACATCAGTTCATTGTGCGTCATATTCATTCTCCTCCTTAATAAAAGTCTTGTTCCAATGGAAGGACTCAACGTCCGCCTCAAAGCGCGTATCACTCACGCGCTTGAACCCAAGTTTTTCATAAATGTCGGAAACCATCGCATTCTTGGGTGTCTGGAGATATTCACCGATAACAGTCCGATAACCCAGCGCTTTCGCGGTCTGGATCATTCGATTCACAATAAATTCCTCCATACCTCGCTTGAGAACGCGGCAACTCATTAACCATGTATCTACAAACAACGCGTCATTCTGCTTTTCGAGAATCAACACGCTAATCAGCCCATGATCACCAAATCGGTCGCGCAGAGTAAAATACAACGTAGCATAACGTTCGTCGCCTGCAATGCGGCGCACATCATCTTCCGTGTATCGTACCGTGCGCAAATTGAACTGATTAGAGCGCTGAGTGAGTTGAGCGATGCGCGGATAATGGAACGTATCAAACGGACAAGCCTCGGCGACCATGTTTAGGTCGATTAAATAATCGTCGATAGATTCGAACTGCTTTTGCAGTGTCGAGCGGCCAATCTCCGCTTGATACTGCTGCGTCCTTTGGCGATCCTCTTCGGAATAGGAGCCGGTTTCAAACAGGTTGAGCGATTGCAAATAACTCAAATACTGCGCCGGATCGTCTGGCAATTCTGGTACGGTGATCTCTGGAATGAGTGAACGCACCATATTGCGTTCGAAGGGATTGTCGTCGATGAAGACTAGGCTGTCCATTCCCAAGTTGAGCGTTTGCTGAATGTAGCGGATGTTGCTGGCTTTATCGTCCCAGTTGGCTACAAACATAGAGATATCCTCCAAACGCAGCACCATCTCCGGATGGTTTATAAAAGGCTCTTTTGCGGTGTCTTCGTTATTTTTGCTGCAAACTGCCAGTACGACACCACGATTTTTGAGTTCTCGCAACCAGAGCTGTAAGTCCGTATACGCATGTCCAGCGCCCAACTCGCCAATCTGGATACCAGCCATGCCGTCGTCACCGATCACGCCCCCCCAAAGCGTGTTGTCCAAGTCAAGAACAGCACACTTTTTGAACTGTCCGCGCAGTGCCTGAATCATGTCCAGCACCAATTTGGCCGCGTAGGGCAGAGCTTCAAAACTCAAAGGAAGTTTAGCGGAGTAGTAGAACTTCGGATCAAAGAACGTACCCCGACCCATTCGGTTTTGCACGCTGCTCAAACTCAGCACATACGCATTCTTGTTCCGAGCCGCGGCCTGCATCAGCAACACGTTGAGTAGCCGTAATTGATACGAAAATGACGACTCTACCTTGGCACCATAGCTGCCAAATACGGCATCGTCCATTTCGACGAAATCATACTGCAGTACACGAGCGTTACAGTGTTGCGCGATGAGTGACCAGGTGCTTTCTATGTGTTTAACAACATCTTGCGCAAACTGCGCGCGCAAAGACAGTGAAGATTCGCAAAAAGTCTCATAGAGCTTTTCCACGCACATTTGGATGAGGATGAATTGCGGTTGAAAAGCATACAGTTCTGAGTTCGCATTGATTACTTGAGCGTCGATCTGATTGTAATCTGCATCATATACCTTAAAGTCAATCAAAGCATCCGCGGCGCAACCACGCAGCGCCATGGCAAGATGCTGCGTAGCGCAGTCGCCCAGAACAGCCAAGCGAACGCTGGGACAATTAGAACCAGAGAGATCTTTTTTACCTAAGCGCTTCAATTCCTGAAAGGATTTCACATAGATTCCTCCTCTGCATGTGACACGTGGACCAGACATATCACATTCCATAGCTCAGACAACTACGAATATTATACATCATTCATGCCGCTATCGTCAAGGTACATCCGATTGCGCAAAACAGCGACAGTCTATTGGCGTCAATCATAGGTAACAGCGAGGGAGGGGGCTGTCAAGGGAAAGGGTGGAGATTTTCCGGCAGGGG
>CANQEW010000070.1 GCA_947596085.1 uncultured Clostridia bacterium | reverse complement strand
TTTGCAGCTACATTCTATCACTTGGCTCTCTGTTTTTCTTCCTCCTTCTGTTACCTATCTATTGTATCAAAACATTTCCAACCGCAAGGGTTTTGGCGAAACACTTGATTTTTGGGTTCATATGCTATATAATTTTAATGGGAGGGGGTATATACTCTTTATGCGCCGTTTTGGACGGCAAGGAGCGCAGAAAATCCATTTCGAACCTCCATGGGAATGCGCGCGGCGGGCGGATCAATCGCGCGGCGCGCCTTTGCGGCAGGAGAGGGAATCGCCGATTCCGCTACTGTTTATTTGTCAATTATCTGTGGGTTGGATGGCGCGGCAGATTTCATGTGGCGCGCGGCTCCCGGCCCGAAGAGAGTCATAGAGATTAGCTGTGCCGCTCGCGCGGCGACAGGGGAGACGGACATGCAAAGAGAGAAGATACTCATCGTTGACGACTCTGAAATGAATCGTTCCATTCTGACGGATATGCTGGGAGAGGAATATGAGATTTTAGAGGCGGAGGACGGTGTTCAGGCGCTTGCCAGATTGCAGGAGGAAAGGAACATCTCGCTGGTACTGCTGGACATGGTGATGCCCCGCATGGACGGCTTCAAGGTGCTGGAGTATATGAACCAGACCGGCAGAATCCAGGAAGTGCCCGTGATCATGATCTCCGCCGAGAGCGGATCGCAGCAGGTGGCCAAGGCCTACGACATGGGTGTAAGCGACTTTATCCCCCGTCCCTTCGATGCGCTGATCGTGCGCAGGCGCGTGGTAAATACGCTGCTTCTGTACGCCAAGCAGAAGCGCCTGTCCGCCATGGTGGAGGAACAGATCTACGAGACGGAGCGGCGCAGCAGCATGATGATCGAAGTGCTCAGCCGCGTGGTGGAATTCCGAAACGGCGAGAGTGGGATGCACGTGCTCAACGTGCGCCTGGTCACGGAGTTACTGCTCCGGGCGCTGACGCAGAGGACAGACCGCTACAATCTGTCCAGCGCGGACATTGCCCGCATCAGCATCGGCTCGGCCCTGCACGACATCGGCAAGATCGTCATCGACGAGAAGCTGCTCAACAAGCCGGGCAAGCTGACGCCGGAAGAATTTGAGATTATGAAGACCCACGCCCTGCAGGGCGCGGAGATATTGGATGCGATTCCCATCTATCGCAGCGATCCGCTGATTCGCACCGCTTATGAAATCTGCCGCTGGCATCACGAGCGCTACGACGGTCGCGGCTATCCCGACGGCCTGCAGGGAGACGCCATTCCCATCTCCGCGCAGGTGGTGTCCATGGCGGACGTCTACGACGCGCTGATCAGCAAGCGCGCGTACAAGGAGCCCATCCCGCACGAGACTGCCGTGGCGATGATCGCGGACGGCCAATGCGGCGCGTTCAACCCGCTTTTGCTGCAGTGCCTGACGGAAAATTCGGAGCAGATGCGCCGGGAGCTGGCGGAGGGCACCGCCCGAAGCGTCACGCGGCGGGAGATCCGCAATATTGTGGACGAATCCATCTATACGTACCATGGCGGCGCCTCGGATCGCACGCTGCGCCTGCTGGATTACGAGCGCACGAAGTATAACTTCTTCTCCGCGATGACGCATGAGATTCAGTTTGAGTATACCTTCGCGCCGCCGATGCTCAACCTGGCGGCCTGGGGCGCGGAGATGCTTGGCATCGATGAGATCACCATGGATCCCGCCAGAGACAGGAAGATTCGCTCCGTGCTGGGCGTGGAAAACTGGAACATGCTGAGGAACAAGATCAAACAGACCACGCCGGAGACGCCCATGTGCAGCTATGAGTGCCTGCTCACCTACGGGGGAAAGACCCGCTGGCACGAGGTGCACCTGCGCTCCATCTGGTCCGAGGACGTGCCGCCGAAGCTCGAGAGCGTGCTGGGCAAGGCCATCGACATTCACGATACGCGCGAGAAGATGGAGGAGCTGGAGGAGCGCGCCGCGCGCGACCCCATGACCGGCCTGCTGAACCGAAGCGCCGCGCAGGAAAAGATCGTCGAACGGCTGAAGGATCGGACGGAGGACGGCGGCGCGCTGGCGCTGATCGACCTGGATTTCTTCAAGGTGGCCAACGACAACCACGGCCACGAATTCGGCGACGAGGTGCTCAAGGAAGTGGCGCGGCGGCTGCGCCACAGCGTGCGCGGCACGGACATCGTTTGCCGCGCGGGCGGCGACGAATTCATGCTGTTTCTGGAGTGCGAACTGGAAGTGGAATCCTGCGCGCGGCGCATCTTCCGCAGCCTGTGCGGGCCCTTCCACGACTTTGAAATCTCCGCGACCATCGGCATCGCGCCGGTGAAGGGCGACAATCGAACCTATGAGTCGCTGTTCCGCACGGCGGACGCGGCGCTCTACGCGGCCAAGCGCGAGGGGCGGAGGCGCTACCGCGTCTATGATGAATCTATGGACGATGTGCTGGCGACGAAGAACGACAATTGACGGGGAGGATAAACCGATGACGCTTAGGGAATGCTACGACGCCATGGGAGCGAACTACGACGAGGTGCTCGGCCGCCTGCACAGCGAGCGGCTGGTGCAGAAGTTTGTGCTGAAGTTTTTGGACGACGGCAGTTACAATCAGCTCTGCGATTCCATGGCCTCCGGCGACTGGGATCTGGCGTTTCGCGCCAGCCATACCCTCAAGGGTGTGTGCCAGAATTTGGGGTTCACCCGCCTTGGGGAGTCCAGCCACGATCTGACCGAGGCGCTGCGCGGCGGCTACCACCAGGAGGCGGACGGCCTGCTGGAGCGGGTTCGGGCGGACTACGCGGTGACGAGCGACGCGATTCATGCCTTCCGAGCGGAATTGGGAGCGTAACAAAGGACAGTCGTCTCCGTTATATTCCATAAAATATAAGGAGGGGCAAGATAATTGAAGAAGCGATTCCGGCGAGAAGGGAATCTAACCGCAACGATTGCGATGATCTGTGCGGTCGTTGTTCTATTTTTGGCGGCGTATCTCCTGATCAGCGACAGCATACGCGAGCGGGCGTTCCGGCGCATGGAGGAGGGCATAGACACCGTCATTGAGGAGGTCACCGCCAAGTTCAAGCGGGACAGCCGCATCCTCAACGCCACGGCGGAGATCATTTCTCAGGCGGACAATTTCGATCAGGAAGCGACGCTGGAAATTATGAAGACCGTCTCGCCGCTTCTGGAGACGATGAAGGTTCGCGTGCTGCTGCCCAACGACCAGGTGCTCACGCCGGACGGCAGCGTGACCGACGTCTCGGAGAGCAACTTCATCTCCTTTGCCAAGGAGGCGCCGCTGGGCGAGCATGTGTCCAATCGCGAATACAGCATGGGCTCCAGCGCTGGCAAGCCGGTGCTGCGCCACTTCGTGCCGGTCATTCAGGATGGGGAAACCGCCGCGATGCTCTACGGCATGACCATGCTGGAGGATCTTCCCTCGAGCATCAATATCGACAACATCTACAACGCCACCGCGTCCGTATACATCATCGATACGCACAACGGCGACTTCATACTGGATACCTATCCCACCCATGGGGAGTTGGGCAACGTCTATGATTATGCCATGGATAAAGATCCCGATCGGAAAACCAAGGGTGGTCTGACCTGGGACGAGTATATCGCCGATTTGATCAACATGGGCACCGGCCGCGTCATCTACCGCACCGATCAGACCGACGGCTGGGAATACATGTACTATGCCCCGGCGGGCATCAACCAATGGTCCATCGCCGTTTCCGTTCCGGAGAAGGAGGCGTTCGCCAACGTATTTATCGTACAGCGCATCTTTTTGCTGATCGGAACGCTGATGATCATCGCCGTGGCGATTTACTACATCATCGTTCACAGACAGGCCAAGAAGGCGATGGATAGCGCCGTGGAGCGCGCCGTGCTGGAGGAGAAGCTCAAGAAGGCCGAGGCCGCCGAGCGGGCCAAGACCACCTTCCTCTCCAACATGAGCCACGACATACGCACACCCATGAACGCCATCATCAGCTTCACCACGCTGGCGGAGACCAACCTGGACAACAGGGCTCGGGTGCAGGAATATCTGGCGAAGATTCTCTCGTCCAGCAATCACCTGCTGAGCCTCATCAACGACGTGCTGGACATGAGCCGCATCGAGAGCGGCAAGCTGCACATCGAGGAGAAGCCCTGCGCGATCTCCGACATCTTCAAGGATATGCGCAACATCATTCAGACGCAGATGCAGGCCAAGCAGTTGAACTTCTTCATGGATACGCTGGACGTCACCGACGAGGACATCTACTGCGACAAGCTCCACGTGAACCAGGTGCTTCTGAACCTGCTCTCCAACGCCATCAAGTTCACCCCGGCGGGCGGCTCGGTGTCCATGCTGATTCAGCAGAAGCCCGGCGCGCCCAAGGGCTACGGCTCCTATGAGATCCGCGTGAAGGACACCGGCATTGGCATGAGCCCCGAGTTCGCCGAGCACATCTTCGAGCCCTTCGAACGCGAGCGGAACAGCACCGTCAGCGGCATTCAGGGCACCGGCCTGGGCATGGCCATCACCAAGAGCATCGTGGACACCATGGGCGGCACGATTGAAATGCACACGGAGCAGGGCAAGGGAACCGAGTTCATCATCAATCTTCAGTTCCGCCTGCAGTCGGAGCGCCGGCACACGGAGGAGATTCGCGAGCTGTTCGGCATGCGCGGCCTGGTGGTGGACGACAGCTTCAATACCTGCGACAGCGTCACAAAGATGCTCACGCAGATCGGCATGCGCGCCGAGTGGAGCATGCACGGCCGCGAGGCCGTGCTCCGGGCGCGTCAGGCCGCGGAGATGAACGATCCCTTCTATACCTACATCATCGACTGGGCACTGCCGGATCTGGGCGGCCTGGAGGTGGCGCGCCAGGTGCGCGCCATCGCGGGGGAGAATGTGCCCATCATCATCCTCACCGCCTACGATTGGACGGTCTTTGAGGACGAGGCGAGGGAGGCGGGCGTCACGGCCTTCTGCAACAAGCCCATCCTCCTGTCCGACCTGCGGGATACCCTGCTGACCGCCATCGGCAGCCCCGAAGCCCCGCCGACGGTGAAGCCGCGACCGAACCCCACGGAGGAATTGAAGGGCAAGCGCCTGTTGCTGGTGGAGGACAACGAGCTGAACCGGGAGATCGGCCAGGAGCTTCTGTCGGAGAACGGCTTCATCGTGGAGGAGGCGGTGGATGGAAGCGTGGCGGTGGATATGGTTCGCCAGTCCGAGCCCGGATACTACGCGCTGATCCTGATGGACGTGCAGATGCCGCGCATGAATGGCTACGAGGCCACCCGCGCCATCCGCGCGCTGGACAATCCGGCGCTGGCCCACATCCCGATCGTGGCCATGACCGCCAACGCCTTCGAAGAGGACAAACAGCAGGCGCTCGCCTGCGGCATGGACGACCACGTGGCCAAGCCCATCAACGTGGACCGCTTGCTGCAGGTCGTGGTGGCCCTGATTGCAAAAAACGAAGATTCCCCGGATGTGAAAAAGTAGAAAGGATCACTGAAAGACGCGGATGCGCGCACAATGTGCGCGCATCCGTTTTCTGCTCGGAGAGCGGCGGCCGGCCCGATGAGCCGGCCGCCGTCGTTCAATATTTGGCTTGGGTTTGCGCGATCATCTCTACGCAGCAAGCGGCAACGGCCTTGTCCGGCTCCGTGAGCCCCGCCAGAGGCGGCCGCGCGTCGCCGATGTCCGGGCCGCCCTGCTGCCGCAGAACCTCCTTGATCATCGCGTACATGTTGCATCCGCCGGAGCAGAGCTTTTCAATGATGCGGCAGATGTCCGCCTGCAGGGCGCGGGCGGCATCCACCTGGCCGGTTAGAGCCAACTCTCGCGCGCGGATGAAGAGTTCCGGCATCACACCGTAGGTGCCGCCGATGCCCCCGGTCGCGCCGGTGAGCAGGCCGGGCACCAGCTGTTCGTCGGGCCCATTCATGACCATGGCCCCTTCGTTGATGAAGAGGGAGATGTCGTAGACCGCCATGGAGGAATTCTTCACGCCGATCACCCGGGGATTCTGCAGCATCCTGCGCAGCAGGGGCAGCGTCAGTGCCACGCCCGCCAGCTGCGGGATGTTGTAGATGATGAAATCCGTATCCGGCGCGGCGGCGGAGATGTCGTTCCAATACTTCGCGATGGAGGCTTCCGGCAGCTTGAAGTAGATGGGCGGGATGGCGGCGATCGCGTCCACGCCGAGGCTCTGGGCGTGCGCCGCGAGGGCTTGGCTGTCGGCGGTGTTGTTGCAGGCGACGTGGGCGATGACGGTCAGCTTGCCGCCGACCGCATCCATCACCGCCTCCAAAATGGCCTTGCGCTCGTCCACGCTCTGATAGATGCACTCGCCCGAGGAGCCGCCCACGTAGAGGCCCTTCACACTCTTATCCAGCAGATAGCGCGCGAGCGCGCGGGCCCGCGCGGGGCTGACCGCGCCGCTTTCATCGTAGCAGGCGTAGAACGCGGGGAATATGCCTTCGTACTTGCTTCGGTCAAACATGGTATCATCCTTTCACAGCGCCCATGGTGATGCCCTGGGTGAAGTATTTCTGGAAGATGATGAACACGGTCAGAATCGGCACGGCGGCCAGCGCGGCACCGGCCATGATGAGGCCGTAGTCGGTGGAGTTCTCCGATTGCAGCTTGGCGATGCCCAGCGGGATGGTCAGCGTAGAGTTGGAGCTGAGCATGATTAACTGCATGAAGTAATCGTTCCAGGAGTTGATGAAGGTGAAGATGGCCAGCGCGCCGATGCCGGGCTTTACCAGCGGCACGACGATGCGCAGGAACGTCTTGATCTCGCTGGCGCCGTCCATGCGGGCGGCCTCCAGCATCTCTCCGGGAATGGTCTCCGAGAACTGCTTCATCAGGAACACGCCGAACGGCCAGCCCACGATGGGGAAGATCACCGCCCACAGCGTGTTGTAGAGCTCCAGGCCGCTCATCTCCCGAATGAGCGGGATGAGGATGACCTGCTTGGGCAGCGCCATGGCGCAGATGATGATCGAAAACACCAGCTTGCGGCCGATGAAGCGCTTCTTCGCCAGCGCGTAGCCCGCCATCGTGGCGGTGACGCAGGTGAAGATCATCGCGGCGACGCTCATCCAAACCGTATTCACCAGCCAGCGGATCGCCGCCGGAACCTCGGGGCCGGAGATGGTCTTGCCCACGAAGGGGATGGTGATGTCGAACAGGTTCGCCGTCTGGCGGCTGAAGAGCTTTTCATAGTTGGTGGTCACCCACTCCGACGGCCACCAGACCGGCGTGGCGGAGTTGATCTCCTTCATGGTCTTGAACGAGCCGGTGACGATCCAGTAGAGCGGGAACAGGAAGAGCAGCGCCAGAAAAACCAGCAAGATTACCGATATGACCTTGTAAGGCGTCGTGCGGTGCACGCCGCTGTTGAGATTGTTCTTCATGCGCACACCTCCTTAATAGCTGGTGTCCGCCTTGGCGAGCCTGAACTGCAAAGCGGAGAATATGGCGATAATGATGGCCAGAATCACGCCCATGGCGTTGCCGTAGCCATAGCGGAAGAGCTTGAACGCCTCATAGTAGATGTAGTACATGATGGTGTCCGTGCTGTGGTTGGGCCCGCCGGATGTCAATAGCTGGATGAGCGCGAAGCACTGGAAGGAGTTGATGGTCGTGATGATCAGGATATAGAGTGTGGTGGGCATGATCTGCGCCCACTTGATCTTCCAGAACACCTGCAGATTCGTCGCGCCGTCCACCTGAGCCGCTTCCACCAGGGAGTGATCCACATTGCCCAGCGCGGAGACGTAGAGCACGATGGGCTGGCCCACGGAAGTCGTCAGCAGGATCAGTATGATGCAGCCCAGGGCGAAGTTCGCGTCGCCCAGCCAGTTGATGTTTTTGTCCAGTATCCCCACGGCCTTGCCGAGGTAATTGAATATGCCGTAATAGTTGTTGTACATCCACTTCCATACCACCGTGACAGCCACGGAACCCGTGACCACGGGCAGGTAGAAGATGCAGCGGAAGGCGGAGCGAAGGGGCCCCTGGAGCTTGTAGATCACCGACGCCGCCCACAGGGAGAACGCGCAGGTCACCGGCACGGACACCACCACGATGATGACCGTGTTTTTCAGCGCCCGCAGAAATATGGGGTCCGTGAAGAGCTCCTTGTAGTTGGCCAGGCCGACGAAGATGTCGCTTCGCCCCATGGTGGAATCAAAAAAGCTGGTGAAGATGCACATAAACATGGGGTATACCACGAACCCCACGAAGAATATCAGGCTCGGGAGCAGAAACAGGTAGCCCGATATGGTCTCGCGCCGCACGAGCGCACGGCTCATCGCGCCCCGCTTGCCCATTTGACCGGCCTCCTTTCAGCATTCGCGGAAGATCAGAATCCCCGCCGTTTTCGTGGACAAATGCGCACCCCCGCCCGCGCAAGCGCGGGTGAGGGTGCGCCGTCGGATTCAAGCTAACCGATGCGCTGCGGAGATCAGCCCGCGGCGGCGGCATTGCCGGCCGCGTCGTAGGCGGTCAGCGCCTCCATGGGATCGGTGCCGGTGCCGACCTGCTGCAGCATGTTCCACCAGGCGGTGCGGGCCTCGGTCCAGCCCGGGGTGACCTGGTAGTACGGGCCGAGGTTGGATAGCAGCGTGGTGTAGCCAGCCATGATCTCATTGTCCGCCCAGATGCCTTCCAGCGAAGCGCCCTTGATGGTGTCGCGGCAGGCGAAGAAATTGGCGGCCTTCACGGTGGCAGTCAGGCCCTCTTCGGAACCGGCCACGTACTTGATGAACGCCTTGGCGGCCTCGGTGCGCGCGTCCACGTTGTCGCCGGAGCGCACAGCGGGATCAAAGATGCCGAAACCCCAGATGCCGCCCTCGAGGCTGGGAACGCCGTCCTCGGACGGGAACGCCATGTACTCGATCTTCTGGCCGTTGATGGTCAGGCCCGCGCCGGTGTTGGCGGAGTTCGGGTTGAGCTGCTGCGCCGCGTTCCAGCAGAAGGCCATCTTGAAGGTTTCGTTGTAGAACAGCGCGATCTCGTCGCCGCCGACGATGGAGGCGTCGATGGCCACGCCCTCGCTGTCGCGCAACTCGGTCAGCGCCTTGGCGTTGCCCTCGCTGGCAGCGATGTACTGGGTGCCGTCGGTGATCGTGCCTTCATGCAGGTTGGCGATGAGGGCGCGCGTGCCCTGGTCGCCGCCCTGGCCGGCGCAGAACACCGCGCAGACGGGGCCGCCGAACTTCTCGGTCAGCGCGTCCACGGCCTTGAAGAAGTTCTCGGTGGTCCAGGTGCGGGTGGTCAGGTCGACGTACTGATCGGCGCCCGCCTCGACGAAGGCGTCGTAATTGATGGCCATGCAGTGCGCGGTCATGACCGCGGGATACACGAACAGCTTGCCGTCGCCGGTGAAGCAGGCGGTCTTGACGCCCTCGAACACCTCGGCCTCGTCCGTCTCATCCCACATGTCCGCCAGATCCAGCATGACGCCCTTGGCGCCCCAGTTGGCCACCAGGCGCTCCGGAGCCTCCATCACGACGTCGGGAGCCTGGCCGCCCTCGATGGCGGTGTTGACCTGGTCGTCGCCGCTGGTGTAGTCCAGATACTCGACGGTCACCTTGATGCCGGGGTTGGCGGCCTCAAAGCCTTCGATGATCGGGCCGACCACCGCCGGGTCGCCCCAGTTGCCCACGGGGTAGACCCACGCCGTGATCTCCACCGTCTCCTCCGCGAAAGCGGCGGAGACGCCGAAGCTGATCAGCATGGCGACGCACATGAGCAGTGCAAGTAGTTTCTTCATCAAGAATGTCCTCCTTCTTAAAATTCTCTAGATATACGTTCCGAAAACGCACGATCTATTAGTTAAATTATACAATAGACACAAACGACTGTCAATAGAGAAGTTGCCATGAATTTAATATATTTTGCTCCTCGCGCCAGCAGTCAGGGCTGCCAGTCACCGCCGCCGTCCCCCAGGATCTGCCCCAGCATGGCGTCGCACATGATCAGGCTCCGGGGCAGGTGGAAGGGTCCCTTGAAGGTGGAGCCCTTTGTGGAGGGCATGGTGGGCAGGCCGTCCCGGCGGAGGTAGCCGTACCATTCGCCGTTTTCCGGGTCGGCGAAGTGCGCCCGGCAGTAGTCCAGCGTCCGCTCGAACCAGGAAAGATACCGCTCGTCCTTCGTGTCCCGGTAGAGCATGAGGGAGGAGATGAGAATCTCGTTGTGGGGCCACCAGAGCTTCATGTCATGCTCGTAGGCCTCCGGCGGCTTCTTCAGGCAGTCGATGAAGTACAAGAGCCCGCCGTACTCCTCGTCCCAGCCAGCCTCGATGGCCCAGTCGAAGATTTGCGCGGCCTTCGCGTGCAGCTGCGCGTCGCCGATGCGGTTGGCGTACTCCAGCAGGAACCAGACGCACTCGATGTCGTGGCCCGGGTTCACGGTGCGGCCCTCGGTGTAGTAGAGGCGGGGATTGCCCTCGGGGTCCACACTCTCCAGCGTGCAGCGCAGCTCCGGCTTCACGTGGTAGCGGAAGATCTCCTCGGCGCACTTCGCGGCCCGCTCGTCGTAGAAATCGGCGCGCTCAGGGTCCACGCGGCGCATGACGGAGGTGATGTTGAGGTAGATCATCGGATTGGCCAGCGCGCGGCCGGTGCGGGTCTCCGGAATGGTCTTGGGGCCCAGGCCGGTGGGATCGGAGATCAACCCCTGATTGAGTTGCCAGATCAGCTCATAGGCGCGCCGCGCCCGCTCCAGATGCTCCCGCTCGCCGGTCACGCCGTAGTATTCGGCGTTGGCGAGGGCGTAGAATCCCTCGGAGAAGCAGTAGCGGCGCTGGCGGAGGGGCTTGCCTTCGGCAGTGACGGTGAAGTACATCCGTCCGTCCGCGTCAGGGTTGATGCAGTGGTCTTCCAGAAAGTCGATGCAGCTCTTCGCGGCCTCCAGCCACTCCGGCCGCGGGCCATACGCGTGGCAGAGGTAGGAGAACGTCCAGCCGCAGCGGCCCTGCATCCAGACGCTCTTGTCGGTGGAATAGATTTCGCCCTTCCGATCCAGGCAGGTGTACACGCCGCCGTGCTCCGCGTCCATGCCGTATTTGAGCCAGAAGTTTACGCAGGCGCGCAGCTCTTCGCGCATCCATTCCCGGTGAGCGGCGAGCCGCTGTGTCACGTTGGTCATGGTCATCACTCCTTCGATATGAATCTGTAAGTCCATAATATTGCTTTTTGCGAAAAAGGTCAATAGAAAACGGGGCGCGGGGGTGAATTTTTCTTAACCCCCTTGACAATTCGCTGAAAAATGATAGTCTATAAGTGTAAGAATCGGGAAAATTTCCCGCTCGCGATTTAAGGAGGTAGGATATGAACCATCTCGGCATTGAAGTTACCGTGAAAAATATTCCACCGCTGGATCCCAGCTTTATTCCGCTCAACCGCTTCAACGAGGCCTTTCTCGCCACGGCGAAGGAGCCCTTCGACATCGCCGTGGAGCGCTCCGGCGGGCAGATGGCGGTTCACAAGACGTTCATCCACGGCACGCCCGAGCGCTTGGACGCGGATGTGTACTACATTGAGCGGCTGGTCAAGACGCTCCTGTGGCTGAAGGGCGGCTTCCGGGTGTATCTGGCCGGAAACAAGGCGGTGTGCGACGCGATCGCTAAGATCTATTCCGACGGTGGCCAGCAGGACTTCGACAACCACTTCATGGCGCACGTGTTCGAGCACCCCTTCGAGGTGGTGCGCGTAGACGCGGTGCCCGGGGAGAAGGACAGCTCCAAGCGCATCGGCGGCCACATGGACGGCTGCCGCATCGGCTTCGACGCGGGCGGATCGGACCGCAAGGTCTCCGCGGTGATCGACGGCGAGTGCGTGTTCAGCGAGGAGGTCGTCTGGTTCCCCAAGATCAACTCCGATCCCGACTACCACTACGCGGGCATCGTGTCCGCGCTGAAGTCCGCCGCGGAGCATCTGCCCCGCGTGGACGCGGTGGGCGTGTCCTCGGCGGGCATTTTCATCGACGACCGCACCATGCGCGCGTCCCTGTTCCTGCAGGTGCCGGACGAGCTCAACTACAAGGTGCAGGATATCTACATCCGGGCGATTCGGGATACCTTCGGCGATGTGCCCCTCTCCGTCATCAACGATGGCGACGTGTCCGCGCTGGCCGGAACCATGAGCATCGGCGAGCCCAGCGTGCTGGGCATCGCCATGGGCACCAGCGAGGCGGTGGGCTACGTGAACGCCGAGGGCTGCATCACCGGCTGGCTCAACGAGCTGGCCTTCGTGCCCGTGGACGCCAATCCCGCCGCCATGGTGGACGAGTGGAGCGGCGACATCGGCTGCGGCGTAAAGTATTTCTCTCAGGACAGCGTGATCAAGCTGGCCCCCGCCGCCGGCATCGAGCTGGACGAGAAGCTCTCTCCCGCCGAGAAGCTGAAGGCCGTTCAGAAGCTCATGGAGGCGGACGACCCGCGCGCGGCGAAGATCTACGAATCCATCGGCGTCTATCTGGCGCACGCGCTGGTCTACTACTATGGCTTCTATGGCTTCAAGCATGTGCTGCTACTGGGCCGGGTCATGAGCGGCAAGGGCGGAGATTTGATCCTGGCGCGCTGCAAGGAGGTCCTCGCCGGCGAGTATCCCGCCGTGGCCGCCGCCATCCGTCCCGCGCTGCCGGACGAGAAATTCCGCCGCCTGGGCCAGTCCGCCGCCGCCGCGAGCCTGCCCGAGATCGCGAGGTGAAACCA
>CANQEW010000069.1 GCA_947596085.1 uncultured Clostridia bacterium | reverse complement strand
CTTCTGCTGGTTGCCGCCGCTGAGGAAGCGCACGTCCGTGCTCATATCGAGCGCCTTCAGATTGGTGCGCTGGGTGATCTCGCCCGCGCGCCGCGCCTCCTCCGCCACGCCGTGGGCGCTCTTGGAGGACAGGCAGCCGAGCACGCGGCCGCGCGCCTCGCTCTCCAGGCCCAGCGCGTCGAACAGACCCAGCAGAAAGCCCATGTGCGAGAGCTCCAACACATACTCCGGCCCCACGGACTTCAGCGTCTCCCGGGCCAGATACAGTGCCTCCGCCTGCGCGTAGGCCCCGTCGCCGCCCAGGTATTCCAGGCCCATCTGGCGGATCTCCTTCATCGCGCCGGTGGCGGCGCTCTCGCGATAGACGTTTTCGATGTAATAGGACTTTTCGGAGCCCTTCGCCAGCCGCGCGTGCTTGGCGATGGACAGCGTCACGTCCGGCTTGAGCGCCATCAGCCGCCCATCCAGATCGGTAAAGCTCAAGATCCGGCCGCCGGTCAGAAAGCTCTTGAACTGCAGATACAGCCCGTATTCTTCAAACTGGCTCACGCGATACTTGCGGTAGCCGAATTGTTCGTACAGCCCCCGCAGGCGCAGCGTCGCGCGCTCCGTCGCGGAAAGGTTCGGTTCCATCCATGGCATGACAGCCACACTCCCATAATGCACTTTAGCACTTTATTCTGGTAAAGTGATTATAGCATACTTTTCGCGAAAAGAACAGCCCCTATCCTGGGAGAGAAGATAAAGTTTTGTGGATTTTTTCGGGTGAAGTTTGTTATGAGAGGCGATGAGGACGCCGCGCATAAATTTCCAGTGATTCCAAATATCGGCGCGCATGATATGGATTTCCAGCTTGAAATATGCTATAATTCCTATAATACTGGGAAGAGGGAGGTTGCGCTGTGAGCAAGAAGTTCGTTCGAAGGGTGATCGCCGTCATCCCCGCGGCGGCGCTGGAGCTCTTTTGGGTGTTCGCGCTCATGCGCTGGCTCGCGCCCTACGCGACGCTCGTCAACCTGATGCTGTCGCTGTTCGCGTTTCTGTACGTGCTCTACATCATGGCCAGTCGCAACGAGCCCGCCTATAAGACGCTCTGGCTGCTGGTAATACTGGGAATGCCGGTATTCGGCACGATTTTGTACTTCTGCTTCGGCAACAAGCGCACCGCCCGTCCCATAAAAAAGAAGCTGGAGAAGGGCCGCACGCTGCTGCCGAAGCTCCGGGCGCAGGACGCGGACGTCGCCGAAGAGCTGCGCGGGGAGAATCCCCGCTTGGCGCAGACCTTCGATTGGCTGCACAACCAGACCGGCTTCCCGGTGGACCGCTGCCAAAAAGCGGAGTACTATCCCATCGGCGAGAAGATGTTCGAGCGGATGTTGACCGATCTGCGCATGGCCGAGCGCTTCATCTTCGCGGAGTATTTCATCGTCGGGCGCGGCAAAATGTGGGACGAGATGTCCCGGATCATGGCGGAAAAGGCGGCGCGAGGCGTGGACGTGCGCTTCATGTACGACGACTTGGGCAGCATCTCCACCTTTTCCGAGGAGAATTTGCGGTGGCTGGAGCAGCACGGCATCAAGTGCGTGCGCTTCAATCCGCTGATCTTCATCAAGGGCACGCTGAACTATCGCGACCACCGCAAGATGCTCGTCATCGACGGCCGCGTGGCGTTCAGCGGCGGTATCAATCTGGCGGATGAGTACATCAACGCCGTCGCCAAGTACGGCCACTGGAAGGACACAGGCTTCCGGCTCACGGGAGAGCCTGTGCGCAGCTATACGCGCATGTTCGCGGAGTTCTGGAACGCGTTTTCGAAGGAAGCCATCCCGGCCGAGCTGCTCTCGACACCCCGGGCGCTGGAACCCCTGACGCGGGCGGAGAACGGCTTCGCACTCTCCTACTGTGATTCTCCGCTGTACAGCGAAGCGGTGAGCAACAGCCTGTTCATCGAACTGCTGTCCCAGGCTACGCGCCGCGCGTGGTTCTACACGCCCTACCTGCTCCTGGGCGATAACCTGCGCGAGGCTTTCATGCGGGCGGCGAGCCGGGGGGTGGACGTGCGCATCATCATGCCGGGCGTGCCGGATAAGCCGCTGGTGTACCGCATGTCGCGCAGCTACTACCGGCCGCTGTTGCAGGCGGGCGTCCGGATTTTCGAATATACGCCGGGCTTCATGCACGCCAAGGCGTGCCTGATCGACGATGAAACCTGTACCATCGGCACGGTCAATCTCGATTACCGCAGTCTGTTTTTGCACTTCGAGAATAATACGCTGTTCTATCGCGCGTCGCTTGTGAAGGATTTGGAAGCGGATTATTTACAGACGCAAGAACAGTCCCGGGAGCGCACACTGGGGGATCTCGGCGAAAACTTGGGTAAGTGGGTGCTGGACGGCATCCTGCGGGTGTTCGCGCCGCTGTGCTGACAAATAGAATAAGAAAGATTCCGATCACATACAGTTGCAACATTTTGCCAACAAGAGGGGGGCACCTTCAACGAGGCGGCCCCCCCATAAAGCTTCGTCCTTTTACGCTCCTTCGCCGCGCACAGCGGGGATAACCTCCGTTTTCGGCGGAAGCTCCGGCAGCGCACGCACGAGGATCGGCTTTTCCTTGCCCAGCACCGCATCCTCCGTGATGATACACTTGGACACGCCCTCGATGGAGGGGAGGTCGAACATGGTGTCCGTCATCACGCTCTCGATGATCGCCCGCAGCGCGCGCGCGCCGCTCTTGCGCTCCTGTGCCTGGCGCGCGATGGCCTTCAGCGCCTCGGGCGTGAATTCCAGCTCCACGTTGTCGAAGCTCAACAGCTTCGCGTACTGGCGCACCAGCGCATTCTTGGGCTCGGTCAGTATTTTGATCAAAGCCTCTTCGTCAAGCTGATGCAGCGTCACCAATACCGGAAGCCTGCCCGCGAACTCGGGAATCAGACCAAACTTCAACAGATCCTCCGAGCGCACCTGGGACATGATCTCCTCGCTGGCGCGCTGATTCTTGGAGCGCATCTCCGCGCCGAAGCCCATGGTCTTCTTGCCGATGCGGTTTTCGACGATCTTTTCGATGCCGTCGAACGCGCCGCCGCAGATGAACAGTATGTTCGAGGTGTCGATCTGGATGAACTCCTGGTGCGGATGCTTGCGGCCGCCCTGCGGGGGAACGGAGGCGACGGTCCCTTCCAGAATCTTCAGAAGCGCCTGCTGCACGCCCTCGCCGCTCACGTCGCGGGTGATGGATGGATTCTCGCTCTTGCGGGCGATCTTGTCGATCTCGTCGATATAGATGATGCCGCGCTGCGCGAGCTCCACGTCGTAATCCGCGTTCTGAATCAGACGCAGCAGAATGTTCTCCACATCCTCGCCCACGTATCCGGCCTCGGTCAGGCTCGTGGCGTCGCCAATGGCAAAGGGCACGTTCAGAATCTTGGCCAGCGTCTGCGCGAGGTAGGTCTTGCCGCAGCCCGTGGGGCCCAGCATCACGATGTTCGACTTCTGCAGCTCCACGTCGTTCTTCTTGTTGTTCATGAAGCGGATGCGTTTGTAGTGGTTGTACACGGCCACGCACAGCGCCTTCTTGGCGGCTTCCTGACCGACCACGTACTGATCCAGCACGTCCTTGATCTCCTGCGGCGTCTTGATCTCGATTTCGCCGTTGGCGTTGACGCTGTCCACGTCGTCGGATACGATCTCCTGGCACAGCAGGATGCACTCGTTGCAGATGTACGCGCCCGGCCCGGCCACCAGCCGCCGCACCTGATCCTGCGTCTTTCCGCAGAAGGAGCAGCGCACCGGATTGCCGCCGTTAAAATCCTCTCGATTTGCCATTGATTATCTCCTTGGGGCGATGATTTCATCGATCAGCCCGTAGTCCAGCGCCTCCTTGGCGCTCATGTAGTGGTCGCGCTCCACGTCCTTCTCGACGGTCCGAAGCGGTTTGCCGGTGTTCTGGGCGAGCAGTTCGTTCATCGTCTTTTTGATCTTCAGGATCTGCTCGGCCTGAATCTGAATGTCGGTGGCCTGGCCCTTCGCGCCGCCGAGCGGCTGATGGATCATGATCTCGGCATGGGGAAGCGCCTTGCGCTTGCCCTTCGCGCCCGCCGCCAGCAGAAACGCGCCCATCGACGCGGCAAGGCCCACGCACAGCGTGGAAACCTCGCACTTCAGATAGCGCATGGTGTCATAGATGGCCATGCCCGCCGATACGGAGCCGCCGGGGCTGTTGATGTAGAGCATGATGTCCGCGTCCGGATCTTCCATTTCCAGGAAGAGCATCTGCGCGACGACCAGATTCGCGGTGTCATCGTCGATTTCTCCGCCGAGGAAGATGATGCGATCCTTCAGCAGGCGGGAGAAGATGTCGTAGCTGCGCTCTCCACGGCTGGTCTGTTCGATTACATAGGGGATCATGTTCATGGGCACACCTCCTGTGCGTTTGAGATTGCGGCGTACCGGCACAAGTATATGTGTCACCGCCCGGGAATATGAAAGCCCGCGGCCGCCCGTTGACGCGGCCGCGGGCGCGGTCGTCTGCGATCAGTGCGTTATGCAGCGTTGTCCTTGAGGAACTTCACGGTCTTCTGCAGGGAGGCCAGTTCCTTGAAGTAATCCTTGTCGGCGTCGGAGAGCATCTCCTTGAACTCCTCCAGGGTCTTCTTGTTCTGCTCGGCGTACCTGGAAAGCTCCTCGTCGATCTCCGCCTCGTCGGCCTCGATGTTTTCCGCCTTGCGCACGGCGTCGATCACCAGCTGGCCCTTCACGCGCTCCTCGGCCTGCGCCTTGTACATGCCGCGCATCTGCTCGCGGGTCTGGCCGGTGTACTTGAGGAAGTCGTCCAGCTTCATGCCCTGATAGGACATGCGCATCTCCATGTCGCGCACCATGGCGTCGATCTGATCCTCGATCATGGCGTTGGGGATGTCCACTTGGGCGTTCTCGCACACCTTCTCCATCACTTCGCTCTCGAAGGCGTTCTCAGCGCGTTCGTCGGCTTGCTTTTCCAGTCTCTCCCGGATTTCGGCCTTGTATTCGTCCACGGTGTCGGCGCTCTCGGAGACTTCCTTCACGAAATCCTCGTCCAGCGCGGGCATCTCCTTTTCGCGAATGCCGTTGACGTGCACGTGGAACACGGCGGCCTTGCCCTTGAGCTCCTCCGCGTGGTAGTCCTCGGGGAAAGTGACGTTCACGTCCACGTCCGCGCCGACTTCCGCGCCGACGAGCTGATCCTCAAAGCCCGGGATGAAGGAGCCGCTGCCCAGGACGAGCTCGTGATTGTCGGCGGTGCCGCCCTCGAACTGCTCCTCGCCCACGAAGCCGGCGTAGTTGATGTTCACCTGATCGTCCAGCCTGGCGGGGCGGTCGGTGATTTCGATCCAGCGGGAGGCGCGGTCGCGCGCGCGCTCGATCTCGGCCATCACGTCGTCGTCGGTGACCTCGTCCACAGTCTTGACGATGCCCAGGTTCTTGTACGCGCCCAGCGTCACGTCGGGCCGCACGAACACCTCCAGCGTGAACTGGAGCTCTTTGCCGCGGCCGATCTGCTGCACGTCCAGCTGCTCGGGGCGGTCGACGACGTCGAGATTGTGCTCCTTGACGGCCTCCTGATAGATCTCCGGGAAGATCTCGTCCAGCGCGTCCTCGTAGAACACGCCTTCGCCGTAGTGGGCCTCGATCACCTTCATCGGCGCCTTGCCCTTGCGGAAGCCGGGAATATTGATGCGGGAAACCATCTTCCGGTACGCGCGCTTCAAACCCTCTTCAAACTTCTCGGGCTCGACGTTGAAGCTCAGCTTCACCTTGTTGGAAGACAGTTTTTCGAAAGTGCTGCTCATGAAAATTCCTCCTGATTCTTTACGTCCGATACCGGTCAATCTTACCATAAAATTGGTAGTTTTGCAACAAGCGCATGTTAAATGCGGCGGCGCGGGAGGTTAAAAATAGAATGAAAGGATAATTTTCACTTGACATCGGGAGAAATCACTGATATAATATCCCTTGGCTTTGAAAAGCTCTGTGCCAAAGACAGCGAGTGCGTTCGCGTAAGGCCCTCCGGGCCGCTCGCCGAGGCGCGATGGTTTGGTTTTACACCGCCCTTGCGCCGCGCGCAAGGGTTTTTCTCTGTCCGATATACTGGACGGAATGTGAGGTGTTATAAGAATGTCCAATGCAAAGATCCTGGAAACCAAGAAGACGATCGTCGCCGGCATCAAGGAGAAGTTTGACAAGGCCCAGACCGTCGTGCTGGTGGATTACCGCGGCCTGACCGTCGCGGAGGATACCGAATTGCGCAACCAGCTCCGCCAGGCCGGCGTGGAGTACGTGGTTCTCAAGAACACGATGATCCATCTGGCCACCAAGGAGCTGCCCTTCGCCGATCAGCTGGCGGCCCATCTGGAGGGCCCTACTGCGGTCGCGTTCGGCTACGAGGATATGATCGCTCCGGCGAAGATTCTGAGCGATTTCTCCAAGAAGGCCAAGAAGATGACCATCAAGTGCGGCGTGAACGGCGGCGCGTACCTCGACGAGGCCGGCGTGCAGGCGCTGGCGAGCCTGCCGAGCAGGGAAGTGCTCATCGCCAAGATCATGGGCAGCATGATGAGCAGCGTGTCCAAGTTCGTGTACCTGCTGGAGGCGCTTCGCAAGAAGCAGGCCGGCGAGGAATGATCCCCGCGGCGTGAACCGATACCGACAATCAACGACAATCAATCATAATGGAGGATAAAACCATGACGAATGCTGAAATCATCGCCGCCATCGAGGGTATGACCATTCTCGAGCTGGCCGATCTGGTCAAGGAAATGGAAGAGAAGTTCGGCGTGTCCGCCGCGGCTCCGGTCGTCGCGGGCGGCGCTGTCGCCGGTGGCGCTGCCGCCGAGGCCGCTGAGGAGAAGACCGAGTTCGACGTCATCCTGAAGGCCGCGGGCGCCAAGAAGCTCAACGTCATCAAGATCGTGCGCGAAGTCAAGCCCGGCCTGGGCCTGAAGGAAGCCAAGGAGCTGGTGGACGGCGCTCCGTCCACGCTGGCCGAGGGCATCGCGAAGGAAGCCGCCGAGGAAATGAAGAAGAAGTTCGAAGAGGCCGGCGCCGAGATCGAGATCAAGTAAGCTTGCTTGTCGAAAGGGGAGGCCGCGCTGCGCGCAGCCTCCTTTTCTCGGAGAAATGCTTTGTAAAATTTGCAATCGCATACGGGAAATACTTGCAATTCGGGTGAAGCTACATTATAATGAAGTAGTGTGCCCCGGTTGTGGGCTGATGTTTTGTTGCCGGGATTTCGGCTTTGAAACAAGGGCGACGGCGGCCGTGCGGGCCGCGTCAGCCGCATCAAAGATCAGTGGGAGGTGTCGAAATTGGCATCGGATAAGCGCATCAAGGTCACGCTCGCGTGCTCGGAGTGCAAGCAGCGCAATTACAATACCATGAAGAACAAGAAGAACGATCCCGATCGTCTCGAGATGAACAAGTATTGCCGCTTCTGCAAGAAGCACACCAGTCATAAGGAGACCAAGTAAGACATTTGTGAACCCTCAGATAAGGATGTGAAATCATGGCAAAGACGGAGGAGAAGAACAAGCCCAGCTTCATTCAGCGCATCGGCAATTTCTTCAAGGGCATCGGCCGCTACTTCAAGAACATGTGGCACGAGCTCAAGAAGGTCACCTGGCCGACGAAGAAGGACGTGTTGAATTACTCTCTGGTCGTGTTCGCGTTCATGGTCGTCATGGGCATCATCATCGGCGTGATTGACTTCGGCTCCGGTGAATTGGTGAAGCTGATCGTCAGCTTCTGAGGATAGAACATGGCTGAGACGTCCGACAAGATCAAATGGTACGTGGTGCACACCTACTCCGGCTATGAGAACAAGGTGAAGGTCAATCTGGAGAAATCCGTGGAGAACAACGGGCTCCAGGATAAGATCGTCGAGGTCTGCATACCGGTGGAGGAAGCCATCGAGATCAAAAACAACAAGCGCCGCACGGTGCAGCACAAGTTGCTGCCGGGTTATGTGCTGGTCAAAATGGAGATGACCGACGAAACCTGGTACATTGTGCGCAACACCCGCGGCGTGACCGGATTCGTGGGCGCGGGCAACAAGGCTACGCCCCTGAGCGAGACGGATTTCGCCTCCCTGTTCGATACCGAGCCCAAGACGCGGCTCGACATTCAGGTGGGCGACGAAGTGCGCATCCTCGCGGGCCTGTTTGAGAACTTTACCGGCAGGGTGACGGAGATCGATCTGGCGAACCAGAAGATCAAGGTCACGGTGCCGATGCTCAAGCGGGAGACCGACGTGGAACTGGCGTATGACGAGGTCGTTCGCGAGGAGTGATCCGGTTTTACGATGTCTGAACGCCCCTCGGGGCTTCGGAAGTGGGAGGGGCGCATGCCAGGCGCTCCGCCATCACCACATCAATAAAGGAGGATACCCAGTATGGCAAAGAAAGTTACTGCGCTGATCAAGCTGCAGGTTCCCGCTGCCAAGGCTACGCCCGCGCCGCCGATCGGCCCCGCCCTCGGCCAGCACGGCGTGAACATCCCCGGCTTCTGCAAGGAATTCAACGACCGCACCGCGAGCCAGGCCGGCCTGATCATCCCGGTGGTCATCACCGTGTATCAGGATCGTTCCTTCACGTTCATCACCAAGACCCCTCCGGCGGCCGTTCTGATCAAGAAGGCCTGCGGCATCGAGACCGCTTCGGGCCGTCCGAACAAGGACAAGGTCGCCAACATCACCAAGGCTCAGGTGAAGGAGATCGCCGAGCTGAAGATGAAGGATCTGAACGCGGCTTCCATCGAAGCGGCTATGAGCATGATCGCCGGCACTGCGCGCTCCATGGGCGTCGTCGTGGTCGACTGATCGGAACGAACAGGTGGGAGAGCCAAAGGCTCGCTTGACCACAGGGAGGTTAATGAGTATGGGTAAGAAGTATTCCGACAGCCTCAAGCTGATCGACCGCGCCAAGCAGTACGATCCCGAGGAAGCCGTCGCGCTGGTGAAGCAGACCGCGAAGGCCAAGTTTGACGAGACCATCGAGGTCTCCGTGCGCTTGGGCGTCGATCCCCGCCACGCGGATCAGCAGGTCCGCGGCGCGGTGGTGCTGCCGCACGGCACCGGCAAGACCGTGCGCGTGCTCGCGTTCGTCAAGGAGAACCGCATCGAGGAGGCCAAGGCCGCCGGCGCGGATCTGATCGCGGACGACGAGATCATCAAGAAGATTCAGGGTGGCTGGTTCGAGTTCGACGCCTGCGTCGCCACTCCGGACATGATGGGCACCGTCGGCCGCTTGGGCCGCGTGCTGGGTCCCAAGGGCCTGATGCCGAACCCGAAGTCCGGCACCGTGTCCCCCGACATCAACCGCATGATCAGCGATATCAAAGCTGGTAAGGTGGAGTACCGCGTGGACAAGACTGCCATCATCCATTGCCCGGTCGGCAAGGCGTCCTTCGAGGCGGACAAGCTCACCGAGAACCTGCGCACGCTGATGGAGGCCATCATCAAGGCCAAGCCCGCCGCGGCGAAGGGCACCTACATCCGCTCCGCGGTGCTGTCCTCGACCATGGGCCCCGGCATCAAGCTGAATTCGCTGAAGTTCTAAAATATCGGTTTCTTAGGAAGCAACCTCCAATCCAATTGGATCGGAGGTTGTTTTTTGCCTTTCAGCGATCTTGAACCACGGCGAATTCGTGAATATCGTTTCGCAGGAGCGCATCCATGACTTCCTTTGTGACGCGCTCCCCGGGAACGGCGATCGCCACGGCCGGCGGGCAGGCCGCCGTGGGGGAGGCGCAGACGCGATTGAGCGCCCGATCGACGGGGATGATTTCGTCCGGCGCGAACATCGCCTCGCGGATGGTCATCGCGCGTGGCGGTGGCGGGAAGCGCGGCGCGCTCGCGGGGATAAAGGGGAAGGGAGCGGCCAGCGCGCGCTCGACGCGGACAAAGTCCTCCGGGTCGTTCGACGGGGAGAACATCAGCACGACGTGCTCCCGATCCACGAATTCCGGCTCCGCGCGGTTGGCGCGCAGCGCCGCCGCCGCACAGGAGCCGTCGGTGTGAAGGGTGAGCTTCATGGGGTCGGAGGACAAGATTTCAAAGCCCCGCGTCGCGAGCTGTGCCTTCAGCGCGTCCACGCGCGCGCGACAGTCCGCGAGCCGGGGCGGAAAATCGCCCGCCAATTCGATATTGGCGCGGTCCAGCGATTGCAGAATGAGGTAGGAGGGACTGGTGGAGCCGAAGAGCGCGAGCGAGCGCTTTGCGCCCTCGGCGAAGGCGGAATCGGCGCCGCGATGGATGTGCAGATAGGCGCCGCCGGTGAGCACCGGAAGCGTCTTATGGGCGGAATCGCAGCACATATCCGCGTCCAGCTCCATCGGGTGCGCGCGCTCTGGCAGAAATTTCAGGTACGCGCCATGGGCGTTGTCCACCAGCAGCGGGATGCTCCGCGCGTGGCAGACGCCCGCGAGCGCTTCGACGTCGAGCGTTCCGCCGAGGTAATCGGGGGATGTGACGTAGACGCAAAACGGCGGATCGGGCATCGCGTCCAGCGCCCGGGCGAGCCCCTCCGGGGTGATCGTGCAGGCGCAGGGCGAGGCGACGTCCGCCTCCGGCCAGAGCCAATCCACGTCGAAATCGCAGAGCGCGGCGGCGGTCAGAAAGGCGCGGTGCGCGTTGCGCCCGGCCAGCGCCACGGGGCGCGCGGCGCGCTTGGGCGCGTGCGTCAGCGCCAGGTACAGCATCGCGCGGATGCACTGAGACGAGCCTTCGGTGGCGTAGAGCGTGCGCTGGGTGCCGAACAGCGCGGCCGCGTTGGCCTCGCTTTCGGCGATGATGCCCGCCGCCTCGTAGAGCGCGTCGGCGCCGGCGACCTCAGTGATGTCGATGGCCTCGCAGCCGAGTGGACCTCTGCCCTTGTGGCCGGGCATGTGCAGGCGCGAAATTCCACCGGCGGCATAGCGCTCGACAAAGTCGCGGATGGGCGCGTTCACTGGAACTTCTCCGCACGCTCGGCCACCTGCATCATGATGGCGCATTCCATGCGCTTCTTGAACAGTTCGCAGCCGTACCGATATACGCCGCGGATGCTGCCGGTGGCGTGATACGCGTTGGCCGCGCAGCCGCCGGAGCAGTAGAGCTTCGCCCAGCAGTCCCTGCACTCGCTTCGGGCGTAGGCGTTCACGAGCTTGAATTCGTCGCGCACGGCCTCGTTGGTCACGCCGTCCCAGACATTGCCCAGCGAATACTTCGCATCGCCTACGAATTGGTGGCAGGGATAGAGCTCCCCCCAAGGCGTGACGGCCATGTATTCGGTGCCGGAGCCGCAGCCGGTGATGCGCTTGTAGATGCACGGGCCGCCGCTCAAGTCGATCATGTAGTGATAGAAGGTGATGGGACGGCCCTCACGCTTGCGGCGCAGCATCTCCTTCGCGAGAATCTCATACTGCTCGAACAGCACCGGCAGATACTCCTCGCGCAGCGCCTCCGGGTCGTCCGGCGCGCAGACCACGGGCTCCATGCTGAGCTCGGTGAAGCCCAGATCGGCCATGTGGAATATGTCGTTGGTGAAGTCCAGATTGTGGCGGGTGAAGGTGCCGCGCATGTAGTAATTCTTGCCGCCGCGCGCCTCCACCAGCTTCTGGAACTTCGGCACGATGCGGTCGTAGCTGCCGCGTCCCGCGTAATCTACGCGCAGGCGGTCGTGGACCTCCCTGCGGCCGTCGAGGCTCAACACCACGTTGCTCATCTCGCGGTTGGCGAAGTCGATCACATCGTCGTCGATCAACATGCCGTTGGTGGTCAGCGTGAAGCGGAAGTTTTTATTGTGAAGCTTCTCCTGCTCACGCGCGTAGGCGACCAGCCGTTTGACGACATCCCAGTTCATCAGCGGCTCGCCGCCGAAGAAGTCCACCTCCAGATTCCGGCGAGTTCCGGAGTTGGCGATCAGGAAGTCCAGCGCCTGCTTGCCCACCTCGAAGGACATCAGCGCGCGCTCGCCGTGATACTTGCCCTGGCTGGCGAAGCAGTAGGAGCAGTTCAGGTTGCAGCTGTGCGCCACGTGCAGACACAGCGCCTTGACCACCGTGGGCCGCGCCTTGAAGTCGAAGGCAAGGTTTTCGTAGGCGTCCTCGGAGAAGAGCTTTCCCGCGGCCTCCAATTCGCGCACGTCGTCCAGGCACTCGCGCACGTCGGCTTCGCTCACGCCGTGCCTGGCGGTGATCGCGGAAACGATCTCCTCCTCGGAGGCGGACTTGTACATGGCGATCACGTCGTAGGCGACCTCGTCCACGTTGTGGATGGAGCCGGAAGCCATGTCCAGCACGATGTTGTAGCCGTTGAGTTTGTATTGATGAACCATGCTATTCCCTCGCACATCAAAAATGCCGCCGGTGAGGGCGGCATTTCTGAGAGATCATTCGTTACTTGTTCTGATTCTCGCACTTCTGATTGGCCACGCCGCAGGAAGTCTTGCACGCGGATTGGCAGGAGGTCTGGCACTCGCCGCAGCCGCCGGTCACGGCGCTCTTGTTCAGGTCACGGGTTTCGATGGTCTGAATTCTCTTCATCTGTTATCGCTCCATTTCTATCGGGTGTCCGACGGTGTTCCGTCGGACAAGCGCTTCAATCCATATCAGTATAGCATGGCGGGCGGTGCTTGTCAAGAAAAGAAAACATGCGCAAGCGGCGCTGTGTCTGTTGGCGTCAATCATAGGTAACAGCGAGGGAGGGGGCTGTCAAGGGAAAGGGTGGAGATTTTCCGGCAGGGG
>CANQEW010000068.1 GCA_947596085.1 uncultured Clostridia bacterium | reverse complement strand
GCTCGCGCAAGAGCCATTTCAGGACCACTTCGGGGCCATTTCGGGACCATCTGATAAATGAACAGTATTGCTCCGTACCGTGTTCAATATCTATGCTTGCATTATTCGGAAACTTGTTTTCGAAATTGCAAGTTCATTGAATTACCCATATAATAACTCGCAGAATGCAATTATTCTCTAAAACATGTGTAAGTTTACGCAGAATATGTGCCTCATCTATTATAGACGGAAACAATTCGCAATAGCGAAATAGAAACGGAGGTTATAGACATGGCTATCCAAATTAAAAAGGCACAACGCTCCATGGCGAGGCTCAAAATCGGCATTGCCGGTTCTTCCGGCAGCGGCAAGACATAGAGCTCGCTGCTGCTGGGATATGGTTAGGTTCACGCCGCGCATCCCGAGCTCGACAGCGCCGCCGTCTGGGATAAGGTCTGCATCATCGACACGGAGAACGAATCCGGCTCTCTGTACGTCGGCAAGCAGGTCGGCGGTATCACGGTGGGCGAATACCTGACCATCAATCTGGAGGCCCCCTACAGCGCGGCGCGCTATCTGGAGGCCATCGACCTGGCGGAGCAAAGCGGCGTCGAGTTCCTCATCATCGACTCGCTGTCCCACGCCTGGACGGGCGAAGGCGGTCTGCTGGACGTGCAGGGCAACGTGGCCAAGCGCAGCGGCAATTCCTACACCGCGTGGCGCGAGGTCACTCCCCTTCACAACCGCCTCGTGGATCGCATCCTGCAGTGCGCGATGCACGTCGCCGTCACGCTGCGCACCAAGACCGAGTACGTCATTGAGGACAACGGAAACGGCAAGAAGAGTCCAAAGAAGATCGGCATGGCACCCGTCTTCCGAGACGGCGTGGAGTACGAGTTCACCATCTTCTTCGAGCTCGACCAGAGCCACGCGGCGGCGGCCACCAAGGACCGCACCGGCTTGTTCGACGGCCAGTACTTCATGATCTCTCCCGACACGGGCGCTCGCATCTACGAGTGGCTGGCCGACGCGGTGCCTGCGGAACCCCGGATCGTGGCTCCCGCGCAGCCCGCTGAGATTCCGCTCGCGGAAAAGGTGGATCAGCTGATCAAGCGCTACTGCGCGAACATGAACCGGGAAGAAAAGGAGGGCGTAGCGGCCAGACTCAGACAGATCACGGGCGGAACGGCGAATTACCGCTCCATCACGGATGAAACGATCCTCCTGCGCATCTATGAGGCATTCAAGGACACCGCCCCGACCAATGGACAGGAGGGAATCGCATGAGCATGAATCTGATTGTCGCTGCCGGCCGCCTCACCGCGGATCCGACGCTCTCCAATGTGAATGACATCCCCTGCACGAATTTCACCCTCGCCTCGGACACGCGGGTGAAGGACTCAAATGGAAACTACACGACGATCTTTTATCGCGTCACCGCTTGGAGGCGGTAGGCCGAAACTGTTGCCCAGTATCTCCACAAGGGCGACCCAGTGACGGTTCAGGGCGATCTCTCCATCCGAAATTATGTGGATCGGGAGGGCCAGAATCGCACGTCCGTGCAAATCAACGCGACCCATGTGGAGTTTCCGGGCAAGCGGAGCGCGACCACAGCGCCCAGCACAGCGCCCGCCACCGAAAACGGCGATCCTTCCGACGATCAGTTGCCCTTTTAATTCCGGGCACGAAGGGAGGCTGCTGTGACATAGACAAGCGAACAGGAGCAGGAATTGCTCCTACAGTACGAGCCTTACTTGAGAAAAATCGTGTACGAATTGAGAAGCCGGGGCGGATTGCCTGGCGTGGACGATCTGGAGGATCTGATGCAGGAGGCGCGGGTGGAATTTCTCGTCCACCTGCGCAAAATCCCGGATGAAACAGACATCCTGAAGTGCCGCTACAACATCATCGGCGCCCTGTGTACCTACTGGCGCAGCATGGCGCAGATCAGGATTCCCAAGAACGTCTATCACAAGGTGATCCGTGAGGTACAATGCGTTTCCCTGGATGGCGAATGCCGCGAAAATCTCGAAGGCGGCGAAAATCCGTCCGAAGAGGCCGAGGTGCTGGATTTCCTCTCCTCCCTCACGCTCGAGGAGCGCGTCATCATCCGAATGAAGCTGGCCGGCTACACGAGCCGTGAAATCATGCCCGTGCTGCATGTCAGCAGGGAGCCACAGATGTCCCGAATGCTCGGGCGCGTTCGGAACAAGGCCAGAACCTACTTCGCCTCGTGAAAGGAGCGACCATGAACAACCGTCAGATCATGATTGCCTTCGCGGATCAGCACCTCGCGCCCTACGTAATACGCAACGACGAGTTGATCCCGGATTTCTGCCCCATCTGCCACGGCGGAGAGAACGGAGACAAGCATACCTTCGCGCTGAACCTGAATGAAGGCGTCTACGTCTGCAAGCGCGGCTCCTGCGGCGTGCGCGGGCGGTTCGAGGATCTGAGCGAACGATTTGGGGAGCGGGCGGACATCGTCCGCTCCTCCACTCCAAAGAGCAAGCGCAGTTTTGCGCTTCCCAACACCGAATAGCATCCGCCCACCGCTGAAATCCTGCGATACTTCAACAGCAGGAAGATCAGCGAGGCGACGCTGAAAGCGTTCGGGATCAGCTCGGACAAGAATGGGGACATCGTGTTTCCCTTCTACCGCGATGGAGTCAACGTCTTTGAGAAGTTTCGCCATCCGCGCAAGCCGCAGCCGAAGGAGCGCAAGGAGTGGCAATTCCTCGGCGCGCAGGGCGTCCTGTTTGGCATGGATCTCTGTTCCTTCTCGCAGCCGCTCATCATTACGGAGGGTCAAATCGACGCGCTGTCACTCTACGAGGCCGGTGCGCGAAACGTGGTCTCCGTTCCGGGAGGATGCAGCAATCTCGACTGGATCGACAGCTGCTGGGACTGGCTGGAGCGCTTCCAAACCATCATCCTCTTCGGCGACAACGACGATCCGGGGCGCAAAATGGTGCGCGACGTGGTGCGCAGGCTGGACGAGGCGCGCTGCATGGTGGTGGACAATTATCCGGATCGACCGGATGGCAAGCCCTGCAAGGACGCAAACGAGATTCTCTACTTCCACGGCGCGCAGGCGCTGTTGGACACGCTGAACGGCGCGGTCGCCGTGCCCGTCAAGGGCATCATCCAGTAGTCGGATGTCACACCCTATGACCCGACGCTGGTGCCGCGCATCAAGACGATGATCCCCGCGCTGGACGAGATCATCGGCGGGCTCGCCGAGGGCGCCATCACCGTTTTCACGGGCAAACCGGGCTCCGGCAAGTCCACCTAGGCGGGGCAATTTCTACTCGCTGCCATCGAACAGGGATACTCAGTCTGCGCCTACTCCGGGGAGCTGACAAAGGAGAAATTCCAAGAGTGGATCAACCTCCAGGCAGCGGGATCGGAGTACATCGGATAGAAGTACGACACCGTCCGCGACGCGAAAGTACCCTTCGTGCCCTACGCGGTGCAGGAGCGGCTGCTGGACTACTACCGCGACCGCTTTTACCTGTTCGACAATCAGGAAATCTTTGAATCGAACCAGTCCGAGAGCATTTTGAAGGTGTTCCAATTGGCAGCCCGACGCTACGGGTGCAAGCTGTTTTTGGCGGACAACCTGATGACCGCGCTCTCGGACTCCGACGAAGAAACCAAGGCGCAGGGGCGCTTCGCCAACGCGCTGAAGATGTTCGCCACGCGCTATCGCGTGCATGTGCTGCTCGTGGCGCACCCCCGGAAGGTCAAGCAGGGCGAAAAACTCGGCCAGGATGACATCGGGGGCAGCTCCGCGACGATCCGATAGGCGGACAGCGCCATCGTCGTCGAGCAGCCGAACCTCCGCATCCTCAAAAACCGCGAGGGCGGCGTGTGCAAGCTGATCGAATGCTGCTACTGTCCCGACAGCCGGCGCATCTATCAGGCGGACAAGGGCGACATGAACCACTTCTCGTGGAACCGGGAGGGAATCGCGCCGCCCCAGCCTCGCGCGGACTCACTGCCGGAGTACGCCGTCCGCATGGCGGAATCCCCGCAGCCCTTCTGAAAAGGAGAAGTACGATGTGCAACATCCCAAAGGATATGAAGTGGTCTTTTTCCAGACTGCAAACCTACGACCAATGCCCGTTGGCGTTCAAGCTCCAGTACATCGACAATCTTCCGCAGGAGCAAAACGCCTACGCGGAATACGGCACCTTCTGCCACAGCCTTCTGGAGCGCTGGGCCAAGGGCGAGCTGATGAGCTTCGAACTGGCTGACGCCTACGTCGAAGGCTACGATGCCGCCATCAGGGAATACTTCCCGCCCTTCCCCCGCGGACTGGCGGGCAAGTATTACGATGAAGGACTGGCCTACTTCCAATCCTTCGACGGCTTTGGAGAGGAATACGAGATCCTCTCCGTGGAGGACAAATTCTGCATCGACCTCCGCGGCCATTCCTTCGACGGCATCGCCGATCTGATACTGCGCGACCGGAACAGCGGTGAGATCACCGTCATCGACCACAAGTCGAAGTCCCTGCCGTCGATGAAAAAGAAGCTGTTCGAGAACACGCGGCAACTGTACATCTACGCGGCCTACGTGAAGGAGCGCTTCGGCGTCTTCCCGGCCCTGCTGCGATTCAACATGTTCCGCTACGGCCTGAACATCGACGAACCCTTCCGCATGGAGTGCTACGAGGAGACGTTGGATTGGATCGAGCGCACGATTTCGCGCATCGACGCCGACAAAGATTGGTTGGTGTCCTCCTCGGGCTATTTCTGCCGCTGGATCTGCTCCTGCCGCGCACACTGCCCGATCGGCGAGGAAATCATCCACGCCCACGAGAGGAGCTGCCCGGAATGACGACCGAAATGCTTGTGGAGCGTGTGCCGACGACCCCGGCAATGACAACGGATTTCGAAATCCCCTACGCCTGCTATCATCGCCACTCCTGCGTCAGCAACATCTTTCTGGCGGACAGCGTGGCCACCAACGAGGACTACGCGCGGCGGGCGGTGGAGCTTGGCCACACGATCCTCTCCTCCTGCGAACACGGATGCCAGGGCAACTACTGGGAATGCGCGACGTAGGCGGAGAAATACGGACTCCGCTGGCGCTACGTCTCGGAGGCCTACTTCGTGAAGGATCGGCATGAGAAGGACAACACCAACTGCCACATCATCCTTGCAGCGAGGACGCGCAAGGGAATTGGCGATCTCAACTTCGCGCTCTCAGAGGCCAACATAAATGGCTACTACTACCGCCCCCGCGTCGATATGGAGTTACTACTGTCGTTGGATCCGAAGGATGTGTTCGTCACGACGGCCTGCATCGCGGGCGTGTTCAAGTACGGCTGGGAGGAGGCGGAGAAGCTCATCGTCCGCTTTGCCCGACACTTCCGCGACAGCTTCATGCTGGAGGTGCAGTACCACGACACGGACGCGCAGCGGGAGCTGAACCGCTTCCTCCTGCGCATGTACCGCAAGCACGGCATCCCGCTCATCATGGGCACAGACAGCCACTTCATCTACCCGGAGAATGCCGTACTGCGCGACCAGCGGCTGGAGGCCAATCACATCAAGTATGAGGACGAGGCTGGTTGGTATCTGGACTACCCCTCCGGAGCGGAGGCATATCGGCGCTTCCAAAGGCAGGGCGTGCTCTCCGACGCGCAGATTCGGGAAGCCATGGAAAATACCAATGTGTTTTTGACCTTCGAGGATGTGGAACTGGATCGTTCCCGCAAGCTGCCGACGATCTATCCCGCGCTCTCACAGGAGGAGCGCAACCAGAAATACCGTGAAATCGTGCTGCAGGAGTGGGACGCCTATTCCCTCGGCATGAGCGACGATGAGAAGCAGCCCCGGCAGGAGGGCATGGAATACGAGATGGAGACCATCGCCTCGACTGGCGTGGCGGATTACTTCCTGGTCAATCATGAGATCGTGCGCCGGGCAAAGGCGAGGGGCGGCATCATCACCGCCACCGGGCGCGGTTCGGCCGTGTCCTACTTCACGAACATGCTGCTGGGCTTTTCATCAGTGGATCGCTACTCGATCCCCGTGGAGATGTTCCCCGACCGCTTCATCTCCGCCGACCGCATCCGCTCGGGCAGCCTGCCGGACATCGACACGAACGTGGCCAACGAGGAGGTCTTCTGGGAAGCCCAGGCCGAGGTGCTTGGCGAGTGGCACAGCGCACCAATGATCGCTTACGGAACGCTTCGCCGCCTGTCCGCCTGGAAGATGTACTGCCGCGCCAACGGAGTGCCCTTTGAGACGGCCAACAGCATCGCGGAGCAGCTCAAGCGGTATGAAACCGACCTGCGCTTCGCCGAGGACGACGAGCGCGACGAGATTGATGTGCGAAACTACGTCCCCGAAGCCTACCATGAGCTGATTGAGATGAGCGAAAAGTATCTGGGCATCATCGACAGCATCTCCCCGCACCCCTGCGCTCACCTGCTGTGCTGTGAGGACATCCGGCGCGAGATCGGCGTCATCCGCATCAACAGCAAGGGAACAAAGAAGCGCACCGTCTACGCCGCCTTCATCGACGGCGCGACGGCGGAGAGCTTCGGCTATCTCAAGAACGACATCCTGCATGTGGACGTCGTGAAGATCAACCGGGAGGCGTTTGACCGCGTGGGCATCCCCCAGCCCTCCGTGGGCGAGCTGCTCAGGCTCACGGAGAACGACCGTGAGACCTGGCGCATGTACGCGGATGGCCTCACGCTGGGGATCAATCAGGTGGAGCGGCCAAAGACGCGGGAGAAGGTCATGCAGTACAAGCCACGGAACATCACCGAGCTTTCATCCTTCGTGGCGGCGGTGCGCCCGGCGTTTAAGTCAATGCTCTCCGTGTTTCTGGCGCGAAGGCACTTCGATTACGGCATCCCCGCCTTCGATCAATTGATCCAGACCCGCGAGATGAGCTCCAGCTTCATCATCTTTCAAGAGCAGATCATGAAGGTGCTGCAGGTCGCCGGGTTCAGCGCCCCCGATTCCTACGCGGCGATCAAGGCCATCTCCAAGAAGAAGGCCGAGAAGGTGCTGAAACTGAAGGAGCAATTCCTCGCCGGCTTCACCTCCTACTCTGGAGACGCGGCCGCCGCAGAAAAGGTATGGACGATCATCAGCGACGCGACGAGCTATCTCTTCAACGCCTCCCACGCCGTGTGCGTCGCGCTGGATTCGCTGTACGGCGCTTACCTGAAGGCGCACTATCCGCTGGAATACTACGTGACCCTCCTCGCCAATTATGCAAAGAAAGGGGACAAGGATCGCATCGCGGCGGCGAAGGAAGAGATGCTGCGGGGCTTCGGCATCCGCGTCGTGCCCTGCAAATTCCGGCAGGACAACCGGGACTTCTACATCGACCACTCAGAGAACACGATGTCCGATGCCTAGACTTCGGTCAAGCACATCTCCCGTCGCGTTGCGGACGTACTCTACGATTGGAGGGATCATGACTACCCATGCTTCACGGATCTGCTGCTGGACATGGAATTGAACCCGGCCTTCGATTCGCAGGTCGTGGAGATCCTGATCCGCCTCGGCTACTTCCAGGAGTTCGGCTCCTCCGGCAAGCTGCTTCATCTCTACAAGGAGTTCCGCGAAGGTGAGTCGAAGTTCTCCAAATCCCACATCCCAGCCACCCAGCAAAAGCGCTTGGCCAAGCTCCGATAGATTGAAGCGGAGCTGGAGGATGAGGAGTAGCCTCTGTATGAGCGCCTACGCTTCGAGGTTCAAAGCTGTGGGGCGCCCTACTCGACGGACGCAAGCAAGCGAAACGAATACATCGTCACGGAGATCGACGAGCACTACAGCCCCAAACTGCGCCTCTACAGTATCTCCACCGGACGCACCGGGGTTATGAAGCTGAAAAAGGCGCTGTACGCGGAACAGCCGCTGGAAGTAGGTTCCGCGGTAAAGCTCGTCTCCTGGCACCGCCGCCCCACATACCGTTACCAGAACGGCAAGGCAACACCGGATTATGAACACGAGGAACTGTGGATCACAGCTTACAAAAAGCTCGACTGAAGTTGTAAGTTTCCGCCCCAAATGTGCCTCTTGATATACAGAAGAGCAAAGCTCTCCCCCACGGGAGCATGGCGGAACTGGCATACGCAGTGGTCCCTAAAACCATCATCCTCGCGATGTGCGGGTTCGATTCCCGCTGCTCCTACCAAATTGCGGCAGGCTTCACATATGAGCCTGCCGCCCGCTACTGTCCGTCAGGAACTTCCCTCGCCCCGGTAGGATTCGATCATCGTCAAAACCGCGTTCTTTTGCTTCGAGGTCAGAAAAAGCCATCCGTCAAACAGCCGGTGCAGCTCCGGCGTCAGTTCCACCATATCCTCTTCGCAGAAAAACTGGGAAAGCGTGATCCCAAAGCCGCTGCAAATATGCTCCAGCGTCGGTATGGAGGGAGTCGTGTTCCGGCGATAGGCGTTTGATACGGTCGCTTCGGACAGGCCGCTCATCTTTGCCAGCTTATATTCCGACCAGCCTCGCTCATTCAACAGCTGGCGCAGCCGCGCGTGGACATCCATATCGTTCCCACCATACCTTTCTCTTGTATTTATTTTACCTTTTGCTTCGCACGCAATATACATAAATAATGTACTGTTATATGCTGCATATTAGCGGGCACTCGCGCATATAAAGTCGTACCTTACAAAATAAGGAGGGCACCACATGGAACAGAAGCAGTGGAGTTACAACAGACTGGAAAGGATCGAGGCCACGATTACAGACCAGACAGCGGAGGCGATTCGGAGAGGTCAGGCAGAGACAGGTTTGAGCATTGGAGAACTGATCGACCGTATGGCCTTGAACACTATGCCCAGGGAAGCGGGCAAGGCGATCCTTTTAATACTGGAGAATGTGACGATCACAATCTCCGCGCTGTCTGATGAAGAGCGGCGCAAGGCCCTGATGGAAGTAGTTACTACACTGGTGGCTCTGCTCCCGGCAAGTGTGCTCAACGACCTCTTTGATGCCGCCCTGACAGATCGTAGAGGTTCTGCAATATGTGCAAATGGAGCTTGAGATTCAGTGCGTAGGGCTTGTTGCCACGCTCTCCTTTGTAGTAGTACGGCCGAATGATGGCTTCCCATTCTCCCACGGGATGATCTGTTCGATCTGCGTCAAATATTCTTTTTTTGTCCGTACCTGCGCCAACTCGTCGCTCAGGTACGGCAGACTCATTTGTTTATCCATAGCTTTATTTTTCATCTTTTTTAACTCTGCACTTTCTTTGTGCGGTGTTGCCTTAATAATATTGACATTTCGACAATGATATGATATAATTATAAGGAACTGATGAAATCTTGAATTGAGTGACAGGGGGTGTCTATATGGCGGCAAAAACCGCGACGATTTGCGCTGGAGTACAAGCTAATGGTACCGCTGATTGCGTAGCATTCTACAATGGTCTATTAAAGAAGGATTATACAGGCGAGGCGTACGGCAATAAAGGGACTCCTGCATCCGCTGCTGATTTCAATTCTGCTCGAAAACGCTCTGTGCTATACTGGAGCAGTCACGGCAGCAAAGAAAACGCTACCAATTACCGGGTGCAGGGTAGCACGTGGTTCAGTGTCGGTGCTCAAATGGCGGGATGGACAAAGGATGACCCGATAGAGATCGCTTTTTTTGCATCCTGCTATGCCTTTGGTAGAGATTACTACAAGCAAGGATTTGCTGGAATCATGAAGCGCACTAATCTCTTTGTTGTTTGTGGCTACTCCGGTCAAGCTCCTGCTGGAACGACAACCGATACAGACATAGTAAATTCTTTTTTCTCATATACAAATTCGGGTAAAGGCGTCGTATATTCGTGGAAAGACGCTAACAATCATGTGGGGACATTCCCGTGGGGGGCTATAAGTTACGGGACAACAGATGCCAACATGAACTTTAAGATGCCTGGTTGGGGGAGCAACTCGGGAATTGATCGCAGTCAGAGTATTTGGTTTGTCAATCAGTCCAAAGCAACCGTCATCAAACCATTGAGTCAGACAACCACTCCTAAATCGGCGATTGGTTTGCCAACAGAAGTTTTTATACGAACCACTGATGATCATCCGACCACTTTTGAACACCGTCAACAACACCGTGAAATGCGATTCGCCACAACTTCTGATGACCAACTATTGAATATATTGGTCGGTGATGGTTTTATGCCTGCCCCTACAGAGGACTATGCCAGCCATGCAATACCTTTGTTCCAGCCTATGTACGTTTCGGACATAACTGACGACGTGGTGGGACCTTCTAGATTGGTGGGTGGCGATTTGATACTCCAAAATACGTATCGAGGCGTACCGATCGAAAGAAATTTTGTGCGCCTTTGCGCTGATTCTGATGGGATTTATGATTCTATAGATACCTGGCAGCATTTTTATGTAGAAGACGAACGATATTCTGATACAACGTCATGCGGTTTTGATTCTGACCGCATACTATCCATTGTTGGTGCTAGGGAGGATGCTGGGATCGATGAGTGCTCCATGTGCTACCTGCTGGTGTCGCCTGGGTGTCTACATCTATGTTACAAGATTTACCTCCCGGATGGTCATGGTTATATTGTGGATGTAGCAGACGGCTGTTTGCGGTGATGGATGGCACGTACCTATTGAGGAAACAGTATTTGGGAGATTTTGAGTTCTTTAGAGAAGGAATCAACAGGAGGAATACCATGCAACGCTGCTTCAGACTGGTTTGTTGCGTAATTGTTCTAGGGTTGCTGAGCGCCCTGTGGACGGCGAGCGCACTCGCTTACGAATCCTACGAAACGCTGCACATCGTCAACTGTGACGAGTGGGTTTCATTGCGTACAAAACCCTCGTCGAACGCGGCCCGCATCATGCAAATTCCGAAAGGTGCATTGGTTTCTTTCGTCGCGGGCGCCGGGGATTTTATCCAAGTGAGCTATTCGGGCGTCATGGGATATGTAGGCAAAAACTATCTGAGCGTCCGGGGCGAAGCGGATTATGTTCCGATGTACGTTGCCAACTGCAACGAATGGATCTCCCTGAGAGAGGAACCATCGAAATCGTCTGAGCGGCTTGCCAAGATCCCGCTCGAAGCAGAAGTGTTGTCCATAGAACGAGAAGATCGACAGGACGCCATGAGCGAGGTGATCTACAACTACCAAATCGGCTATGTGGATTCCAAGTACCTGTGTCTGTTGCCACCCCAGACAAAGGTGTGCGCCATCGTCTCAGCGTCCATGCATATTCCCGATGCTTCCGGCAACGATTATGTGCAGACTGTCACGGCTGCCAAACGCCTTGCGGCGCTCGAATCGCTTTTGCGCGCAGCAAAACCGGACGTGAGCGGGAACTGTCCCTATCATGCCCAGATTGTCATTGAGTTGAAGAACGGGCGCACATTGAAGTTGATGTACCCCACCGATGGATGTACGGATTTCTTTACGACTGATCATTCAGTTTACGAATTCCCTACCTCCGCCGGTGACGTGGTGTGGAAAATTTTTGATCAAGCTGCAAAAAAGCGATACTGATGTACCTGCCCGTTTCTAAAACGTGTTTTCCCCCCCCACCAACCAGACCGGGGCCGCAGCCATACGGTTGCGCCCCGGCCTGATTTGTTTCCCACGCCGCGTCAGGCTGCGCACATCCGGCAGTGGTGGCCGTCCGCGCTGCGCTGAGCCATTCCAGCTGTTCGACCAGACACCGGCAATCGCTGGGCAGTAAGCGATCAATATGCGTTCACCAGCGTCATGATGCCCGCCACCTGCACGGATGCAATGATTGAGCTTGCCACCTGCAAGACCTGCGCCGCTACCGCGGTGCGTCCCAGCACGGACGCGGCCTATCAGGCGATGGGCCACGCCTTCATGGATTACCGGCTCAACGGCGACGCCACCTGTACCGAGGCGGGCACCGCTACCGCCACGTGCGCGCGATGCGACGCGACGGACACCCACCCGGGCGCAGACCCACTGGGCCACATGGCCGATCCGACGGTTGAAGCCACCGTGTCGGTCCCCGGGTGCACCACGCAGGGCTATGCTACCTACCTTTGCCAGCGCTGCGGTTTGCCGTATCAGGACGATTTCGTGTCGGCGACAGGCCATCGCCCCGAACATGAGGCCGACATCGCGCCGACCTGTACGAAGGCGGGCTACAAGGGCGCGTCCCGTTGTTCCGTGTACGGCGAGGCTCTGAGCGAACGCACTTCGATCGCCCCGCTGGGCCATCGCCCCGAACATGAGGCCGACGTCGCGCCAACCTGCACGGAGGCAGGCTACAAGGGCGCGTCCCGTTGCTCCGTGTGCGGCGAAACCCTGAGCGAACGAGTATCGGTTGCCCCGCTGGGCCACTCGTTCAGCGGCAGGACGGCGAACGGCAATGAAACGCACTCTTCCATCTGCGCGCGCTGCGGCGATCGTCGCACGGTGGATTGTGTGTACGGCAACATCGATGTCGCAGGGATCGCCGTGCGCGTGTGCGGCGTTTGTGGCGACGTGATCGATCCGACTGGCGGCAAGGTCGCCGCGGCCGACCTGTTCACGCCGATTCCCGATGCGACCGGCGAGGAGCTCGACGCAGGCGCGATCCCAGAGGGTACGGAGTTGATCGTCCGCAAGTTCGACGTGTCATTTGGCGACGAGGTCGAGGCGATCGAGGCGTTCACCATCGCTTATGAAACGGACGGCATCGTGTTGCCTTTGGAAGGCCGCGTCCGGGTGAGCATCCCGCTCGTGCTGGACATTGCCGAGCCGTTCCGCCTCGTGCGCGTAGACGTGACGCCGGAGACCGAGACGACTCCGAGTAGCGAAGTCTGGGTCCAACTCGACTACGACTACGCCGATGGCGTGCTCACCTTTGTGTCAGACCGCGACGGACTGTTCCTGCTTGTGCCGATGGACGCGATCCTGCGCAGCTGAGCGCGCAGTCAGCAGCTTCGGAAACAGTCAAGCAACATCGACGACCCGCGCAATACAGATGCGAGAAGGCCCTGCCTTCTCGCATCTTCGGCCTTGAGGCCCCACCATGCGCAACGGCTACATACGCAGCGCGCTTGATTGCGCGATACGGGTCCTTCGATACCAACTGTCGGCTGGATTGGGACTTGTCCTTTCCCAGAACGGCTCGAAAAATTGCATATATTCTTGATTTGGAAGAAAGTTTTGAGAAAAAAAGTCCCTCTTTATCCATGAGGAGCGCTTGCTCTATCTTGGGTAAAGGGGGTTTGTTTATGAATAGGACGCCTTAGCGATTCGCACATGTGGGATTTGGGAACATGCTCTGCGCGAATCGCATCGTTGTGATACTGGTTCCGGGGTCGGCCAATGCGCGGCGGATGATAAAGGCAGCGAAGGCAAAGAAAGCTTTCTTTGACCTCACCTG
>CANQEW010000067.1 GCA_947596085.1 uncultured Clostridia bacterium | reverse complement strand
CCAGTCGTCGCGCATCCCGTTGCGGGAGAAGGACGCGGCGATGGGGATTGTGCCATACATGCACAGCGGTGAAGCCACGCCGAGCAAGCTCGCCGGGATCACGCCCCAGACGCCCCACTTCTTGTCCCGGATGCGGTCAAAGGCGCCGTGGATGGCGTCCTTGGCGAACACCGATACCAGCGAGCCCACGACCATGCCGAGAACCCAGTACCCGAAAATCTGCCGGAGCTGGACTTCGAAGTAGTACCAGACGTAGACGAACTCCCGGCGCAGGACGTCAATCATCAATGCTCACCAGTTCGTAAGTGCGACTGCCCAGGCCGATCTCCTCGGCGTGCTCCAGCGTGTGCAGACCCATCTGCCGCTCGACGCGCTGTTGGAGTGCCTCACTGCCCTCAGCGGCGAAGCAGAGGTCGATGCTGGCCTGGTCGATGGCGACCGGGTCGGTGGAGGCGAGGATGCCGATGTCGTGGATGTCCGGCTCGGCAGGGTTTCCGTCGCAGTCGCAGTCGATGGAGATGTTGTTGAGCACGTTCACGTAGACGATGCGCTCGCCGTTGCCCAGATAATCGGACACGGACTTGCCCGCCTCGGCCATCGACTCGGTGAACGCCGTCTGGTCGCCGCCCCAGGGACTGGTCATGCTGGTGCCGCCGGAATGAATCCAGCACTTGCCCTCGGAGGAGCCGAGGCCGATGGAGATGTTCTTGATCGCGCCGCCAAAGCCGGCCATCGCGTGCCCCTTGAAGTGGGAGAGTACGAGGTAGGAATCGTAATTGCCGAAGGCCGCGCCGACGTAGTTCTCCGTCAGTACGCTGCCGCCCTCGACGGGCAACGTCATGGAGCCGTCTTCGTCGAGAATCTGGAAATCGGCGATGGCGGTGAAACCATGATCCTCGGCCACCTGATAGTGCATGGCGGTCTCCGAACGGGAGCCGCCGTAGGCGGTGTTGCACTCGACGATGGTGCCACCCTGTAAAAATGTAGCCTCTACGTTTTGCGTGCAAAGGCCACATTTTATATACTGCTCATCAGAAGCTTATCTGTGCCAATACTTCCTCCACTTTAGAACAACGCTTCGGGAACATCCTGAGAAGGGGAGGGGGCGCGTCGTCCATGATATATGCGCATCCCGCCAGCTCCAGCATGGGAACATCATTGTAATTATCCCCGAAGGCCATGACCTCGTCCAAGCTGATTTGTAGCGCATCGCACAGATTTTTTAATCCGACGCTCTTGTCAGCTATGGTAAAGTCCAGCCACGGCCCGCCGCCCAAAGCCATATGAAACGTATCCTTCCAGCGGGACAATGCGCCGTGCTCCTCTTCCCGCGCATCATGGCGGCAATAGGCGGACACCTTGATGATCTCCTCGGGGATGTCCTCCGGGCAAGCGACAACGGAGACGTTGTTGCCTACAAAATCCCGGACGAGTTCCACCATATCGCTGCGCTTCGGGCAGAGGTAACTGGTGTCCGCGCCGGAGATCAGCACCTCACAATCCCTCGCGGCGATGATCTCCCGCGACAACTGGAGGGCGGAACGCCGATCCATTGCCGTCTTTGCCAGCACTTTTCCATGCTTGCCGGGGCCAAATACGACGGCACCGTTGTCGCAGAGGTAATAGAGGCTGTCCGCCACGGGCGCAAAGAGCCTCCTGATACTGCTGTACTGCCTGCCGCTGGCAGGGCAGAATCGAACGCCAAGCCCCTGTAACCGGGCGATCTCGTGAAAAATCGCGTCGGCGATGGCCGCATCCCCACCGTGGAGCAACGTACCATCAATGTCGCAAGCGATCAGTTTGATCATCGTCTTCACCTGCTTTGAAACCCCGCATACCGCACAATCTTCGAACAACATGGCGCGTGAAAAACGCGATGAATGGCCCCAGACCCAGCGAACAGACGAGCGTGCCCAATCCCAAAGTGCCTCCGAGGAAGAAGGTAACCGCCGTGCAAAAGGAATCGGTGAATATGCGGCACCAAAAATAGGGGATCGGCGTTTGCTCGGCCAGGACGATGGAGACGGAATCGTATGGACTTACGCCCAAATCGGCGGTCTGGTAAAGCGAGGTCGCAAGGCTCAGAATCAGGACGCCGCCCCCCATGACCATCAGTCGGGAGAAAAACGCCTGTGGAGCGGGCCAGTGAGAGGCCAGCCATGCAGAGAAGAACGTGATCAGGGGCCCCACGGCAAACCAATTTACAAACGTACCGACGCCGATCTGTTTTCGCCCGAAGAGATATTCCAGGCAAAACCAAAGGGAATTGCTGGCGATCATGATGATAGACAATGAGATTCCGCTGCGATCACTTGCGGCGAAGTTCATGGCCGTGACAGGATCGTTTCCCATGCCGGAGAAGCGGAAAAGAGAGACGCCGAGGCCCATGATCAAGATCCCGCCAAGCATGACGATGTAACGGCGTATCATATTTGAGAGCATATCGATGTTTCATCCTCCGCTTGAGTTCCTGTTTGTCATTATACAGACTTCTCTATGCGGACGATAGCACCAGCCCGACAGCTTTTGTCGCTATTCTGCCAGCTATGGCGCATCTCCTTGAGGAACCGAGAGTTTTATGGTAGAATTCCAACGGAAAGGGGGCGTGGCAATGCGCGAAATCAATCGGATTGAATTTGTGGATAACAGCCAGGAGGAACGGCTGCAGGATTTCCAAAGGGACTTCCCTTGTACCACCAGCCGCGTGCACCTGGATGCCTACGTTCGGCCATATGTTCCGTGGCATTGGCACAAGGCGGCGGAATTGTTTTATGTGGCGCAGGGCAGCATCCAATACAACACGCCCAAGGGGTCGGTGATCTTCCCCGCGGGCAGCGGCGGATTCGTCAATTCCGCCATATTGCACAGTACAGAGCATCGGGGCGAGGAGCCGTGCGTGCAGCTGCTGCACCTCTTTGACCCGACGACGTTCCTGTGCGGCGATCTCGGAAGCCGCATCGAAAAGAAATATATTCTCCCGCTCATTCTGTCCACCCAGGTAGAAATGCTTTGCTTCTTTCCGGATGGGGATCGAAGCGACGCCCTCCTGAATGAACTCTGGGAATCCTTCGAGATCGACCCGAACGAATGGGGCTACGAGCTATTGCTTCGGGAAAAGCTGTCAAGAATCTGGCTTCAGATTTTTGCAATGGCCCGGCCGCAGATGAAAATCGTGCCGGAGCGGGAGCAAACGTTCGACCGCGTCAAGCGAATGATGGCCTATATTCATGCGCATTACATGGAAGCGATCTCCGTCGGCTCCCTGGCTGCCGCCGCCTTTTGCAGTCAAAGGGAGTGCTATCGGGCGTTTCACAGCTGTTTGCATATGACTCCAAACGAATATTTGCGGAGCTATCGCCTGCAAATGGCTCGTCAAAAGCTGCTTCGTGGAGACGATACCCTGACCGCAATCGCCCACGACTGCGGATTCGGCAGTAGCAGTTATTTCAGCAAGGCGTTTCATAAAGCATACGGCTGTACGCCAAAGGAATTTCGAAACACCAGCCGGCGGCTCGCAGAATAAAGGCAACACCGCACAAATAAGGCGGAAGGTTGAAAACTCGGAGGGTTTCCAAGTCGGCCTCTAGGCTGACCGGCTCGGAAGGCGAATGAATTTTCCGTCAGATGCAAGCGCAAACCCTGAAGGCTTACTGGTTGTAAGTTGAAGAATTTGCGCACCGCTGTTTTGGGTGGAGGAGCCTTATATTACTCGCATGCTCCGCCATTTGCTCCCTCGGTAGCGAAGCAGGTCGAGCGCGGCCTTCACCGTCCAGTCAATGCCCATCGCCAGCGCGATGCCGATTACGCCCATGTGCAGTCCCAGCGCCAGCAGGAAGGACAGCGCCGTGCGCAGCACCACCGTGCAGAAGATGGCGGAGTACATGGCAAACTTCACGTCCCCCGCCGCGCGCAGTCCCGCCGCCAGCGGCATCGAGAAGGGCTGGACGATCCCGGCAAAGAGATTGTGAATTGCGACGATGACGAACACGAGCCGCTTGGTTTCGGCGGTGACGTCGTAGAGCGGCAGGATCACCGGCAGCGCGAGCAGCACGGCGGCGTTCCACATTACCGCGAGCAGCACCGTGAGGCGGGTGAGCTTGCGCATGTAGTAGTCCGCAGCGTCCGCGTCTCCCGCGCCCATGCACTGGCCCACCACCGTGATGTACACCGGGCAGATCGCCACGCTCACTAGCGCAGCGAAACTCCAGATCGTCTGCCCGATGCCGTTGGCGGCGATCTGCGCCGTGCCGAACGTGGCGATCAGTGAGCCGAGCGCCACCTTCGCCAGCTGGAACAGGCCGTTCTCGATGCCGCCCGGCACCGCGATTTTGAGGATGCGCAGCGCCATCGCCCGGTGGGGGGATGCGGCCATCCTTGCTCGCAGGCATACGGGGTTCTCCGGCCGCAGGCAGAGCGCCGTCATGAGGGCGGCGGCTAAGTACCAGGAGATCGTCGTGGGCCAGGCCACGCCCGCCGCGCCCGCGCGAAGCAGGAAGACGCCCACGGCGTTGCCGGCAACGTTGAGCAGGTTCATGGCGATGGAGACGTACATCGTCGTCCGCGTCCTCCCCATGCTGCGGTAGAGCGCCGCGCCCGCGTTGTAGATGGCGTTCGCCGGAAAGGACAGCGTCACGATGCGCAGATAGGTTCGGCAGGCGTCCATCACCGCCGGTTCCACGCTGCCGTACAGTCCCGAGAGGATCGCATTCCCGAGCAGGAGCATCGCAATCGTGCAGACCGCGGAGAGCATCGCGTTGATGTGGAAGGTCTGCGAGGCCGCGAGATCGGCGCTCTCCCGGTTCGCGCTGCCCAGGTACTGCGAGACTACGACCGCGCCCCCGGTCGCCACGGCGGTGAACAGGTAGATGAAGATGGTGTAGATCATCGTGTCCAGCGATACGCCGGAGACCGTCGCTTCTCCGGCATAGCTGACCATCAATGTGTCCGCGAGCCCCACCACCACCTGCAACAGCTGCTCGATCAGCAGCGGGAGTATCATCGCCCAAAGGACGGCGTTGTCAAATGGACGCCGCCCCTCGGGGAGCCGCTTCTCCGGCTCGATGATCCTCTCCAGAATCGAAATCATCATTCAATCGGCGCGAATTTTTTTACAGAACCAAGCCGAGGCCGTTCGCCCACCCCAGGATATTCTCGAGAGACGCGCCGCCAGAGAAGCGTTCACCTTCGAGCCAGGTCGCATCGGGGGCAGCTTCCTTCAGCGCGGAATCGCTGCTGCCAAAGCTGCTGCTCGCCGAGGTGCAGAAGGGCACGACCGTCTTGCCGGAGAGGTCGCAACTTTCGACAAACGTGCTCATGATGCGCGGCGCCTCGCCCCACCAGATCGGATAGCCCAGGAAGATCACGTCGTACTGCGCAAGATCGGGAAGCTCGCCCGCGATGGCCGGGCGCGCGGAGGGGTCGTCCATCTCCACGCTGGTGCGGCTGCTCGAATCGTTGTAGTTCAGGTCGTCGTCGGTGTAGGGAACCTCGGGCACGATCTCGTAGAGATCCGCACCGATGCCCTCGGCCAGCTGCTGCGCCACGCCCTCGGTGTTGTTTGTGGCGGAGAAGTAGGCGACGAGGACGTGGCTGCCCCCTTCCGCGTTCGCGCAGGCGGCGCAGAGCAGCAGCGAGAGAATCATGATGATGGAAAGAATGCGCTTCATTTTACTTCAAACCTCCGTAAGTTTCGTCGTCGACCGGCTCCAACCACTCGTTGGAACCATTCTCTCCCGGCACTTCGATGGCCAGGTGGCTAAACCAACTGTCTGGGGCTGCGCCGTGCCAGTGCTTGACGCCCGCCGGAATGTTCACGCAGTCGCCGGGCTTCATCTCCACAGCTTCCTTGTCCCATTCCTGGTAGTAACCGCGCCCGCCGACGCAGATCAGGATTTGTCCGCCGCCCTTTGTGGCGTGATGAATGTGCCAGTTGTTCCGGCAGCCCGGCTCGAAGGTCACGTTGAATATGCCCACCTGCTCCTTCGACACCGGCGCGAGGTAGCTCCGGCCGCTGAAATACTGCGCGAAGCCGTCGTTCGGCGCGCCGATGGGGAAGAAGATGGTGTTCTGATACTTATCCTTCTCCGTGAGCTCCGGCTCGGCCTCGCTCCAAACCTCCTTCGCCAGCCGGAACACCGCCCATGCCTTCGGCCAGCCCACGTAGAAGCCCACGTGCGTCACGATGGCGGCGATCTCCCTGCGGCTCACGCCGTGCGCCTTGGCGTTCTCCAGGTGGTAGGTGAGCGAAGAATCGGTAATGCCCGAGGACATCAGCGCTACCACGGTGAGGATGCAGCGGGTCTTGAGGTCGATGTCCGGGTTGTTCCAGTTCTCGCCAAAGAGCACGTCATCGTTGAAGTGCGCGAAATCCGGGGCGAAATCCCCGAGCTGATTCCGTCCAGCGGTCTGCACGATTTTTGTCATATCAATTCTCCTCCTGTCCGTAGCCTAGTTCCAACGTCACTTTGTCTAACGTAATGATGTCTGATCGATGTTCAGCCATTTCAAAACGCGCTGAATGTAGGAATCCCAAAAATACCAGTCGTGGATGCCCGGACCTTCCTCATAGGTCACATGGGCCCCGGCTTCTTTCAGGGCGGCCGCGATCGATCGGTTTGCACCGATCAGGTGGTCCTCCGTTCCGCAGGCCAAATAGAAGTCCGGAAAATGATTTTTGCCGTCAGCCGCATTCTGTGCTTTGATTTGTTCCATCAGGAAGCGCGGATTGCGGTCTGTATGTTCCATGGCGTCCAGATCGCCGATGCACTGCAGCTCGCCGATGATGTTTCCCTCCGCCCGGACCCATTCTCGCGGATTCTCAAAGAAGTGCACCGCGGCGGACAACATGGCCACCTTCCCGAATGTATCGCAGTATTTCAACCCATTCCGGCAGGCGCCATAGCCTCCCATCGAAAGGCCGCCGATAAAGGTGTCCGCCCGCTTGTGGGAAAGGGGAAACATCTTGCGCGTCACCGCTACCAGTTCCCGCCCGACATATTCGCCGAAGTCGCCGTAGCATCCGTCCTTTACCGGCACATCCAGATAAAAGGAGTTTTCTCCAGACGGTAGAATCACCGCGAGCCCCATTCCCTCTGCCCACATCCGGATGCGGGTATTGTACAGCCATGCGCTGGCATTGTCCATCAGGCCGTGGAGTAGATACAGTGTGGGATAAGGCGTCGCGAATTTTTCCGAGGGCAGGATCGCATTGAACGATGTCTGCCGCTTCAATGCATCCGAATGAAATTCCACTTGTAAAACTGCCATTGTGAACCTCCTGCCTTAAACCACATTCCCGGCCTTCTGCTTGCCGTTCTGCGCCATCACGCCCACCAGCGCGTGGGGCACGTAGAGTTCCTCCAGATAGTCGATCTCATCCTGCGTCAGTTCCAGCTCTACGGCCCTCGCCGCGCCCTCCACGTGGGAGAGCTTCGTCGCGCCCACCACCGGGGCGGTCACCTTCGTAAGCAGCCACGCGAGGGAGATTTCCGTCATGGAGACACCGCGCCGGTCGGCCAGCTCCGCGACGCGGGCGATGATCCTGCCGTCGGCTTCAGCGGTGGCGTCGTACTTAAACTTCGCGTAGGCGTCCTGCTCCAGCCGCTTCGAGGTCTCGCCGGGGCGCTTCGAGAGCCGCCCGCCTGCCAATGCGCTGTACGGCGTCATGGCGATGTTTTGATCGGCGCAGAAAGGAGCCATCTCCCGCTCCTCCTCCCGGGCGATCAGGTTGTAGTGCCCCTGGATGGAGACGAACTCCGTCAAGCCGTGCGCCCGCGCGTAGAAGTTCGCCTTGGCGAGTTGCCACGCGAAGCAGTTGGAGATGCCGATGTACCGCGCCTTGCCCGCTTTGACCGCATTGTGCAAGCCCTCCATGATCTCCTCCATCGGCGTGTGGTAGTCCCACATGTGATAGATGTAGAGATCGACATAGTCCATGCCGAGGTTGGCGAGGCTCCGGTTCAGGGAATTCTCCACGTGCTTCTGCCCGCTGACGCCCGCGTCGATCTCCGCCTGGGTGCGCGGCGTGAACTTCGTGGCGAGTACGACTTCGTCTCTCTTGGCGAAGTCCCAAAGCGCCCGGCCCACGTACTGCTCGCTGGTGCCGTTCTGGTAGGCGATGGCGGTGTCGAAGAAGTTGATGCCGAGATCGAGGCCGCGCTTGATGATCTCCCGCGTCGCTGTTTCGTCTACCGTCCAGCTGTGCTGCCCCTTCGCCGCGTCGCCAAAGCCCATGCAGCCCATGCAAATGCGGGAAACATCCAAGTTCGATTTTCCGAGCTTTGTGTATTTCATGCTTCAAATCTCCTCAAAGAACCGTCTCGACCCACGCCTTCAGGCCGGCTGCGCTCTGGTGGCCGTTGAGTAGCTTGCCCTCTACGATGGTGGCGTTTGCCGCTACGGACGGCTTCAGGCAATCGACGGTCCTGCCGAAGCCGCTGCCGCCGGAGGTGGCGAAGAGCACGATCTTCTTGCCGGAGAAGTCGTAGCTCTCGAGGAAGCTGTTGACGATGGTCGGCGCCACGCCCCACCAGATGGGAAAGCCCAGCAGGATGGCGTCGCAGGCCGCGACATCGGCGTCCCGATCCGCCAGTGCAGGACGGCTGCCCTTGTCGCTCATCTCGACGGAGCTGCGGGACTTCTTGTCCATCCAGTTCAGATCGGCCTTCGTGTACGGCACCTGCGGCTTGATCTCGTACAACTCGGCCCCCGCCGCTTCCGCCAACTCCTTCGCCACCCGCGCCGTCACGCCGCTGGCGCTGAAGTACGCGACCAATGTCTTGCTCATATTGATTCCCTCCTTAATCGTTCGATGTCTCCTGCTGGCCCTGAACCTTGCAGATAATGAAATCAAGGGTATCGAGCGCTTGCTGTTTCGTGTGCAATTCTTCAAGTTGCGCGCACCGATATTTTCGCAGAAGCCGGTACTTTTGATCCGGCGTATTGCAGCTCATGACCGCTTGCGCTTCCGCGTCGCTCAATCCAGCCTTTGCCAGCGAATATGCTTCCGGGTACAATATTCTACACCCCCAAAGAAGATGTAAGTGCGAGCCCGCACATTCCGTGCGGTTTCTCGATGCATCCATTATACTTGGGCAAGCGTTCCGCATCAAATACTTAGTTTTTATGCCTGATCCATACTTAAAAAGCATCTCGCGTGCTCGATAAACTTCGTCATGGCCGTATTCATCGGCTGCTCCCGCTTCCACGCGAACGCCACGGACGCTTCCAGTCGCGGCGAGAGCGGGCGGGTGACGATCTCCGCCCCCTCCGCAAAGGGCAGGGAGCCCTCCACGACGATGGCGCAGCCGCAGCCCTTCCGCACGAGCAGCGCGGTGTTCGTCGTCAAATTTCCGGTGTAGGCGACGTTTAGCCGCCCGAAGCGCTTCCCGAACCAATTTGCGAGCTCCCCCTGCACGTGGAGCCGCCGGGGCAGCACCAGCGGAAGCGATTCCAGCTGCTCCGCGCGAATCGCATCGCACCGCGCCAGCGGGTCGTCCCTGCGCATCAGCACGACCCAGCGCTCCTTCCCGGCCAGGCGGATGTATTCGAACTTCTCCATGCTGATCGGCTCCAGAAGGACGCCAATGTCCAAATTTCCGCGCTCGATCTGCTCCTTGACCACGTCGGCGGTGGCCGTGTTGAAATCGAAGCGCACGCGCGGATATTTCTCCCGGAAGCTGCCGCAGAGCCCGGCGATTCGATCCATTGCGCCAAGCTCGCCGGCGCCGATGCGAATCACGCCCTCCACCTGCTCCTCCTGTGCCGCAAGCTCCTGCATCGTCCTGTCCGACAGGTCGATGATCTCCTCGGCCCGGCGGCGCAGCAACAGCCCTGCGTCCGTCAGAGCAATCTTGCGCGTGCCCCGGTCGAACAGCTTCACGCCGACCTCCTCCTCCAGCAGCGCGAGCTGCCGGGAGAGGGTCGGCTGCGTGATGTGCAATACCTCCGCCGCCTTGGTGATGCTCTCCTCCCGAACGACCGCGAGGAAGTATTTCAGCACACGAATTTCCATAGGTGTTCCTCCTTCGTCCAAGGCAAGGGCGCACTCGCGTTTACAGCGATTTCCCCAGCCGGTAGGCTTCCTCCATGTGGCGGCTGTTTTTCGTCATCGACGGGCTTCCGCATCCCGTGCCGAGAATCATGCCGCAGTCCGTGAAGTTCATGTACCGGCACAACTTCTGGTAGTGCTGCGCCAGGTAGGGCATCACGTCTTCATTGGAATCCCAGGCGGCGGCGATCAGCGCCGTTTTCAGGTGCTTTGCCGAGAGCTTCATGGTATAGCTGTAGAAGCGGTCGATCACCATCTTGAGCTGGGCGGACATTCCGAAGTAGTAGACCGGCGTGACAAACACGGCCATGTCCGCGCCCAATAGCGCGTCCCGAATCTGCGGCACATCGTCCTTCTGGGCGCACGGCCCGTTCATGCCGCAGCGCTCGCAGCCGAGGCAGGGGTGAATGTCCATGTGCGCCGCATCCAATTCTACGATGGCGTGTCCCGCCTCCCGCGCGCCTTTGATGAACTGCTCCGCCAGCAGATTCGACGAGCCCTTCCTGTGCGGGCTGCCCTTGACGACAACGATCTTCATTGGCTTCTCCTTTCTTTCGGCACCCCCGCACAAATCGGCGGCACGTCAGGCGATGTCTTTTCTACGGCGGCTCGCTCGAATCTTCGATTCAGAGGCGCTTCGGTCAAATCTTTGATTTGACCGAAGCGGTCGCCACAGGCGACTTGCGAACCCTTGGGGTTCGCAACCTTCCGAGCCGGTCGGCCCAAGGGCCGACTTGGAAACCCTGCGGGTTTCCAACCTCCCACCTCCTTTGTGCGGTGTTGCCTTTACTTCATGACCTTTTCCCAAAACCGAATCGCATTGATTTCAAGGCTGTCCGCCAATTTTTCAAGTGCGGCCGTTTCTTCTTCGGTCAGCGTCACGTTCGCCGCCTTGACTGCATCCTCCACATGACTTGCTTTCGTCACGCCGATGATTGGCAGAGTTCCCTTTGCAATCGCCCACGCCACGGGGATCTGTGCCGTGCCAACATGATACTTGTCCGCGAGCTCCTTCAACGCCGCGTTCAAAATCTCCAATTTATCCAGGACGGGGTTATAGGTTTCCGCTCTCGCGGAGCCTGCCGGCATCGGGTGAGCGGTATCGTATTTGCCGGACAATGCACCCTGCTCCAACACCATATACGCGAAGAAGGTGATGCCGTTCGCGCGGCAGTAATCCAGGATGCCGGAATCCTCGGAAGATCGGTTGATCAGACTGTAATGGTTCTGCACGGCGGAGAGCTTCAGCCCGTGGCTTCTCAGAATCTCGTTCGCCTGCTTGATCTCCGCGAGGTTGTGATTGGATACGCCCAGCATCGGGACGTCGTCCCTGCCCTCAAAATACTTCGCCAGTTCCTCCGTCCACTTGGGAGCGTTCCACACATTATGAATCCAGTAAATGTCGAAACGGTCGAGGTTCATGAGGGCAAGCTGCGTCTCGATCATATCCTTCATAGCTGTCTTCGACGAGGCGTCCGCGCACTGAGGGGTGAACTTATCGGAAATCAGATAAGATTCTCTCGGCAGCCCTTTCAGAAAACCGGCGAGCACCTTTTCGGAGGTGCCCATGCCGTAAGCATACGCCGTATCCCAAAGGTTCAGCCCGTTTGCCATTGCCGTATCAAAAATAGGATGGAGGCTTTCTGCCGTCAGGTCGTTCCCAAAGGTGCCGTCATTGCCCCATGCCCATGCGCCAAGCGCGATTTTCGGTAGTTTCATTTCTGCATTCATTGGAATAACCTCCTTTATTGAGTGTGTTTCAAAAAGAATGGATGTGCAGATTTGAGCATAAAGGTTGGAATCCTAATGGGATTCCAAGTCTGGCCAAATGCCAGACCGGTGGTTTACGATTCTGGGAATCGTAAACCACCGCCTCCGGCTGCAATTCAAGGCAGTTTTCCGCAGGATTGCTGGGGCAAGTCAAGGGAAACTAACGCGGAAGTGCAGCCTGAGATGCCAAAGATGCGCGTCCAGGATTTTGGAAACACACTCTAGTCCAACAACCTTTTCACGCAGTTGTATGTGATCTCGTAGATCGTCATAAACGCATAGTTGACGCCCGCTGCCTCCATCGCCGTCCGCTGCTTTTCGGTGACGTAGGTGTAGGGGTAGATGCCGAACATGAAGGGGAAGAAGGTGTAGAGGAAGTCCCGCTTCTCCGCCGCGGTCATCTCGGGGAAATACTTGTCCAAACCGAAAGCGACGGTTTGCAGCGATTCCCCGTAGCACACCTTGAACGCCGCCAGGTGCTCCGGGCGGCTGCCCGTCTCCATGTCGTAGTGGTTCATGGACATGATCTTCAAAAGCTGCGCACGCGCCTGAAGCGTGCGGGCCAGCATGTCCGCGAACTCGTCTCGGCTCATTTGATCGCGCCGCGCCATTTCTTCCTTGAGCGCGGCGATCCACAGCTCATATTCCCGCATTAGCAGCGCCAGAAAGATTTCCTCCTTCGTCTGGAAGTAGTTGTAGATCGAGGTGCGCGTGAAGCTGGTGGCGCTGCCGATCTCCTTGATCGTGATCTCCTTGAAGCTCATCGTCTGGTAGAGCTTCTCACAGGCGTTGATGATCTCTTCCCTCCGAGCGCTCGTCAGTTCCGGCGATCCCTTGGGCATGACTTCATCTCCTTTCTTATGCTTCCGGCGCTTTCTTGAAGGACAGGCACTTGCCGATCACTTCGCCGGTTCTGAGGTATTGATAAGTCGGGAACTCGAACAGCACCGGTTTGAGCGTATCGTAATCGACCTTTCCCTGGGCGTTGAGGCACTCCTCCGCAACGTACGTATTGTCGATGGAGCAGATGAAGCTCTCGAAGCCCGGCGTGTTGTAGATGTCCACGACGCTGCACTCCATCGTCAGCGGTGCTTCCCGGATGACCGGCGCGCACGCATTGCCCAGGTCATACGCAAACACGGCGGATTTGTCCGCCTTCGCGCCGCTCACCGAACCGACGTAATCCACGGACGGCAGCATGTTCTCATTCACGAGATTGATGGACAGCTTCTTCGTCTTCTGGATGCAGCTGTTGATGAAGTGCGGTGCGGCGAGGCTGACCAGCACCCGGTTGTGCCCGATGATGCCGATGTGCGCCACCAGCGTCCAGGTGGGCTTCTCATCGTTCATGGCTCCGATCACCGTCACCGGCGTCGGATACAGCGCCAACAGCGAGCCGACATTCTTTTTCACGGATCATTCCTCCAAACTTCAATTATATTGACACTGTGTCAGCGATTGCATTATAGCACGATGCTGACATCATGTCAATATATCTCAACAAGTTTTTTGTAAAATGTTCTATTGGCGTCAATCATAGGTAACAGCGAGGGAGGAGGCTGTCAAGGGAAAGGGTGGAGATTTTCCGGCAGGGGAAAGGCGGGGAATTCCGCCAAACCTGCGTGGCCGGAAAATACTACCCGGCCTTGACAGCTTCCTCCCTCGCTGTTACCTATGATTGACGCCAATAGAAAAGCACCTAAAAGAATTATTAAAATGTTTTGATACAATAGATAGGTAACAGAAGGAGGAAGAAAAACAGAGAGCCAAGTGATAGAATGTAGCTGCAA
>CANQEW010000066.1 GCA_947596085.1 uncultured Clostridia bacterium | reverse complement strand
ATGCGTCCACTCAATTGGCTCTCCCCGCAGGAATCTTTACTTGCCTTTCTTCTCCAAGATGTTTGACAAACCTACAATTATCAAATTCATCCTATCCGCTTGCTGACTTGCGTAGAAGGGATTCGACATGCTATAATGCGAACGGGAGGGAAGAACAATGTACGAATTGATGCGGGCTGCCGGGGCAAGTCATTACATCGAATGCCCGGCGAAGATCGGTTTGGTGGAGCTGGGCGGAGGAGAAGTGGCGCTGATCGACGCCGGATCCGACAAGGACGCGGGAAGACGCGTGCGCAAGCTGTTGGACGAGCATGGATGGCGGCTTCGCGCCATCTACAATACGCACTCCCACGCCGATCACATCGGCGGCAATCGCTTTTTGCAGGACCGCTGCGATTGTCCGATCTACGCGCCCGGCGCGGAGTGCGCGTTTGTGAACCATCCGATCTTCGAACCGTCGTTTCTGTTCGGCGGACGGCCGCCGAAGGAGCTTCAGCACAAGTTTCTGATGGCGCAGGAGAGCCGCGCGCTGCCGCTGACGCAGGACGTTCTGCCCAAGGGGATGGCGCTGATTCCGCTGCCCGGCCACAGCATGGATATGGTGGGCTTTCGCACGGCGGACGACGTGGTGTATCTGGCCGACTGCCTCTCCAGCGCGGAGACGCTCGACAAGTATGGGCTGGGCTACCTCTACGATCCGGGCGCGTACATCGAGACGCTGGAGCGCGTGAAGGGCATGGAGGCGCGGCTGTTTGTGCCCTCCCACGCCGCACCGGCGCAGGACATCGCGCCGCTCGCGCAGCTCAACATCGACCGGGTGCGCGAGGCGGCGGCGCGCATCGTCGAGCTCTGCGGCGAGCCCAAGCCCTTCGAGCGGCTGCTGGCGGAGCTGTTCCGGGCGTACGGCATGGCCATGACGGCGCAGCAGTACGCGTTGATCGGCAGCACGCTGCGCTCCTACCTCTCCTGGCTGCGCGACGCGGGCGAGCTCGCGATGGAGATTGAGGGCGAGACACTGCTCTGGCGGCGGGCGTGAGGCGAAAAGGCCGAAGCGAAGGCGGGGAGGCTGCCCCGCCTTTTGCTGTCCTATGCGCTCAGTCCGAACCGGCGCATCCAGCCGTCGATCTGAATGAGGTAGGCGATCATCTGTGGACCGGCCATCAGCTGGCCGAACCACGGCCGGCCGTAGTCGCCCGCGCTGACGAGCAGGCCGCTCCGCAGCGCGCCCTCGTCCACGATCGCGCGCACTGGGGACGCGGGATCGTCCAGGATCGCCGTGAGCTTCTCCCGCACCAGCTGCTCGTAGAGCGGGTTGTGCGTCTTGGGGAAGGGGCTCTTTGGCCGTGCGCGCACATCGTCGGGCAGGAGGCCCTCCGCCGCGTCGCGAAGCAGCTGCTTGCGCACGCCGCCCCGGGCCTTGAACTCCCAGGGAACGTTCCAGATGTATTCGACCAGATGGTGGTCGCAGAAGGGCACGCGCACCTCGAGACCGGAAGCCATCGACGTGCGGTCCTTGCGGTCGAGGAGCGTGGCCATGAACCAGTTCAGGTTGAGCCAGGCCACCTCGCGCCGCCTCGCCGCCTCGCCGCACTCGCCGTCCAGCCGCGGACACTCGGAGAGCGATTCCTCGTAGCGCCACCGTACGTAGTCCTCCACGCCCAGGCCGTCCCAGAGCGCCTTGTCGAGCACTGAGCGGCGCACGGAGAGGTCCGGACACCAGGGAAAGGTGGGCGCGTTGAGCATCTCGGGGCGCTCAAACCAGGGATAACCGCCGAACACCTCATCCGCGCACTCTCCCGAGAGCGCGACCACGTGGCGCTTCGCCACCTCCCGGCAGTACCACCACAGGCTCGCGTCCACGTCGGCCATGCCCGGCAGGTCCTTGGCGACGGCGGCGCTGTCGAGCGCGTCCACCAGGTCGGGAATCGGGCAGGTCAGCACGCGGTGGTTGGTCTCGAAGTGGGAGCGCATCCGCTCCACCCACGGCCAGTCCGCGTCGGGCTGGAAGGAGGACGGCCGGAAGAACTTTTGATTGTCCGTGTAGTCGAAGGAGTAGGTCTCCAGCGGGGCGCGGCCCTCGGTGCGATAGTGGAGCGCGGCCGCGGCGGTGATCACGCTGGAGTCCAGTCCGCCTGAGAGGAAGGTGCACAGGGGCACGTCGCTGGCGAGCTGCCGCTCGATGGCGCCGCGCAGCAGCGCGCGCGTGTGCTCCACGGTGGCGGGGTAGTCGTCCTCGTGGGGACGGCTGACGAGCTGCCAGTAGGGATGGATTTCGACGCCGTCCCGCCGGACGATCATGTAGCGCGCCGGCCGCAGCTCGCGCACGCCCTCGAACACGCCCACGCCCGAGGTGCGCGCCGGGCCGATGCCGAGCACCTCGCGCCAGCCGTCCGCGCCGACGCGCGGCTCGAGGCCGGGATAGACGAACAGCGCCTTGAGCTCCGACGCGAACACCAGCGCGCCGTCCGGGACCGAGGCGTAGAACAGCGGCTTGACGCCGAAGCGGTCCCGACAGAAGGCGAACTGCTCGCGCTCGCCGTCCCAGACGCAGAAGGCGTAGATGCCCTCGAGGCGGGCGAAGCTCTCCTCCCGCCACTCGATGTAGGCCGCGAGCACCACCTCGGTGTCGCAGCTCGTATCGAAGCTGTGGCCCAGCGACTGCAGCTCCCGCCGCAGCGCCGGGGCGTTGTAGACCTCGCCGTTGTAGACGATGGCGAACAGGTGCGTGCCCCTCCGCTTGAACATGGGCTGCCGTCCGCGCGCCGGGTCCATCACAGCCAGCCGCCGGTGGGACAGGCAGCCCTCGCGGCCCGCCCAACAGCCCGAATCGTCGGGGCCGCGGTGGGTCAGAACCCCTGCCATGTCCCGCGCGATCAGCGCGCGCTCGGGCGTAGAATTGTCCCGGTCAAAGGCGATGAAGCCTGCGATTCCGCACATAAGCGTCTCCCTCCCAACTGAATTCCCGTCAGTGTATGCGCCTCCGACGGGAAAGATGCGCCGGGCCACGCGGGGACTTGCTTTTCGCGAGGACAGCCGCTATACTTAGATGGGAGGTGCGAAGGATGTCGGAGCAGATCAACATGTTCGAAAGTCAGGTCGAACAGCCGCTGGCAGCCCGATTGCGGCCGCGCGATCTCACGGAGTACGCGGGACAGACGCATCTGGTCGGCCCGGGCAGGGTGCTTCGGCGGCTGATCGAGGAGGATAAGATCTCCTCGATGATCTTCTGGGGCCCGCCCGGCGTGGGCAAGACCACGCTGGCGCGCATCATCGCCAACGCCACCCGCGCCGCGTTTATCGACTTTTCCGCCGTGACCTCGGGCATCAAGGAGATCCGCTCGGTCATGCAGCGCGCCGAGGAGAACCGGCGCTTCGGCGAGCGCACGATCCTGTTTGTGGACGAGATTCATCGCTTCAACCGCGCGCAGCAGGACGCGTTTCTGCCGTACGTGGAGAAGGGCAGCATCGTGCTGATCGGCGCGACGACGGAAAATCCCTCCTTCGAGGTCAACTCGGCGCTGCTGTCGCGCTGCAAGGTATTCGTATTGAAGGCGCTGACACAGGAGGAGTTGACGGCGCTGCTCGAGCGGGCGCTCGCCGATCCGCGTGGATTCGGCGGCCAGGGCGTGGAGGTCGAGCCGGGGCTGCTTGAGAAGATCGCCGAGTTTGCCAACGGCGATGCCCGGACGGCGCTCTCCACGCTGGAGATGGCCGTGCTCAACGGCGAGGCGGCGGCGGATGGCCGCGTGCGCGTCACGGCGGAGACGGTGGCCCAGTGCACCTCGCGCAGGTCGCTGCTCTACGACAAGAAGGGCGACGCGCACTACGATTTGATCTCGGCGCTGCACAAGTCCATGCGCAACTCCGATCCGGATGCGGCGGTGTACTGGCTGGCGCGGATGCTGGAGGGCGGGGAGGATCCGCTCTACGTGGCGCGGCGGCTGACGCGCTTCGCCGCCGAGGATGTGGGTCTGGCCGACCCGCGCGCGCTGGAGCTCTGTGTGGCGGCGTTCCAGGCGGCGCACATGATCGGCATGCCCGAGTGCTCGGTGCACCTGACTGAGGCGGCGGTGTACCTGTCGCTGGCGCCGAAGTCGAACGCGCTCTACGCCGCCTACGAGACGGCGAAGGCCGACGCGCTGGAGCGCATGGCGGAGCCGGTGCCGCTGCAGATCCGCAACGCGCCCACAAAGCTGATGAAGGAGCTGGGCTACGGGGAACACTATCAGTACGCCCACGACTATGAGGACAAGCTTACCACCATGCGCTGCCTGCCGGATTCACTCGCGGACCGGCGCTACTACCAGCCCACGGAGCAGGGCGTGGAGGGCCGCTTCAAGGCGCGGCTGGAGGAGATTCAGGAATGGAAGCGCGCGCGGGAGGCGGCGGAGCACGGGGAGGATTGATTTTCGCATTGGATAAAATCGAACAGATACTGGCGGCGCTTCGGGGCGTCGCGTGGCTGCGCATCGTCGCCGCGCCGCTGTTGGGCGCGATCATCGGCTACATCACCAACGATCTGGCGCTGAAGATGCTGTTTCGCCCCTATGAGGAGGTGCGGATCGGCCGCTTTCACGTGCCGTTCACGCCGGGCTTGATCCCCAGCCAGAAGTCGCGCATCGCGAAGTCGCTGGGGGCGGTGATCGCCGGGAAGCTGCTGGACGAGGAGACGCTGTCGCGCGAAGCGCTCTCCGACGCGGCGATGGAGAAATTGCGCGGCGTGATTGGCGGCTGGCTCGAGGCGCAGGCGTCGGATGAGCGCGCGCTGCGCGAACGAATCGGCGCGCGCGTGCCCCCGGATCGCCTTGAGGAACTGCAGGGAAAGCTCGCGGATCGCGCGACGGACTATCTGATGGAGAAGCTGCGCGGTGCGGGGCTGGGCGAAATCGTGGCGGAGCAGGTGCTCGCGGCGATTCGGGGGAAGCTCGCGCACCTGCCGATGGGCTTTCTGTTCGACGGTGCGGTGGAGCCGCTGCGAGCGAGCGTCGCGGGCTCCGTGGAGCGGAAGCTCGCGGAATCCGGTCCGGCGCTGATCCGCGGGAAGATCGTCGAGGCGGAGGCCGCGCTGCTCGACAAGTCCGCGTCCGACCTGACGGCGGCGTACCGGGAGCGCATTCCGGCGCTGACGGAGGCCCTGCTCGGACTGTATCGGGAGTTGTTTGAGCGGCACATCGGCGCTCTGCTCGCGGCCGCGCGCCTCGACGCGGTCATCGAGCGCAGGATCGAGAGCTTCGACGCGCGCGAGTTGGAACAGGTGGTGTTCGGCGTGATGCGCCGGGAACTGCGTGCCATCGTCTATCTGGGCGCGCTGCTGGGATGCCTGATGGGTTTCGTCAATCTTCTGTTTTAATGACAAAATTATGTAGAAAACTTGACAGAAATTCTCGCGGCGGATAAAATATAGAAATGAATATAGGAATAATCGCTGCGAGGAGATGAGAGGAATGCGCAGAATCGGATTCGCGCTGTTGGTTGCGGCGCTGGTATTGAGCGCGGCGGCGCTGGCGGAGGAGCCGGTTGTGATTCCCATTGTCACGATGACGGTGGTCTCGCTGGAGGATCCGACGCCGTCGCCCACGCCGGCGGCTACGCCCACGCCAAAGGTTACCGCATCGCCCGAGGTCACGGCCGCGCCATCGGTCACGATCGTGCCCGCCGTGACGGTGACGGCGATTCCGGTGACGCCCGAGCCGTCGCCCGCGGCGCAGCCCACGCCCGCGGCAGAGGCGATGCTGATGGCGGACGGCCAGCCCGCGACGACGATGTCGGTGGGTGGAATCTTTGCCGGCGAGTCGACGGTGCTGGGCAGCGGCATTCCGCGCTCCGCGATTACCTCGATTCGCTTTGAGGACCATTTGACAGGCGCGCCGGCGGACGCGTGGGATGTCTCCGCGGATCGGAACGGCAGCGTCCTCGCCTGGGTGGAAGATGGCGCGCTGACCGTCGCGGCCGAGGGCGGCGTGCGCGCGAATCCGGATTCCGGCCATCTGTTCGCCGGCTATTCGGCCGCCACGGAGATCGACTTCAACGGCTGCTTCTATACGAGCGGCGCGACGGACATGTCCCACATGTTCGAGAGCTGCTGGGCGCTCGAGTCGCTGGACGTTTCGCAGCTGGACACATCGAGCGCGGTGGATATGTCCTACATGTTCGGCTCCTGCCCGGAGCTGCGCGCGCTGGATGTGTCCGGCTTTGACACGGGGCGTGCGCTGAGCATGGAGGGCATGTTCCTGCTGGACGCGAAGCTGGAACAGCTGGATCTGTCCGGCTTCGATACGTCGAACGTCTCCAATATGCGCAGCATGTTCGAGGGCTGCTCGTCGCTCGCATCGCTCGATCTGACGAGATTCGACATGGCGAAGATTGGCGACGTGCGCTCCATGTTCGGCGATTGCGCCGCCCTGAAGCTGGTCAGCTTCGGCTCGGGTTTCGCGGCGGACGCCGACGCGACGGGCATGTTTGAGGGCTGTCCGGCGCTGTTGCGCATAGACGGGCGAACGATGGACGCGCAACAGTGGTCGAACCTGGGGAGCTACGCGGGGCTCAAGCGCTGGTCTCGGGGCGACGGGGTGCGCTGGTTGCAGACGAAGCTGGTTCAGGCCGGCTACGATCCGGGCGATATCGACGGCGTGCTGGGTCCCAGGACCGAGGCTGCGCTGAAGGCATGGCAGGGGGATCACGGCTTCGCGGCCAGCGGCGTGACGGACGCGGAGCAGGTGTGGGCGCTGTTCGAATAGCGCGGCAAGGCCGAGTTCCCGCAAGTGGATTCCCATTTTCTCTGCAATGACGAAAGTCAGCTGACGGCGGATTGTTGCTGCCAGTCTGCGCTTTAGAGGTATACGCGAAATGAAGAGATTGGCACAAATACAGGACTTTCTCTCGGGCCAGGGCTGGCCGTTTCAGTATGAGGAAGAAAACGACTGCGGCAGCGTCGAGTTTGTTCACCGGGGGCTGGCCTATCACATCTGGGAATATCCGGAGCCGGAGCGAGGCGCCGCCAGCAACGTGGCCAGCGCCGGGCGGATGGTGGACTACGAGGGGGACTACGAAGCGCAAATTCTGGCAATCCTGAAGGGTTGGGAGGGCGTATCATGAACCCTGTAGGCTCTCCCCTTTGGAGGGTGCTGTCATCATTTTGAATTTCAGAGGGAACCGGCGCGCCGCCGGCTCCCTCTGAATAATCGTGGCATTGTTTCTCCGCTCGCGACGAGGGGCGGTTCAGCGTGCAAAAAACGGAGCGGACGATCAGCGTCCCCTCCGTCTTGGTGCCGGTGGCCGGACTTGAACCGGCACGGATAAACCGCCGCATTTTGAGTGCGGTGCGTCTGCCATTCCGCCACACCGGCGCACTCCCTTATTATACCGAAATCTGCCGCAAATTGCAATACCCCGGGCGTTAAAAAATTCGACGTTGCAAAAGCGCCGGATTCGTGTATAATAGGAACATGTCTGGAAAGAAAAATACGGGAAGGGGGCGGACTGTTGGAATTCGATGAGAGGAAGATGATCGAGCGAGCTTCCGGCGGCGACCCCGAGGCGTTCAATCGCCTGATGGAGCGGCACGAGCGGCGCATGTACGCCGTCGCGCTGCGCATGTGCGCCAATCGGGAGGACGCACAGGATTGCCTGCAGGAGGCCATGCTTCGCGTGTATCGCGCCATCGGCGGCTTCAAGGGTGAATCCAGCTTCTCCACCTGGCTGTATCGCATCACCATGAACACCTGCCTGGACGAGCTGCGGCGCAGAAAGAACAAGCAGAGCGCCTCGCTGGACGATTTGCTGGACGAGGGCTGGGCGCCGGCGGACGACCGGGGATCGCCGGAGAAGCAGGCGGTGCGCGCCGAGCGCGCACGCGCGCTGCACGGGGCGATTCGCGAACTGCCGGAGGATATGCGCGCGGCGGTGGTGCTGCGCGACATTCACGGCTGCACCTACGAGGAGATCGCGCGGGCGCTGGACATCAACGTGGGCACGATCAAGTCGCGCATCAGCCGCGGCAGGGAAAAATTGCGCGAGAAATTGCGCGATCACCCGGAACTTTTTGACACCGCCGACGTCTAACGGATGAAGGCGGATGACCGGTGTCCGACTTTTGTGGAGAGGGGAGGGTCGATTGCATGAACTGCGAGGAGATGCGCGCCAAGCTGGACGCTTACATGGACGGAGAGCTCTCGGAGGCCGAGCTGCGCGCGATGGAGGATCATGCCGCGGCCTGTGAGGATTGCGGAAGAGAGTGGACGGCGGCGAAGCTGGCGCGCGAAGCGCTGGCGGATCTGCCCGAAGAGGTGGACGTGCCCCTGAGCGCGCAGGCCGCATGGCGAAGCGCCATTCGCGCCGAGGCGAAGCGGCGGAGAAACCGGCGCTGGCTGCGCTGGGGATACGCGGCTGCGGCGGCGCTGGTGCTCGCGCTGGGCGCGGCGGCGGTGCTGGGCGGCATGCCCGGCCGAAGGGCGGCGGAGCCGATCACGCTTGCGGCCGCGCCCACCCAGGCGGTGGTCGCCCGCGACGGCGACGCGGCCGCGGCTGCGCTTCTGCAGGACGAGGCGTACGCGGCGTGGAAGAAGTACGCCGTGGAGGATTTCGACGCGGCCTGCGCTTCGGTGGAGGCGCTCGCGGAGGAGTACGGCGGCGAATGCAGCGCGGAGAGACGTCAGGAGCCGGATCGACCCGGCGAGGACTGGGCCGTCTATCGCGTCGAGCTGCCACGGGAGTATCTGGAGGACTTTTTGAGCGCGGCGAGCCACCTGGGCGCAGAGGAGGACTCCGAGACCATGGACACGGCGGGGGACAGCGCCTTGGTCTACATTCAGATTGACGAACGGATTCCGGAATGAGGAGGGATTTCGAAGTGAAGAAGATTTTCGCGATATTGCTGGCGTTCGCGCTGACGATGAGCGCCGCCGCGCTGGCGGACAGCGAATTGAAGGTGAGCGGCACGGGCACGGTCTACATGCAGGCCGACCGGGCAAGCGCGTCCCTGGGCATCACGATGACCGGCGAGGACTTGGGCGAACTGCAGAAGCAGGCCAACAATACCGTCGCGGCGGTGGTTGCGGCGCTGGAGGAGGCGGGCCTCGCGAAGGAGGACATCTCCACCAATTACATCTACATCTCGCCGCGCTACGACTACTCCGGCGAGAGCGAGCGCATGGTCGGCTACACGATCAACAACTCGCTGACCATCACCACGCAGGACATCGACAACATCGGCGCTTACATCGACGCGGCCTTCGGCGCCGGCGCGAATACCTTTGATTCCATCAATTTTAGCGTCGCGGACGACAGTGAGGCGCGCAATCAGGCGCTCGAACTGGCCGTGCGGGACGCGCAGCGGAAGGCCGAGACCATCGCCGCCGCTGCGGGTCAGGTATTGGGCGGAATTGAGGAGATCTGCGAGGGCGCGCAGAACGACTATTACTACAATGCGGGATCGGGCGGCGCGCGCTATGTTTCGATGGAGAGCGCGGCCATGGACGCGGGCACCACGGTGCGCGCGGCGCAGGTGAACGTGACCGCCAGCGTGCAGATCACCTACGAGCTGCGATAATGGAGCGGCGGGACATCGAGCGCATCAACGCGCTGACGCGGATTTCCCGCGAGCGGGAGCTCACCGCTGAGGAGCAGGCCGAGCGGAAGCGCCTGCGGGAGAACTACCTGAAGGCGTTTCGCGGCCAGTTCCGCGCCCAGCTGGAGAACACCGTGGTGGAATATCCAGACGGCAGCCGAACGCCGCTGCGGGACGCGAACAAGCGAAAGTGATCGGATTCGCCCGAAATTTTGGTTGAAATTTCGGGCGGCTTCGGCTATAATGATAGGACAAAATGAGGAGAGGAGCGCGATGGGATGGAAGAGGAGAGAGATCTTGTCGTGTTTGAGGACGACGCCGGAAACCAGATCACCATGGAGGTGATGGATTACCTGTTCTACGAGGGCAGGCAGTACGCGCTGCTGACGGAGCTGAACGAGGCCTGCGACAACTGCCAGACCGAGAGCTGCGAGGGCTGCGCGACGCCCCGCGACGCCTATGTGATGGAGGTTGTGGACGCCGGCGACGACATGGAGGAGTTCGTGCCCGTGGACGAGGAGCTCGCGGAGAAGCTGATCGACATCATGGAGAATTCAGACTTCGACATGGAGGAGTACGAGGAGGACTGAGGGGATTCCCGGGCGGCATGAGGAATGCGCCCGATTGACGGTACCCCGGCGCGAGCCGGGGCGCTTTTTTTTGTCGAAACCGATCGAACTGGCATTTCCTAGCCCGGATTGCAGGAATTTCATGTGGAAAAAGCTTTGATTCCTTAACCTATATAGTGTATAATGAAGGGCAGATGGATCGCTGTACCTTTGGAGGATGAAAGATTGAGCCCGAAGATGAGAGAGGATATTCAGAAACTACCGCTGCTGCCGCTGCGCGGACTGGTGGTGTTCCCGTGCGGCGTGGTCACGCTGGACGCGGGGCGCGCCCGTTCCATTTCCGCCGTGCAGGAGGCGATGAACGGCGATCACCGGCTGTGCATCGCCGCCCAGCGCAGCGCCATGACGGAGCATCCCGCGCTGGAGGATTTGTACAGCGTGGGCGTGGTGGCCACCGTCCGCCAGCTGATGCCGATGCCCGATCAGAGCCTGCGCTTGCTGGTGCAGGGCGAGGCGCGCGCGATCCTGCTCTCGCTGGAGGAGGGTGCGGACTGCCAGTACGCGCGCTGCGCGGCGCAGTCGGCGCCGTCGGAGGGAGATGTGGTGCTGCCCGAGAGCCGCGCCTACATGCGCTCCATTGCGTCGCTGGCGCGGGAGCTGTCCAAGCAGCGCGGCGGATTCGCGCCGGAGCTGATGCAGACCATCGAGGGCGAGCGCATGCCCGGCGTGCTCTGCGATCTCGCGGCGGCGAATCTGATCTCCTCCGTGGAGTCCCGCCAGCAGGTGCTGGAGTGCTTCGACGTCAATCTCCGCCTGGAGCTGACCACCCGGCTGCTGGCCGAGGAGATTCGCATCCAGGAGGTCGAGGAGCGCATCCAGCAGCAGGTGCGCGAGGCCATGGACCGCGCCAACCACGAATACTACCTGCGCGAACAGGTGCACGCCATTCAGGACGAGCTGGGCGAGGACGAGGACGAGGAGATCGCCGAGTACCGCCGCCAGCTCGAAAAGAGCGCCATGCCCGAGGAGGCGCGGGACAAGGTGGCGCGGGAGCTGCGCAGGCTCGCGCGTACGGCGGCGCAGTCGCCGGAGTCCAGCGTCAGCCAGAACTACATCGAGTACATGCTGGAGTTGCCCTGGGGGCAGCGCACAGAGTCCGAAATCGACATCGCCCGGGCGCGCAAGGTGCTGGAGGCGGATCACTACGGCCTCAAGGAGGTCAAGGAGCGGCTGATCGAGTATCTGGCCGTGCGCAAGCACACCGACGCGCTCAAGAGCCCGATCATCTGCCTGGTGGGCCCGCCCGGCGTGGGCAAGACGTCCATCGCGAAGTCCATTGCCCGAGCGCTGAACCGGAAGTTCACGCAGATGTCGCTGGGCGGCGTGCACGACGAGGCCGAGATCCGCGGCCACCGCAAGACCTACGTGGGCGCGATGCCGGGACGCATCGTGAGCTCCATCAAGCGCTGCGGGAGCATGAATCCGGTGTTTTTGCTGGACGAGATCGACAAAATCTCCCGCGACATGCGCGGCGACCCGGCGGCGGCGCTGCTGGAGGCGCTCGACCCGGAGCAGAACGCCAACTTTCGCGACCACTATCTCGAGACGGCGTTCGACCTCTCCGACGTGCTCTTTATCACCACGGCCAACTCCACCGATCCCATTGACCGGGCGCTGCTCGACCGCATGGAGGTGATCGAGGTGCCCAGCTACACCCAGGAGGAGAAGGTCAAGATCGCCCGGCGCTACCTGCTGCCGCGCCAGATCGAGCGCCACGGCATGAAGCGCACCCAGATCCGGGCCTCCGAGCGCACGATATTGGACGTGATCGACGGCTACACCCGGGAGGCGGGTGTGCGCACGCTGGAGCGGACGTTTGAGCGGCTGTGCCGCAAGGCGGCGGTGCAGCTGATCGAGAACCCGGAGCGGCGCTGCGTGACGATCCGGCCGCAGGATCTGAAGGTCTACCTTGGGCCCCAGCGCTATCTGCGCCAGGCCGCGGGGGAGCATGCCGAGGTGGGCGTCGTGAACGGTCTGGCGTGGACGAGCGCCGGCGGCGAGCTGATGCCGGTGGAGGCCGTGGCGCTGGATGGCAAGGGGAGCCTCGAGATCACCGGCAAGCTGGGCGAGGTGATGCAGGAGTCGGCGAAGCTGGCCCGGACCATCGCGCGCGCCCGGGCGGCGGATTACGAAATCGCTCCGGATTATTTTGAGAAGCATGACCTGCACATCCATGTGCCCGAGGGCGCGGTGCCCAAGGACGGCCCGTCGGCGGGCGTGGCACTGAGCTGCGCCGTGCTGAGCGCAATTACCGGCCTGCCCGCGCGCAGCGACGTGGCCATGACCGGCGAGGTCACGCTGCACGGCAAGGTGCTGCCGATCGGCGGCGTGCGCGAGAAGCTGCTGGCGGCCTACCGGCTGGGCGTGACGCGCATTCTGCTGCCCCGGGAGAACGAGAAGGACCTGGAGGAGATCGACCCGGAGATCCGCCGGAAGCTGGAGGTCACGCTGATCGACAGCGTGGACGAGGCGCTCTCCATGGTGCTGACGAATCCCAAGAAGATGAGGCTGGCCATATGATGACGATACGCCGCGCGGAATTTCTGCTCTCCCAGAGCAAGTTTGGCGCCTTTCCAAAGCAGGGGATGCCGGAGATCGCCATGGCGGGCAAGTCGAACGTGGGGAAGTCCTCGCTGATCAACAGCCTGTGCAGGCGGTCCAAGCTGGCGCGCACGTCCTCGGAGCCGGGCAAGACGCGGCTGATCAATTACTACCTCATCAACGACGGTCCGCAGGAGGACGGCTTCCTGCTGGTGGACCTGCCGGGTTACGGCTTCGCCCGCGCGCCCAAGGGCGAGCAGCGTAAGTGGGCGGACATGATCGAGGGCTACCTGACGGGCTCCAGGCGGCTGATGCACGTGTTTCACCTGGTGGACATCCGCCACGAACCCACGCAGGAGGATCAGATGATGGTCGCGTACCTGCGCCACTACGACATCCCCTTCAGCGTGATCGCCACCAAGGCGGACAAGCTCTCCAAGGCGCAGCGGAGCCGGTCGATTCCGGTGATCTGCCGCACGCTGGCGGTGCAGCCCTGGGAGGTATTGACCTATTCCTCGGAGGATTTGACGGGGCGCGATGCCCTGTTGGAGAAGATAGAAGCGATTTTGTCCACGACGACCATAACCGACGACGAAATATAGGAGGAGAGAGACATGCGCTATCTGATCGGACGCGATCTGGATGGAGACGGCCGGTACGAATTCATCAAGAACCTGGAGGACATGATCCTGACTGACGATGCGCAGCACGCGCTGCAATTCACCAAGACGCAGCTCAACCAGATCGACATGGGCTATCTGAACGCGGCGGGTTTCTACGCGCTGGAGGCGGACCGCTTCCAGGTTTCGCTGCTGGAGGGCTTGCTGTGCGCCGTGCCGCTGATGATGGGCTTCCGCCCACGGGTGGCTCCGCCGCCGCGCCGCAGGCGCATGCCCCCGCCGCCTCCGCCGCGCCCGGTGGTTCGGCGGCCCGCGCCCGTTCCGCGTCCGCGCGTTG
>CANQEW010000065.1 GCA_947596085.1 uncultured Clostridia bacterium | reverse complement strand
TTGATGACCTTCGCGTAGCAGCCGCCCTCGAAGTTGAACACGCCGTGGTCGTCCCAGCCGTGCTCGTCGTCGCCGATCAGCAGGCGCTTCGGGTCAGTGGACAGCGTGGTCTTGCCGGTGCCGGACAGACCGAAGAACAGCGCGGTGTTCTCCTGATTCATGTCGGTGTTGGCGGAGCAGTGCATGGCCGCGATGCCCTTGAGGGGCAGGTAGTAGTTCATCATCGAGAACATGCCCTTCTTCATCTCGCCGCCGTACCAGGTGTTCAGGATGACCTGCTCGCGGGAGGTGATGTTGAACACGACCGCGGTCTCGGAGTTCAGGCCCAGCTCCTTGTAGTTGGTGACCTTCGCCTTGGAGGCGTTGTAGACCACGAAGTCGGGCTCGAAGCTCGCCAGCTCCTCAGCGGTGGGCTGGATGAACATGTTCTTGATGAAGTGGGCCTGCCAGGCGACCTCCATGATGAAGCGGATCGCCATGCGGGTGTCTTTGTTGGTGCCGCAGAAGGCGTCCACAACGAACAGGCGCTTGTTGGACAGCTCCTTCACGGCCAGCTCCTTGACGGCCGCCCATGTCGCCTCGGAGGCGGGGTGGTTGTCGTTCTTGAACTCGTCGGAGGTCCACCAAACGGTGTCCTTGGAGTTCTCGTCCATGACGATGAACTTGTCCTTCGGGGAGCGGCCGGTGTACACGCCGGTCATGACGTTCACCGCGCCCAGCTCGGAAACCTGGCCCTTGTCAAAGCCTTCCAGCTCGGGCTTGGTCTCTTCCGCGAACAGGAACTCATAATCAGGATTGTGGACGATTTCCTTCACGCCGGTAATGCCGTACTTGCTCAAATTGAGTTCAGCCATAATGCATCAACCTCTTTCTTTATATTCTTGGTACCCGTTCAGAGCCGGCCTCGGCAAGGAAACAGTACCCAAGTTTACAACTATCATGATACACGTGTAAACAGGCAAAGTCAATGCAGTTTGTATTAAAATTGATACGGATGCTGGGAAAAAGGCGCTTTTGCGGAGATCACAGCTCCTTTTCCAGGCATACCAGCCGCACGCCGGGAATGCCGTTGAAGCAGCAATCGACGATGTCCGCCTCCCGATAGCCGAGCCCGCGGTAGAGCGAGCGGGCGGCGATATTGATCTCGTTGGTGTCCATGCGCAGAAAGGGACAGCCGCGCCGGCGGGCGCAGTCCTCATAGAAGCGCACAAAGGCGCGGCCGCAACCCCGTCCCACCTCCCTGGGCGACACCACCAGCGTGTGCAGCACCAACACGCGCTCCGGCGGCGCGTCCACGGCCCAGGCGGCGTTCGCGTACTCCGGCACTTGCTCCTGATTGATGCGCGCGGCGGCGATCACCCGGCCGTCCCGCTCCGCCACGTACAAGTCCTTCGCGCGCAAGGCCGTCTCCGCCGTCGCGCGGGTGGGGTAGACGGCACGGTCCCAGCCGATGCGCATGCGTCCCGCCTCCTCTTCGAAGTGAATTTCGTCGTAGATCGCCGCGATAGTGTCGATGTCGCGCACCTCCGCCCGTCGGAACGTCATTTTGCGCGGGCCTCCTCTCTTTTTTCCATGATGGCAGATGGAAAACGCTGCGTCAATATGGTATAATAGCGCCGGAAGGAGGAAGCGGACATGGATGTGCGGTATTACGTGGTGGAGCGAATCGACGGCGACTATGCCTTTTTGTGCCGGACGGACGCACGGGAGGAAGAGCTTTTGCAGGTGGCGCGGGCTTTGCTGCCGGAGGAGATCGACGAAGGCACCGAACTCAAGTATGAGTTTTTGAGTTATGAGGTGATTCGATCTTGCAAGCAGCGAAAAAGTGCGTTATAATAAAATAAAAAAGGGAAAGGAAGGGTTAAGAAATGAGTATACTCGTCACCGGTGGCGCCGGCTATATCGGAAGCCACACCTGCGTGGAGCTGTTGAATGCGGGCTATGAAATCGCAATCGCGGACAACATGAACAACGCCAAGCCTCAGGCGCTGGACGCCATTCGCAGGATCACGGGCAAGGACTTTCACTTTTACGAGATCGACATCCGCGACCGCGCGGCCATGGAGGAGATGTTCTCCAAGGAGAGCTTTGATGCGGTAATCCACTTCGCTGGACACAAGGCTGTTGGTGAGTCGGTGACAAAGCCGCTGATGTATTATGACAACAACCTCTATGGCTTTATTGTCTTGGCGGAGACCATGAAGAAGTTCGGCGTGAAGAAATTCGTGTTTTCTTCCTCGGCTACAGTGTACGGCATGAACAATCCCGTTCCCTTCCGGGAGGAGTATCCCACTTCGGCCACGAATCCTTACGGCTACACGAAAGTCATGATCGAGCAGATGCTTGACGATATCTGCAAGGCTGACGAAAGCTGGGCCGTGTGCAAGCTGCGCTACTTCAATCCCATCGGCGCGCATGAATCCGGACTGATCGGCGAGGACCCGAACGACATTCCGAACAACCTGCTGCCCTATGTGGCGAAGGTGGCGGCGGGCGAGCTGAAGGAGCTCAGCGTGTTTGGCAATGACTACGACACGCCCGACGGCACCGGCGTGCGCGATTTCGTCCACGTGGTCGATTTGGCCAAGGGCCATCTGGCGGCGCTTCAGTATCTGGAGGGTCGCACGGGTTCCCGCGCGGTGAACCTGGGTACGGGCAAGGGCACGAGCGTGCTGGAGATCGTGCGCGCCTTTGAGAAGGCCAGCGGCCGCAAGGTGGCGTACCGCATCGCGCCGCGCCGCCCGGGCGACATCGCGAGCTGCTATGCCGATCCGAAGCTCGCGGAGGAATTGCTCCACTGGCGCGCGGAGAAGGACATCGACGACATGTGCCGCGACACCTGGCACTTCCAGGAGACCCTGGCAAAGAACTGATTCGTTTGTAGACGCGCGAAGCGCCCGGGAGCTTCCCGGGCGCTTCGGATTGTGAGGGAGGACGCGCGATGGTAGACATCACATTGCTCGGCACGGCGGCGATGACGCCGCTGCCCGAGCGCGCGCTGACCGCGGCGGTATTGAGCTGCGCCGGCCGGTCGATTCTGTTCGACTGCGGCGAAGGCACGCAGACGGCCGCGCGCCGGGCGGGCGTGAGCCTGATGAAGGCCGATGTGATCGCGCTGACTCACTATCACGGCGACCACATATTCGGCCTGCCGGGCCTTTTGCAGAGCCTGGGCGTGCAGGGGCGCGCGGAACCGCTGTACTTCGCGGGGCCAAAGGGACTGCGCGAAGTGCTCGCACCCATCGCCGCGCTGGCGGGAGGGCTGCCCTATGCGCTCTATGCGCTGGAGTTACCCGAGGAGGGCGTGGAACTGGCCCGGCTGCATCCGGGCTGGCCGGATCGGGCGAGGCTGACCGCCTTCCCCACGCGGCACCGCTGCCCGAGCTGGGGCTACTGCTTTACGCTCGACCGGGCGGGAAAGTTCCAACCCGATCGCGCGCGCGCGCTGGGCGTTCCCGTGGATCAATGGGGCCGCTTGCAGCGGGGCGAGACCGTGCGCGCCGGAGACGCGCTCGTGACGCCGGGGCAGGTGCTCGGCGCGCCGCGCAGGGGCTTGAAGTTCGCCTTCAGCGGCGACACGACGGCCTGCGATTCGCTGGAGCGCGCCGCGCGGGAGGCCGATCTGCTCATCAGCGAGGCCACCTACGGGGAGAACGATCAGGCGGAGCTCGCCGCCGAGTACGGCCACATGAACTTCGCGCAGGCGGCGCGGCTGGCGCGCGCGGCGAACGTGAAGCGGCTGTGGCTGACGCACTTCTCTCAGCGCATCGAAGCGCCGGAGGACTACCTCGCCAACGCGCGGGGATTCTTTCCGGAGGCGGTGTGTGGGGAGGACGGAATGACCATATCGCTCAAATTCGAGGACTAGAGGAGGTTCTGCCGGATGCCGAATCGGGACATGGAGGCGGCCTGGACTATCGCGGAGGCGGTGGCGAAGCGGGGCGGGCGAACCTTCTTCGTGGGCGGCGTGGTGCGTGACGGCCTGCTCGGGCGCGAGACCAAGGACATCGACGTGGAGGTGCACGGCGTGCCGCCCGAGGCGCTGGCGAGCATTCTCGACGGCATCGGGGAGCGCACCGTCATGGGCGCGAGCTTCGGCGTATACGGCCTGAAGGGCTGCGGACTGGACATCGCCATGCCCCGGCGGGAGCGCGCCGTGGGCCGGGGGCACAGGGACTTCGAGGTGGACGTGGACCCCTTCATCGGCCCCCGCGGCGCGGCGGTGCGCCGGGATTTCACGATCAACGCCATGATGCGTGACGTGCTGACGGGGGAGCTGATCGACCACTTCGGTGGCGCTGAGGATCTCGAGCGCGGCGTGATCCGCCACGTCAGCGGCGAAACCTTTGGGGAAGACCCGCTGCGGGTGCTGCGCGCGGCGCAGTTCGCCGCACGCTTCGAATTCCGCGTGGCGGACGAGACGGTCGCGCTGTGCAGAACCATGGATTTGAGCGCGCTGTCGCGGGAACGCGTTCTGGGCGAGCTGAACAAGGCGCTGCTGAAGGCGGATCGGCCGTCGATCTTCTTCCAAACGCTGCGCGAGATGGATCAACTCGACTTCTGGTTTCCGGAGTTCGCGGCGCTCATCGGCGTGCCGCAGGACGCGGCGCACCACCCGGAGGGCGACGTGTGGACGCACAGCATGATGGTGCTGGACGCGGCGGCGAAGCTGCGCGGCGAGGCGCGGTATCCGCTGGGACTGATGTTCGCGGCGGGCGCGCACGATTTTGGTAAGGCGAGCGCCACGCGGGTGATCGACGGCAGAATCCGCGCGCTGGGCCATGAGCTGGCGAGCGTGGAGCTGGCGGAGCGCCTGCTGGCTCGCCTCACCAACGAGGAGCGCCTGCGCCGCTATGTGGTCAACATGGCGAAGCTGCATATGCGGCCCAACCTGATGGCGGAGCAGCACTCCAGCCGCAAGGCCATGGCGAAGCTCTACGACGAGGCAGTGTGCCCGGAGGATTTGCTGCTGTTGGCGAAGGCCGACCGCATGGGGCAGGGCCGGCCCTTCGAGTACGCGGAGACGGAGCGCTTTCTGCGCGCCGAGCTGGCCGCGTACCATGAGCGGATGGCGCTGCCCCACGTGACGGGCGCGGATCTGATCGCGGGCGGAATGCGACCGGGCGCGGCGATGGGCGATGCGCTTCGGTTCGCCCACAAGCTGCGGCTGGCGGGCGTTCCCAAGGAGGACGCCCTTCGCCAGACGCTCGCCTACGCGCGGAAGCAGAAAGCAGAGTAAAACAAGCCCGGATTGAATGCTCATGTTCCATAAAGTAACACACAAGAATTTGATTGACAGCATCCACGATCCATAGCAACAGCGAGTTGCTTGTTAAAACCCCGTTTTGAAGTTATAATGGATAAAAAATATCCTTTCGGAGGAACGGGCATGGAAATACGAGATATTCTTAAAAATTTACGCGAGAAAAACAACCTTACACAAGAACAACTGGCTGAACGTGTGCAAGTCACCCGACAGGCGGTTAGCCGCTGGGAAACAGGCGAAACGCAGCCAAATACAGATACATTAAAATTGTTGTCGAAGGTTTTTGATGTGTCAATCAATACGCTTCTGGGTTCTCCACGGAAACTTGTTTGTCAGTGCTGCGGAATGCCATTGGATGAAGATGGTCTGATTTGCCGAGAACCAGACGGAAGCTATAACGAGGACTATTGTAAATGGTGCTATGCTGAGGGGAAATTTGCTTATCCGTCTAAGGAATCTTTGCTGGATTATCTGGTTGCGAATGTGCCAAATCCGGATAACGCAGATGAAGGAACCAGACGCAATCAGTTTGATTTGTACCTTTCACAGTTAAAGCATTGGAAATAACTATATCTTCACAGGCTTCAACGCATAGCAAAGTCAGCCGAGCCAGTCAATTCTGTGGTTGCGATTTTCCGAAAAAGTGGCGGGCGGCAGCGAGAGGAAGTCTGCGGTCACGCAGAGCAAGATTCTACCACGGTGCCAAAATTCGCTTCTGCGCTCATTTTGCCGCATACGGCGGAACGCTGTATGTGGGAATCATTGTTGGGGAGTGCCTTCCCCAAACCCTGCTTATTGCTTCTTTATCTCACGCAAGTGAAGCGTCCCGGTTCGTCAGACGGTCAAAAACCTTTGCTCACGGGAAGTCCGTGGATTTCCCGTGAGAAGTTCAAAGTGACTTTATTCGATTCCCAGCACCTTGTAGTCCTGGGCCTCGACCGCGCTCTTGAGCACCTCGTCGGCCACGGGGGCGGACAGGGTCACGATCGCCGTTCCGGCGGTGTGGCTCACCTGCGCCTCGGTCACGCCCTCCAGCGCCTCCAGGGTCTTCTTGACGCGCGCCTCGCAGTGGCCGCACATCATTCCGTCGATTTTCATGGTCTTCGTCATTGTCTTTTCCTCCTTGATCTTTTTATGAGATTTGATCTTGCGATCATGCTTCGCCGAGTACATGTCAAACAAGTTCAGCCGCAGCGCATTGGTGACCACGCAGAAGCTGGACAGGCTCATGGCCGCCGCGCCGAACATCGGGTTCAGTTGCCAGCCGAACAGCTTGATGAACGCGCCCGCCGCCAGCGGAATGCCGATGGCGTTGTAGATGAACGCCCAGAACAGGTTTTCGTGGATGTTGGTGAGCGTCGCCCGGCTCAGGCGAATCGCGGCGGGCACGTCGCTCAGGCGGGACTTCATCAGCACGACGTCCGCCGCGTCGATGGCCACGTCCGTGCCTGCGCCGATGGCGATGCCCGTGTCGGCGGCGGTGAGTGCGGGCGCGTCGTTGATGCCGTCGCCCACCATCGCCACGCGGCCTTGGCGCTTGAGGCGCGCAATCGCGTCGGCCTTGCCCTCGGGCAGCACGCCCGCGATCACCTCGTCCACGCCCGCCTGCGCGCCGATGGCCTTCGCCGTGCGCTCGTTGTCGCCGGTGAGCATCACCACGCGCACGCCCATGTTCCGCAGTTCGGAGATGGCGCGCGGGCTGTCCTCCTTGATCGTGTCCGCCACGGCGATGATGCCGGCGAGCGCGCCGTCGCGGCTGAAGAACAGCGGGGTCTTGCCCTCTTCGGAGAGCCGTTCGGCGGCGCGGCGCAGCTCGTCCGTGACCTCCGCTTGCGTGCCGATGAACTTCAAATTGCCGCCGGAGAGCTCCGCGCCGTCCAGGTTGGCCGCCAAGCCGCTACCGGGGAGCGCCCGGAAGTCCTGTACATCGGGAATTTCGGTCTGCCGCTCCTGCGCGCAAGCCAATACGGCCTTCGCCAGCGGATGCTCGCTCTTCTGTTCCAGCGCCGCCGCCATGCGCAATAGCGCGTCCGCGTCCACGCCCGGGGCAGGCAGCACGTCGGTGACCTTCGGCTCGCCGGAGGTGATGGTGCCGGTCTTGTCCAGCGCCACGATTTCGGTTCTTCCCGCGGCTTCCAGCGAAACCGCCGTCTTGAACAGCACGCCGTGGCGCGCGCCCACGCCGTTGCCCACCATGATCGCCACCGGCGTGGCCAGGCCCAGCGCGCAGGGGCAACTGATGACCAGCACGGAGATCGCCCGCGCCAGCGCGTAGCCCACCGCCTGGCCGGCCAGCATCCAGATGATGAACGTCACGATAGCGATGCCGATCACCGCAGGAACGAATATGCCGGACACGGTGTCGGCGACCTTGGCGATGGGGGCCTTCGTGGCCGCCGCGTCGCTGACCATCTTGATGATCTGGGAGAGCGTCGTGTCCTCGCCCACGCGGGTGGCCTCGCAGCGGATGAAGCCGGAGGTGTTGATCGTGGCCGCCGAAACCGCGTCGCCCGGCGCCTTGTCCACGGGAATCGACTCGCCGGTGAGCGCGGCCTCGTTGACCGCCGTTTCGCCCTCCAGCACCGTGCCGTCCACGGGGATGCTCTCGCCCGGGCGCACGACGAACGTGTCGCCGCGCCGCACCTGCGCGATGGGTACCACCTGTTCCGCGCCGCCCCGAACCACGGTGGCGGTCTTGGGCGCGAGCTTCATCAAAGATTTCAGCGCGTCGGTGGTGCGTCCCTTCGAGCGCGCCTCCAATGTCTTGCCCACGGTGATCAGCGTCAGGATCGTGCCCGCCGATTCGAAGTAAAACTCGTGCATGTAGCGCATGACGGCGTCCGCGTCCCCGGCGGCCTGCGCGCCGGTCATGGCGAACAGCGCGTAGGTGCTGTAGATGAACGCCGCGCCCGCGCCCATGGCCACCAGCGCATCCATGTTGGGCGCGCGGTGAATCAGGCTCTTGAAGCCGCTGACGAAGAACTTCTGGTTGATGACCATGATGACAGCCGTCAACAGAAGCTGCAACAGGCCCATCGCCACGTGGTTGCCTTCGAAGAAGGCCGGCAGCGGCCAACCCCACATCATGTGGCCCATCGAAACGTACATCAGCGCGGCCAGCACGATCAGCGAGGCGATCAGCCGCTTCTTCATCAACGGCGTCTCGCGGTCCTCCAGCGCGCTCGCGTCAGCAGCGGGGGCGGAGCTCTCCGCCGCCGCGCGCTTCGGCGACGCGCCATAGCCCGCGGCCTCTACCGCCGCCACGATCTCCGCGGCGCTGGCGGTGCCCTCCACGCCCATCGAATTGGTCAGCAGGCTCACCGAACACGCCGTCACGCCCGGCACCTTCTTTACGGCCTTTTCCACGCGCGCGCTGCACGCGGCGCAGCTCATGCCGGTCACATTGTACTGTTCCATGCTATCATCCCCTCGGCGCAGTCATTTCATCATCTTCTGGAGGATGCCCAGAAGCTCGTCGATCGTTTCGTCCCGGCCCTCGCGGATGTCGCGCACCACGCAGGAGTGCATGTGGCTGGCGAGCAGCTCCCGGCTGAACGCGTTCAACGCCGCGTTGGCGGCGGAGGCCTGGGTCAGAATGTCGGCGCAGTAGGCGTCCTTTTCCACCATGCCCCGCAGGCCGCGAATTTGGCCCTCGATGCGGTTCAGGCGATTGATAAGCTTCCTTCTCTCCTCGTCGCCGCGCTGCTTGGTCTTTGCGCAGTGCTCGCAGTGTTCATTCTCCACGGTCGCCGCCTCCTCTCTCGTACTGCCAATATATTATACCCCAAAGGGGTATTTGTCAACCCCTCCGCGAAAAAAAACCGCAAGAGCATTCTTGCGGCATTAAGAGGATAAAACACTAATCCATCCCATGGTATCCATTTTTCTCCGCATGGCCCAACAGATACAGAAAGGCAAATGCAGGAATGCGTATCAAATCCTTGCCCGCCTTGGTATTGTGAACGCCAAAATCGCTTTCGTTTTTTGTAATGACAATCGAAGCCGCTGCATCGCTACTCAGCTCGGATATTGCATCATCGTCTGAAATCGTTGCGTTCTCTCGGTATTTTACTTCGATCAAAATGTTCTTTGTACTCGTATATTCGACAACGATGTCCACCTCTTTTTCCTTTCTCCCTCCCCGGAAGTATCCGACGGACGCGGCCTGTTGATAATAGAACGCGGCCACATGCTTGTAGACGGCCGTTTCAACGATCTTCCCCATTTCCACGGGATTTGTCAGGATCGAATCGTCCATCAGCACCGCATTGCGGATGGCGGCATCTGCAATGTAAATCTTGGGACTCGCCTTCAACACTTTCTTTCCGGCCATGTTTACCGGCCAGCTCTGATAGATCAGATTCGCGCTCTCCAGATACTGGATATAGTTTTCCACAGTCTGTCTGGATACACCACACAATTCCTTCGTTATCGCCCCAATAGAAACGATTTCAGATGAAACATTGCAAAGATATAGAAAAATGCGTTCCAACTCCGTGGCATTTCTAATGTTGTACAAAGACGGAAGATCTCGCTTCAAAACCTTATCCACAACATCTTCGCGCATGATCTGTTGCGCCATGCTATCATTATCTGCGAGTGCCAGTTCCGGAAATCCGCCCACTTGCAAATAGCGATTGAAGTGCTTTTGAACTTTGGATAGCTGCAACATGATGTTTGTGCGTTCCTGCTGTGTTTTATGCAGGAGGGGTGTAATCTTCAAGTCTTTTGCCAGTTTTGGACGATCTACATTTAGAAGCTCACAGTATTCATAAAATGATAGTGTAGGAACTTGGATCGTCGTCCACCGCCCTGCGCCACTTTCCTGATTTCCTTTGATCAGGGCAGGACTGGCTGACCCGGTAGCGACGACTTTCGAATCTGGCTGCATATCATAAATTGTCTTGAGCCACTTGTCCCAATCCTGCGCATACTGAATCTCGTCGAAGAAATAGAAAACGTCCTGGTTCGGATAAATATTCTCGTGATAGCATTCCAGAATATCATTAACCCCGCTGAGTTTTAGCATGGGATGATCCATAGAAATGAACACGATCCTCTGCGGAGCAACTCCTCGCTTGAGTAGCTCTTCAATTATTTGATATTGAATCGTAGTTTTCCCTACACGTCTGGCCCCGGTCAAAACAACCGTTCGACGGATATTATGGTCCATAAGCCATTTCATAGCTTCATAAAACGCAAACCTTCGATACGTTTTAGATAATTTTGGGTGGATGGTTTCTGTTTTCCACCACGGATTGTAAGATGTCATTACTTTTAGAAGCCCTTCTTTGCTGATAATCGGCATGCTCAATCTCCCCCTCCTTGCAATTATTATATTTATAAGTTCAATCTTTGTCAACAATTATTGAAAGTATATTTTGAATATTTGCGAATAAGTTTGCTTTTCAACTTCAAATTCACAAAAATATTCGCAATGGAAGAATGGCTGCTTCCTTTCATCAGTATATATGATATGCCTTTCTAACTTTATCCTTCCACAAAAACACAGTACTTTGATCTAGAGCCTTAGAATATAAAATGCCGGTTCCCGAAAGGGAACCGGCAGGCTTATGCTTTTTCAGAACAGCGGCACGACCGCGCCCTGGTAGGTCTCCTCGATGAAGGCCTTGACCTTATCGCTCTTGAGCGCCTCGGCCAGCGCGACCAGCGCCTCGTTGGTCTCGTTGCCTTCCTTGGCGACGAGCACGTTGGCGTAATTCTCCTGGATGACTGGGGAGGAAGCGTCCTCGATGGCCAGCGCGTCGGCGGCCTTCAGGCCCGCGTCGATGGCGTAGTTGCCGTTGATGACGGCGACGTCCACGGAGCTCAGCGAGCGGGGGGTCTGGGCGGCCTCAACCTCGACGATCTCGACGTTCTTCGGATTCTCAACGATGTCCAGCTTGGTGGCGGCCAGGCCGACGCCCTCGGTCAGCTTGATGATGCCCTGGGCCTCCAGCAGCAGCAGCGCGCGGGCCTCGTTGGTGGGATCGTTCGGCACCGCGATCTGTGCGCCGTCCGGCAGCTCCTCGAGGCTGGCGGTCTTGCCGGCGTAGATGCCGAAGGGCTCGTAGTGGATCTTGTCCACGATGGCCAGGTGCGTGCCGTTCTGGGCGTTGAAGTCGTTCAGATAGAGGATGTGCTGGAAGTAGTTGGCGTCGATGGAGCCGTCCTCCACGGCGGTGTTCGGGATCACGTAATCGTTGTACTGCACGATCTCCAGGGTGATGCCCTGCTCGGCGAGGATGTCGGCCGCGACCTCAAGGATCTCGGCGTGGGGAGCGGGGGACGCGCCCACGGTGATGGTGGTGCCCTCCGCCACGGCGGCGGTGCTCAGTGCGAGGACCAGGATCAGTGCGATGGCAAAAATTTTCTTCATGGGTCTTTCTCCTTTCGTTTTTGGGGAATTGTATCCAGCTTGCGGCGATGCGCCTCCGAAAAAAGAGGGCGGGAAACTCGAATCGTTTCCTGCCCTCTCTCGTTCACCTGCGGCGTTAAGCCATCGGTGCGGAAAACGGTTCAGAGTTCGGAGCACAGCGAAGCGTGCGCATGCCCATGCGGCACATGCACATCCCCATCATCATGCAAGCATTGCGCTTCATGCGGGCTCCTCCCTTCCAAATCCGTATATCTGCTGGATTTAACGCTATTATACTTGTCGGTTTTGCCCTTGTCAATAGATTTCCGAAAGATTTACATTCGACGCAAAAGATTGTTCGGTTCCGCGCGGGCGGCCTTCGCTCTCAGCGGATGCGCTTGTCAGTCTTCTTTTCGACGAACGAGCCGATCATCTGGAAGAGCTGCACGATCACGACCATCAGCAGCACCGTGACCATCATCACCGGCGTGTTGTAGCGGTAGTAACCGTAGTTGATGGCGATGGCCCCCAGGCCGCCGCCGCCCACGTAGCCCGCCATGGCCGTGTAGCCGAGGATGGTGGTCACGGCGATGGTGCAGCCGTTGATGAGGGAGGGCTTGGCCTCGGGGATCAGCGTTTTGACGATGATCTTGAAGTCGGACGTGCCCATGGAGCGCGCGGCCTCGATCACGCCGGCGGGCACCTCCTTGAGCGAGCCCTCCACCATGCGCCCGATGAAGGGCGTGGCGCAGATCACCAGCGGCACCACCGTCGCGGTCGCGCCGAGGGTCGTGCCCAGCAGCCACAGGGTGAAGGGAAGCACCGTGATCAACAGAATGATGAAGGGCACGCTGCGCACCAGGTTCACGATCGTGCCCAGCACGAGGTTCACCGGGCGGCAGGGACGCAGGCCGTTCTTATCCGTCACGCACAGCAGCACGCCGATGGGGAGGCCAAAAAGATACGCCAGAAAGGTGGAGAACAGCGTCATGTACAGGGTCTCGCGGATGCCGTTGAGCATCTCAATCACCATTCGTTGCGTAAACATTGAGCGTCTCCTCCTTGAAAGTGATCTTGTGGTCGGTCAGCCACTGCTTGACACGGGCCACCGTGGTTTCATCCTGCGGAAGCTGCAGCAGCATCTGCCCCATGGCCTTGCCGTCCACGTTGCGGGTGTTGGCGTAGAGTATGTTCACCGCCGCGCGGCACTCCAGCGCGAGGTTGGAGATCACCGGCTCGTAGGCCGAGTAGCCGTCGAATACGATGCGCAGGCAGTTATTGTCGGAGAAGGACACGGGCGCGCCGTCCTGCTGGGGCAGAATGAGCTGGCGGGCGATGCGGGACTGCGGATGGATGAACACATCGCGCACCAGGCCCTGCTCCACCACGTGGCTCTGATCCAGCACGGCGACGCGGTTGCAGATGGTTTCGATGACCTTCATTTCGTGGGTGATGACCACGATGGTCACGCCCAGCTCCCGATTGATCTTTCGCAGCAGTTCGAGAATCTGGCGGGTGGTGTTGGGGTCGAGGGCCGAGGTGGCCTCGTCGCACAGCAGCACCTTCGGATCCATCGCCAGCGCCCGCGCGATGGCCACGCGCTGCTTCTGGCCGCCGGAGAGCTGGCTGGGATAGGACTTCACGCGGTCGCTCAGGCCCACGAGCTCCAGCAGCTCCTTCGCGCGCGCCTCCGCCTTCTTCTTCGGCACCCGTGCCACCTCCATCGGGTAGCAGACATTCTTGAAGGCGCTGCGCTGGGCCATCAGATTGAAGTCCTGGAAGATCATGCCGATGGAGCGGCGGGTGGTCAGCAATTCCCGCTGCGGCATGTCCAGCAGATTTTTGCCATCGAAGATCACCTTGCCCTCGGTGGGAATCTCCAGCAGGTTCATGCAGCGCACCAGCGTAGACTTGCCCGCGCCGCTCAAGCCGATGATGCCGAAGATGTCGCCCTGCTCGATGGACAGGTTGATGTCGTCCAGCGCCACGATGCGCCCGGCCGAGCCGTTAAACACCTTGTTCAGGTGCTCGATGCGAATCAATTCGTTGCCCATTACCAAGCCTCCAGATGGGAAAAGATACAAATACATTTTGATTATAAATGCGGGCCCGTTGGATGTCAAGCAAGTTTTTGGTTTGGAAAAGGACTTCTCTCTGTTGGCGTCAATCATAGGTAACAGCGAGGGAGGAAGCTGTCAAGGGAAAGGGTGGAGATTTTCCGGCAGGGGA
>CANQEW010000064.1 GCA_947596085.1 uncultured Clostridia bacterium | reverse complement strand
TTCCCCTGCCGGAAAATCTCCACCCTTTCCCTTGACAGCCCCCTCCTTCGCTGTTACCTATGATTGACGCCAACAGAAGCGTGGCGCGGGGCGAGGTGAACTTTGCGCTTGCAAATTCCCCGCGCGGGGCCTATAATGAAAAGAGATCGTAAAACTGAGGATTGTTGATAAAGGAGCGCATATGCAAGACGCGATCGGCATCCTGGACAGCGGCGTGGGCGGCGTCAGTTTATTGCGCCGCGCCGTCCATTGGCTTCCAAACGAAAATTTTATCTTCTACGGCGACAATCGAAACGCCCCCTACGGACCGCGGCCCTTCGAAGAGATCCGCGAGCTGTCCGCCGCCGCTGTGGACGCGCTGCTGCAGCAGGGCGTCAAGGCGCTGGCGCTGGGCTGCAACACCATCACCGCCGCCTATGCCGAGCAGCTTCGCGCGAACGTGCGCATTCCGGTGATCGGCATGGAGCCGGCGCTCAAGCCCGCGAGCCTGGCGCGTCGAAACGGAGTCGTGCTGGCGCTGGCGACGAAGGCGACGCTTTCGCTGGAGCGCTTCGCCCGACTGATGGGCCTCTATGGCGAGGGCGTGATCCCGATTGAGGGCAAGGGCCTGGTCGAGATCGTGGAAGCCGGAAAGATGAACTCCCCCGAGGCCCACGACGCGCTGGCCGCCATATTCGCCCCCTTCATGGGCGAGCAGGTGGACGCCATCGTGCTCGGCTGCACGCACTACCCCTTCCTGCGCCGCCAGATCGAAGCGTTCTTCCCCGGCGCGCAGATCTTCGACGGCATGGACGGCACGGCGCAGCAGCTCAAGCGGCGGCTGGAGGCCGAGGGCCTGCTCGCGGATCGCGACGCTCCCGGCGAGATCGAGTTCCAATCCTCCGGCGGCCCGGAGAGCATCGAACTGATGAAGCGGCTGTTCGAAATGGAAATTTGACTGGAGGGCTGCGCAATGCGCCGCCTGGGAGAATGAGAATGTTCACGCGAGAGGACACGCGGGCGGTCAAGGGTCTGGCCGTGCTGCTGATGCTGTTTCACCACCTGGCCTACACGCAGAGCCGCTGGCCCGTCGGCTTTGCGGGGTTCGCATCGCCCCTCTGGAAGGGTTTTATCGAGGGCGGCTATCTGACCGACATGGCGCTGACCGCGCTATTGTGCGTGTCGATTTTCTTCTTTCTCGGCGGATATGGCCTCTACCGCCGCTGGGAGAGCGGCCGGTTCAGTCTGACGAGCGCGATCCTCAAATTGTACCATCAGTATTGGAAGGTCTTCTTCATCTTCGTTCCCATCGCCTTTCTGTTCTTTGCCAGAAGCGGCGAGGGCATCAATTCGCTCTGCACGCGCTACGTCGTCACGGACCCAAAGGCGTTTCTGGGCGATTTCTTTGCCAATCTCGTGGGCTACAGTTCGAGCTTCAACGGCGAATGGTGGTTCTTCGGCTATTATCTGTGCATGCTCGCGCTGGGCGTACTGTTCTGCATGGCGACCCGGAAGCACCGGTATTTTTTGCTGGACGTCTTTCTGGTGTTCGCCATCGACATATTCAGCCAGCACGTGATGCCGGGCCTGACTGGCACTGACGCGCTGTCGAGCATGCGGGGAACCTTCCTCTACACGCACTTCCTGAACTTCAACGCTTACTCCCTTGCGCTCTTCATGGGCATCGTCTGCGCCAAATACAATCTGCTGGAAAAGCTCAAGGGGCGGATTGCCGGCACCTCGTTTCCCAAATTGCTGAGCGCAGCGGGCTGCGCAACGATCCTCCTGTTCCGCGCATACGCCGCGAATGGCGCAATCGATCTGGACGTGATTCTCGTGCCCTTCCTCGTCGCGTTTGTCTCCACGCTGTTCGACGGCGCGAGGTCGGTCAAGGCGTGCTTCCGCTTTCTCGGCCGTCACAGCGCCAACATGTGGCTCATCCACAGCTTCTACTGCTACTATTTCCTGGAGATCACCAAAATCGTCTACTGCACGAGCAACGTCTGGATCGATTACTTGATTCTGGTTGCGCTTTCGCTGGGGACATCCATACTGCTGGAACTGTTCTATTCCGCGCTGGGCCGCGTTTGGGCAGGAATGCGCGGAAGCAAACGAAGGAAGGCGGCTCCCGCTCGAAGCTAAGCGCTTCGTGTGACACATAGAAGGACCCGGAATCCGCGATGCGGATCCCGGGTCCCTCTGTCATTCATGCGCGCTACATCAGCTGAAATTGCAAATTTGCGTCCAGCATGTAGCCCACGCGGCCCTCATGGCGGATGCACACCCAGTCGTCGGCGTCGCTCATGGCGAGCACTTCGAGCTTGACGCCCTCCGTCAGGTTGCCGAGAAGCTCCGCGTCCTCAGAATCCGCCGCGTACACGGGCGCGCTCTCCTCGCTGCCGCAGATCACGACCGCCATGGCGACGGCCTCCGCGTCTGTCATGTCCTCGAGTTCGCGCTTCGCCTCCTCCGGCTCGGATTCCTCATCGCCGGAATCATCCTCCGGGAAGTGCAGATAGTCGTTGAGCAGGTAGCCGGTCTGTCCGCCGTAGCTCACCTGCGTCCAGCCGTCGGCCGCGCCCAGCGCGCGCAGCTCGGTGCCATTAGGCACCTGCGCAAGGATTTCACCGTCAGGGTTCGCCTGCGCACGCAGGTTCAGCGTCACGTCGTCCGAACCCGTATTCACGGCGACATAGAGCTCCGCCTCCGCGGAATCGCCGCCGTCCTGCGCGCTCGCCCCCTGGAGGCTCGCGCTGTACGCCGCGAATTCGTCCGCCAAACTCTGCGCCCCCGAGCGATACTCCTCCATCGTGTGGCCGATGGTATAGCTGGTGCCGTCATCGCCCCGGAAGCTCAAAATGACGTTCTCCTGCGTGAAGGGTTCCAGATACTTCTTCCGAAGGAAGCCGGTGACCGATCCCGTCTGAATCTTTGCCCAATCGCCCTCCACGGCCTCCACGAACATCGTGTCGCCGTCGTGAAGCTTGGCGAGGTAGTCGCTGCTCGTGTCCGGCTTGGAGCGGACGACGATGTTCGCCTCAGCGCGCAGCGTCGCCATCTGTATCTCCTCGGTCACAATCTCCGCCGCCGGAATCGTGCCTGCGCCGAAGGTGGCTTCCAGCTTCGAGAGCACGTAGTAGAGCGCCTGCTGAATCTCCGGCGTGGCGACGCCGTCCACCTTGAAGTTGCACACTCCCTGGAAGCGGCGCACCGCGTCAGCCACGTCCAGATCATATACGCTGTCCAGCTCACCCTCGTAGAGGCCGAGCGTATTGAGCGCACTCTGCAGGCGCTTGACCACCGGGCCGCTGCTGCCCTCCTGAATCGTGATCTGGCCCGCCGATACCGGCGCGTTCTCCGAGTAGAGCAGTTCCGACAGCTCCGCCGTGGTCACGCCGGACTGCGGCTGCCCCAGATCCGCCTGCACATGCTTCACAGCGGCGATGGTGTCCGTATCGTAGCGCCCGCCCATGTCGCCGTCGTAGTAGCCCAAGTCCCGCAGGCGGTGCTGGAGGTCGGACACCTCCGTGCCGCCGGAGCCCCGGCCCAGCGCGTCGTCCGCGTAGCCCAGGAACTCGGTGTAGCTCATGCCGCCCTCGCCGGTATAGGAGGACACCAGCAGCAGCTGGCGCAGTTCCTCCTGCTTCTCCGTATCCTTGTAGATGCGCACCATGGTGCCCACCAGGCAGTTTTGCGCGATGAAGCGCGCGTCATCCACGCGCAGGCGCATGCAGCCGTGAGACGCGGGCGTGCCCAGCTCCCGGGCGCTCTCCTCAATCAGCGTGGATTCATCCCGCTTCGCGTAGGGCAGGGAGTGGAACATGTAGCCGTGCCAAATGCGCGTGGAGAATTTTACGTAGCTGTCATACTGATCGTACCAGGTCCACTCCGTGCGCTCGGACGCGCGGCCCTTCGGCGGCATGTAGAAGGTGCCCTCCGGCGTGGAATCGTTGATGCCCGAGGAGCAGAGCATCTGCCGGGCGACAGTATCGTCCTCGGTGTTGTAGACGGTGACGATCTGGTTGGTCAGATCGACGCCGATGTAATAGGGCATGTCGTAGGCCGCGTGGGCGGGAATGCAGCCGCCCAGCAACAGCGCGGCGGCCAGCAGCGCCGTGAAGAACCTCCTGATTCGCATCATAAGCCTCGCTTTCTAATCATCGCTGTGTACATTGGAACGCGGTGCGCTTCCGCTGTACAGAACCCCCGCCGGGGCGGGGGATTCGCGCCGAACAGCGCCTATATTCCGAGCCGGAAGGACAGATTCTTGTCCTGCATGTAGCCCTCGTTGTCCTTGTAACTGATCCGCGCCCAGCCGGTGTTTTCGTCCACGCCGAGCACGCGGACCTCCACGTCGCTCTTCAGGCGGCCGATTTGCTTGGAGTTTTCGTCGGCCTCCGCGTAGACGGGCACGCTGCCATCCCGGCGATTGGGCATGACGATGGCGGTGATTTCCACGTCCTCCTCCGCGCCCTCGTCGAGAGCGTCCGTGCTGTCCTCCACGTCGGCGGCGGTGCCCTGCCAGAACTCGAGATACTGATTCGTCAGATAGCCGATCTGATCGTCGTAGCCCACGCGCGTCCAGTCACCCTCTTTGTCGAGCACGCGCAGCTTCGTTCCGTTGGGAATCTCCGCCAGCACCTCCGCTTCCGAACTCGCGGCGGCGCGCATGTTCAGCTTCAGGCCCTCCGCACCCGTATTGACGGTGACGTACTCGACCGGGTCGTCCAGATAGTCCATGTACTGCGCGCTGGCGTAGTAGCTCTGGAATGCCTCCTTCTCGCTGGTTCCGCTACCGGACATGAGCTGCTCCAGCGTGTTGCCGATGGTGATGCTCTCGCCGCTGCCCGTGTACTTGAGCACGTAATTCTCCCGGGTAAAGGGCTCGAGGTACTTCTTGTACATGAAGCCCGTCTTGCCGTTGGCGATCACCTGCGCCCACTCGTCCTGCACCGCCAGCACGACCACCTGGTCGCCCAGGCTGAGCTGGGTGAGGGTGTCGCTCTTGGTGTTCGGCTTGGCGCGCACGTTGATCCGGGACTTTTCGAAGATCATCGTGGCCATGTTGATCTCCTCGGTCACGCGCTCAACCGAGAACTCCGTGCCCAGCGCCTGCTCGATGCGGTTGAGCTCATAGTAGACCAGATGCTGCACCTCCGGCGACGCCACGCCGTCCTCCTCGTAGCCGCAGATGCGCTGCAGCTCCCTGACCGCGTCGACCACGTCCGCGTCGTACACGCTGTCGATATCGCCTTCATAGATCCCCAGCCGCTGCAGCGCCGTCTGGAACTGCTTGACCACGGGGCCGCTGCTTCCCTCCTGAATCGTCACCTGACCCTTGGATACCGGGGCCTCGTCGGAGAAGATGACCTCCTTCAATTCGGCGGTAGTGATGCCGCTCTGCGCGATGCCCAAGTCCTTCTGCAGCGCCTTGACGGCCGCGATGGTCTCGGTCTCGTAGCGGCCGTCCGGGTTTACCCCATAGTAGCCCAGATCGCGCAGGCGCGTCTGCAAATCCATCACTTCCTCACCGGCGGCGCCCAGGCTCAGCGCGTCCGGCGAGATGCCCTGAAATTCCTGATAGGTGATGCCCTCGTCCTCGCTGTACGACGAGATATAGAGCAGCGAGCGCAGCTCCTCGTTCTTGACGCCGCTCTTAATGATGTCCACGCGCGTGCCGTGCAGGCACTGTTCCGCGATGTAGCGCGCGTCCTCCACGCGCAGGCGGATGCAGCCGTGGGACGCCGGAACGCCGAACATCTCGGCGGCCTTGGCGTTCATCGTACTGTCGTCCTTTCGGTTGAAGGTGAGGGAGTGGAAGAAGTATGCGTAGTAGATTCGCGTGGCGTACTTGACCCACACATTGTGCGATCCCATGTAGTACCATTCGCTGCGCTCGTCGCTGCGCTCCTTGGCCGGCATGTACCAGGTGCCCGTGGGCGTGGCGTCATTCTGGCCCGCGGAGCAGAGCATCTGGCGGGCGATGCTGCCGTCCTTGGTGTTGTATACCGTTACGATTTGGTTGGTGAGATCCACCACGATATAGTGGGGCAAATTGTATTCCGCGAGCGCGGGAACGATCCCCAGACCACAGCACGCGATCGCAAGCGCAAGCATGGCAATCAGGAACTTTTTGAAACGCATACCATTCTACCCCTAGTGTATATTTTTTAAAATTATATCATAACCGCGGCATGGAAACAAGTCGAATTTATGAATGGAATGAAAATTTATGAGATTCCCCTCCCGCTTTTAATACAACCGGTCTTGCGCGCGCGAAAACTCCATGCTAAAATTCGTACAAAATTTTACGAATCGAGATGACGCCCCATGAACAGCGCGAGCGGAGGACGCGGCGCGGCGCGCATGGCCGCCCTGCAGGCCGCCTTTCCCTACACGATTCCCATACAGACCGGCTTCCTGTTCCTGGGCATGACCTACGGCGTGACCATGGTGAAGTCCGGCTTCGACTTCTGGTATCCGATGCTGACGAGCGTCACGGTGTTCGGCGGCTCGTTGGAGTTCATGATCGTGACGCTTCTGCAGAGCCCGTTCAATCCGCTGCAGGCGCTGATGGTGTCCGTCATGATCCAGGCGCGCCACCTGTTCTACGGCATCGCCATGCTGGACCGCTACCGGGACGTGGGCAAAAAGAAACCCTACATGGTGTTCGGCCTGTGCGATGAGACTTTCTCCATCGTCTGTTCAGTGGACGCGCCGGGCGGCGTGAGCCGGAGCTGGTTCATGTTCTTCGTGACGCTGTTGGATCAGCTCTACTGGGTCACGGGCTGCACGCTGGGCGCGCTGTTCGGCATGCTGATCCGCTTCAACACCCAGGGACTGGACTTCGCGATGACGGCGCTGTTCGTAGTGATCTTTATCGAACAGTGGCGTAAGGATCGCCAGCACATCAGCGCCATGCTCGGCTTGGGGCTGTCGGTCTTGAGCCTGCTGGCATTCGGCCCGGATAACTTCCTGATTCCCGCGATGGGCGCGATTCTCGCGGCGCTGGCGCTTCTGCGCGGACCCATCGAACGGAAGGGAGGCGAAGCCGCGTGACCGTCTTGGAGCGACTCATCACCATCGCCATGTGCGCGCTGGGCACCCAGCTGATGCGCTGGCTGCCCTTCCTCGTGTTCCCCGCCGGAAAGCCCACGCCGAAGTTCGTGCGCTACCTCGGCCACGCGCTGCCCGCGGCGGTATTCGGCATGCTGCTGGTGTACTGCCTGCGCGGCACCAGCATCCTCTCCGGCAGTCACGGCCTGCCCGAGCTGATCGCCATACTGGTCGTCGCGGGGCTTCACCTGTGGAAGAAGCAGATGCTGCTCTCCATCGCGGCGGGCACGATCTGTTACATGCTGTTGATCCAATTCGTGTTCGTCTGACGCAATCGGGATCTCCGGCCGCGGGAGATCCCGATTTCTTTCGGTTTTTATAAATTTTTCTGCCTCCGGCGCACTTTTCCCGCACTTTTGCCCCGGCTTTCGCTTGCATTTTCGCTGGCGATGTTTTACAATCGAATTGTGTTATATTTTGGGTATTATTGGAGAAAGGAAGCGATCCGTATGAAGCGTAGATATCGCGCGCTCAGCGGGGCGCTGGCCGCGCTTCTGTTCTGCGGTTCGTTTGTTGACGTCCCCGCGCGGGCGGAAGCGGATGTGGAAATTGTCGAAGAGGCCCCCGCCGAGGCGCTTCCCTCTATCGAAGAGACCATTTCGATTGAAGAAACCGTTCCGATGCCGGAGCCCGAGGCGCTTTCCGAGCCGGAAGCGCTGGATGTCGCGCCCATTGACGAACCGCTCCCCAATCCGGCGGATCCGTCCGCTTCCGTCGCGGCGGAAGCGACGGAAGCGGCCACGCCCGCGGAAACTGCCGCGCCGGAAGACGCGGTGGGCCCTGCGGAAGCGCTTTCCGACTTTTCCGTCGAGGGCGGCGTGCTCATCGCCTATCGCGGCGGCGACCGCGATGTGACCATCCCAAGCGACCTGGGAATCATTGAAATCGGCCCCTCCGCCTTCGCGGGAAACGCGGAAATTTATTCGGTACGGGTGCCGGACGGCGTGCTCACCATCGACGCGGGCGCATTCCGGGGCTGCTCCGAGCTGGCAAGCATCCTCCTTCCCGCCGGATTGCAGGCCATCGCCCCCGACGCCTTCGCGGACTGCCCGCGGCTCGTAATCTCCGCGTGGCCGGATTCTCCGGCTCTGCGCTTTTGCCAGGAGGCAGGCATTCCCTTCGCGCTGCTGGGCGCGGCAGAACCGACCGTCTCCCCCGCCGAAACGCCCGCTCCGGGTGCCATTCAGCTCGAAAACGGCGATCTCACCCTATGCGTGGGCGAAAGCGCGACCGGCGCGTTGCGCCCCGCGCTCACCGGCAGCGCCGCGGGATTCGAGACTTCGATCTATTACACCAGCTCCAATCCAAAGATCGTGCGCGTGGACGCGGCCAACGGCAAGCTCACCGGCGTAAAGGTGGGAAGCGCCGCCGTCACCGCTTCGCTGAAGCACATGGATCAAATTCTGGAAGCAGGCTGCACCGTCACGGTCTGCAAGGCCCCGGCGAAGATTCAGATGAGTGTCGCGAAGACGCTCGGCGTGGGTGAGCGAGCCGTGCCCATCATCAGCACGCCCACGAAGGACGCGCGCGTCGGCGCGTACACCCTGACCAGCAACAAACCCTCCGTCATCGCCGTGGAGGGAGATTCCATCGTGGCCCTGGCCGCCGGAACGGCCACGGTCACGGCGAAGAACTTCAACAAGAAGTCTGCCAGCGTCAAGATCAGCGTCAAGGAAGCGCCCACCGCGCTGCGCTTCACCAGCAGGGAATCACCGCTGGGGGTGGGCATGGCGCACCCGCTGACGGCGGCCGTAAACGACGGCGCGGCAGGTGTTCCCATCTACTCCATCGTGCGCGGCGCGGAATTCGCGACGCTGGAGGGAAACGTGCTCACTGCGAACACGCCGGGAGAGGTCACCGTTCGCGCCGAGGTCTACAACGGCGTATTCGCCGAGCAGACGTTAACCATCCTTCCCGCGCCGGCGGCGCTCACCGTCGCGCCTCAATCGGTGGAGATCGGCGTAAACGAGACGATCGCGGCCCCCGTCTCGGTCGCCTCGGACACCGGGGCCGATCCGAAGCTGAGTTATAAGTCCTCCAATTCCAAGATCGTCAGCGTGACCGCCTCGGGCGCGATCACTGGCAAGAAGGCCGGCACGGCCGAAATCACCGTTACCGCCTACAACGGCGTCGCCGCCAGCTATGCTGTCACGGTCTGCAAGGCCCCGGCGAAGATTCAGATGAGCGTGGCGAAGACGCTGGGCGTGGGCGAGCGCGTCGTACCCATCGTCAGCACGCCCACGAAGGATGCGCGCGTCGGCGCGTACACCCTGACCAGCAACAAACCCTCCGTCGTCGTCGTGGAGGGAGATTCCATCGTGGCCCTGGCCGCCGGAACGGCCACGGTCACGGCGAAGAACTATAACAAGAAGTCCGTTAGCGTCAAGATCAGCGTCAAGGAAGCACCCGCCGCGCTGCGCTTCACCAGCGGGAAATCGCCGCTGGGGGTGGGCATGGCGCACCCGTTGACGGCGGCCGTAGACGAGGGCGCGGCGGGCGTTCCCGTCTACTCCATCGTGCGCGGCGCGGAGTTCGCGACGCTGGAAGGAAACGTGCTCACCGCGAACGCGCCGGGGGAGGTCGTCGTCCGCGCCGAGGTCTACAACGGCGTATTCGCCGAGCAGACGCTCGCCATCCTTCCCGCGCCGGCGGCGCTCACCGTCGCGCCCATGTCGGTGGAGATCGGCGTAAACGAGACGGTCGCGGCCCCCGTCGCGGTCGCCTCGGACACCGGGGCCGATCCGAAGCTGAGTTATAAATCCTCCAATTCCAAGATTGTCAGCGTGACCGCCTCGGGCGCGATCACCGGCAAGAAGGCCGGTACGGCCGAGATCACTGTCACCGCTTACAATGGCATCGCCGCCAGCTATGCCGTCACGGTCCGCAAGGCCCCGGCAAAGATTCAGATGAGCGTCGCGAAGACGCTCGGCGTGGGCGAGCGCGCCGTGCCCATCGTCAGCACGCCCACGAAGGACGCGCGCGTCGGCGCGTACACGTTGACCAGCAACATGCCCTCCGTCGTCGCCGTGGAGGGAGATTCCATCGTGGCCATGGTCGCCGGAACGGCCACAATCACGGCGAAGAACTTCAACAAGAAAACCGCCAGCGTCAAGATCAGCGTCAAGGAAGCGCCCACCGCGTTGCGCTTCACCAGCGGGGAATCCCCACTGGGGGTGGGCATGGCGCATCCGTTGGCGGCAGCTGTGGACGACGGCGCGGCAGGCATTCCCGTCTACTCCATCGTGCGCGGCGCGGAGTTCGCGACGCTGGAAGGAAACGTGCTTACCGCGAACGCGCCGGGGGAGGTCATCGTTCGCGCCGAGGTCTACAACGGCGTATTTGCCGAGCAGACATTAACTATCCTTCCCGCGCCGACCTCCATCTCCCTCCGGGAGACCGAACTGCAAATGGGTTTGAAGGAGAAGCGCGCGGACGCGCTGCACATCGCGCTCAGCGAGGGTAGCGGCGGCAGCGCGTGCTTCCGAAGCACCGACGCGAAAATTGTTTCGGTCGACGCGGAGAGCGGCGCGCTCACCGCGCTCAAGAAGGGAACCGCCTACGTCTATGCCGTCACCTACAACGGTCTGGAAACCGGGCGCTGCAAGATCACCGTGCAGAACGCCCCGAGCAAGATCACGCTCTCTGTGCCCAGAACGGAGATCGGCGTCGGTCAGGACATGGCCGCGACCGTAAATCTGAACGCGAACGCGTCCGGCGGTTGGACGCTCGTCAGCAGCGATCCTTCAGTCGTCGAGGTGCGCGATGTTTCGACGCTGGCCGCGGTGGGCGCGGGCGTGGCAAAGATCACGGCGACCAGCTTCAACAAAAAGACCAGTTCCGTCGAAATCCGCGTCACGGCGGCCCCCAGCTATGTCGTGCCCGCGAAGGAGACTTACTACCTGTACGAGGGCCAGCGCTCGAAGGTCACGTTCCGCACGCCCGGGAGCTATTCTGATTTCACCTACCGAAGCTCCGACCCGGAAACCGTCTCCGTGGAGAGCGACGGCAGCGTCACCGGCCTGCGACTGGGCGAGGCAACCGTCACCGCCACCACCTACAACGGCCTTGAGGCCAGCGTGCCCGTGTGCGTGTGCCTTCCGCCGGATGAACTCCAATGCGCCGAGCCGGAGGTGACGATCGGCGTGGGCGATCTGTACGCTTTCCCCCTCGTCACGATCCCGGAGCGCTCCGCGGCGGCGTACTACTTCGCCAGCAGCAACCGCTCCGTCGCCACGGTGGACGAAGACGGCGTCGTCTCCGGCCTGAAGGCTGGCACCGCCGTGATCAGCGTCACCTCCCACAACGGACATTCGACCCAGATGCGCGTGCACGTGGTGCGCTACGACTCCTTGCACAGGACGATCATCGTCGCGCACCGCGGCGCGTCCGGCTACTGCAAGGACAACACGCTGGAGGCATTCCGCCGCGCCGCGGAGCTGGGCGCGGACGGCATCGAAACGGACCTGCGCCTGACCGGCGACGGCCGCATCGTCCTCCATCACGATGGCGCCATCGGCGGCAGGAGCATCTCCGGCCTCACGCTGGAGCAGCTCAAGCGGATCGACCCGGACGTGCCCACCCTGGAGGAAGCGCTGGAGTGTCTCTCCGCGCTGCCGCTTCAATTGAATCTCGAATTCAAGACCGCCAGCATCGAAATTGAGCGAATGACGCTGGAACTGGTGCGCCGCTACGGTTTGGAGGATCGCACCGTCTATCACTCCTTCGACGTCGAAGGCATGCGGCGGCTCAAGGCGATGGACCCTTCCGTCGCGGTCAACGTCGCCACACAGAGCACGACGCTGGTCAAGGACGTCATCGCCCATCCGGACGAGTACAGCTTCCTCAGCGGCGTCTCCATTCGCTACGATCTCATCACCGCCGACATCGTGCGCTCGCTGCACCTGCTCGGATTCAAGGTGATGTGCTGGACGGTCAACAGCGCAAAGGACATCCAGCGCATGTCCGAGATGGGCCTGGACAACATCACCACCAACTATCCCGATCGCGCCTGATTCCGTTTCGACCGCCGCGCGGCAAATTGCCGCGCGGCGTTTTTTTGCGCCCTTCTCATAATGCGCGCCGCTTTCGTCCACAATAAGCGCGAAACCTTCACGCTTCAATTGACTTTCAGGAGGCGACATGCCATGCGCCGAACCGAGCGCGCAATCGCGGACGCGCAGTTCCCGACGCGCTACTATCTGGACGAGGCCCGCTTCACCGGCGGGCGCGATCCCATACGCAATGAGGAGGATATCCATGAATCGTCAACCAATTTCACCTGAGGACTATTCCCGGCTCGTGTCCAAGCTCACGCCGCCGTCCCGCCACCTGCGGGGCGCGCTGCGCGCGTTCTGGGTGGGCGGACTGATTTGCTGCATCGGCCAGGCGCTCAACATGCTGGGCGAATCGCTGCGGCTGACCGAGCTCACCGCGCCCATGTTCACCTCCGTGGTGCTGATCTTCCTGGGCACCACGCTCACCGGCATCGGCGTGTACGACAAGATCGGAAGATACGCCGGCGCGGGCTCCATCGTGCCAATCACGGGCTTCGCCAACTCCGTGGCGGCCCCGGCCATCGAATACCGGCGCGAGGGCATCGTGCTGGGCATGGGCGCGCGCATCTTTCAGATCGCGGGCCCGGTGATCGCCTACGGCGTGACCAGCTCGATGATCGTCGGCTTCATCTATTATGCGATTCGGGGGTGGCTGCTATGAGCCGGACCGGAGCACAGACCTTCGTCTTTGACAGCGCTCCCGTCGTCGCCGCGCGCACGAGCATCGCCGGCCCCAAGGAGGGCAAGGGTCCGCTGGCGAACGAATTCGACGTGATCCTCGAGGACGATCTGCTCGGCATGAAGACCTGGGAGCTGGCGGAGGGCGAGATGCTGCGCCGCGCCGTGGAGAGGACGGTTCAGGCCGCAAATCTCTCCATTGAGGACGTTCAGGTGATGATCTCCGGCGATCTGAACAACCAGATCATCGCGTCCAGCTTCGCCGCGCGGGAGATCGGCGCGCCCTTCTTCGGCCAGTACGGCGCGTGCTCCACCTTCGTGCAGTCGCTGATTCTGGGCGGCGCGCTGATCTGCGGCGGCTTCGTGGACAACGCGATCTGCTGCGCGTCCAGCCACTTCTGCACCGCTGAGCGCCAGTTTCGCTTTCCATTGGAGATGGGCAACCAGCGCCCGCCCCAGGCGTCCTGGACGGCCACGGCCTGCGGCTGCGCGCTGCTGACGCGGGACGGCGACCCGAACGGCCTGCGCGTATGCTCGGGCACGGTGGGCCGGGTGGTCGACATGAAGATCAAGGACGCCAACCACATGGGTGCGGCCATGGCCCCGGCGGTGTATGACACCATCACGGCCCACCTGGGCGACACCGGCCGGACGGCCGATGATTACGACCTGATCGTCACCGGCGACCTGGGCTGGATCGGCCGGAATCTTCTGGCGGAGCTGTTCCGCAGGGGCGGCGTGGACGTGCCAGATGAGAAGCTGATCGACTGCGGCAATTCGCTGTTCTATCAGGAGCAGGACAGCCACGCGGGCGGCAGCGGCTGCGGCTGCGTTGCCTCGGTGAGCTGCGGCTGGATCATGAACCGCATGGAGCGCGGCGAGCTGGAACGCGTGCTGATCGCGGGCTCGGGCGCGATGCTCAGCCCCACCAGCACCCAGCAGGGGCAGAGTATCCCCTGCATCTCCTACGCCGCGTGCATCGAAGGAGGCAAGCGATGAGTACGTTTTGGATGTTTGCGAAGGCGTTCTGCGTGGGCGGGCTGATCTGCGTGGTCGGCCAGGTGCTGATGCAGCTGACGAAGCTCACCAGCGCGCGAATACTGGTTCTCTTCGTCGTATCGGGCGTGGTGTTGACCGCGCTGGGACTGTACAAGCCGCTGGTAGATTTCGCCGGAGCAGGCGCGACCGTTCCGCTGACCGGCTTCGGCTATTCGCTGGCGATGGGCGCCATCGAAGCCGTAAACAGCTACGGCTTCTGGGGCGCGTTCTCCGGGGGCATCACCCGCACGGCGGCGGGCATCGCCGCGGCGCTGCTGTTCGGCCTGCTGAACGCGTTCATCTTCAAGCCGCACGCGAAGGATTGAATCGAAACCGAGGGCCGCTTCCCCGCGAAGCGGCCCTCGCGGCGCGCCAGGGGAGGGGAATCATTCCTTCGATCGTTTCAGGAAATCCGCTCCGGACTTACCGGAGGATGTGTAGGTTTGTCAAACATCTTGGAGAAGAAAGGCAAGTAAAGATTCCTGCGGGGAGAGCCAATTGAGTGGACGCA
>CANQEW010000063.1 GCA_947596085.1 uncultured Clostridia bacterium | reverse complement strand
CGCTCGGCCAAATCGAGCCGCTGCACATCCTGGGAGAACAGCGCCACCTTCGGTGCGCGGGCCGGGCCGGCGCGAAAGGCTGCGGCCGCGCTGGCCACGTAGGCCGCGTCCGTGGGCGCGGCGGAGCGCAGCGGCCGGGTGATCCCCGTAAAGGGGCCGGAGAAGTCGCCGCGCTCGAAGAGCTTCAATATGGCGCGCTGGATGCGCTCGGGGAGGCGCGCGCCATTCGCGTCGAGTGGCGTGAGCTTGTCCTCCTCCACCAGCAGCGCGCCGTCCGCGCGTAGCGACCGCAGCGCGTGGCGCAGCTGGGGCAGCGTGCATGGTCCCGCGTCGATTACCTGCGCGCTCTGGGCCATGGCCCCCGCCGCCGCGGCGTGCCACATGGCGTCGGCCACGGCGGAGGCGGAGCGGCCGATCAGCAGCTCGCCCGGCTTCAATTCCGCCACGCAGCTCTGGGCGGCGCGGGCGGTCTGCGCGGGGGATTCCAGCAGCAGCGCGCCCGCCGCGAAGCGCTGCTCCCGGCGCGAGCCCCAGACGATGTTTTCCTCGGGGCGCTCGCCCTCGGGCAGCGACTTTTGCGGCCAGAGCTTGACCCCCGGAGCGAGCACGGCGCGCGCGCCGACGTGGGAACCGCTTCCCACGGCGCTCTCCTCGTAGAGCTGCGCGCCTGCGCCCACGGCCGCGCCCGCGCCCAGCACGCAGCCGCGCAGCTGCGCGCCGGGTTCGACGCGCGCGCCGCGGAACAGCACGCTCCGCTTGACGCTTGCGCCCGGGGCGATGAAGCAGCCCTCGCCGATGGCGCTGTACGCGCCGACGCGCGCACCCGCCGAGATGTGTGCGCCGGGGGCGATGAATACCGGCGATTCGACCGCGCAGCCGGGCTCCAGCGTCGCGCCCTCGATGCCGGGTTCGAGGCCGGGCAGGCGGATCTTTCCGTCCATGGCGTCGGCGTGCGCGCGCAGGTACGCGCCCACGTCGCCCACGTCGCACCAATAGCCCGACGCGGTGCAGCCGTACACGGGCAGTCCGCGCTCGACCAGCGCGGGGAAGAGGTCGTGGCCGAAGTCGTAGGGGCCGGATTCGGGGATGTGATCGAGCACTTCGGGTTCGAGGATATAGATGCCGGTATTGATGCGGTCAGAGTAGACGTCGCTCCGGCCGGGCTTCTCGTGGAACGAGCGCACGCGGCCGTCCGCGTCGGCGACCACCATGCCGTACTCCTGGGGCGCGCCGGATTGGACCAGCACCAGCGTGGCCAGCGCGCCGCGCGACTCGTGGAAGCGCACGGCCTGGCTCAGGTTAAAGTCCGTCACGCCGTCGCCGGAGAGCACGATGAAGCGTTCGTCGAGGAAGTCCCTCGCCTGGCGCACGCTGCCCGCGGTGCCCAGCGGCACGTTTTCGATATAGTAGCGGAGCTTTACGCCGAAGCTTTCGCCGTCGCCGAAGTAGTCCATGACGGCGTCGGGCAGGTAGCCAAGCGTCGCGCCGATTTCGCGGATTCCATATTTCTGAAGCAGCCGGATCGCGTGCTCCATCAGGGGTTTGCCCATCAGGCGCAGCATCGGCTTGGGACAATCGCATGTCAGGGGCCTCAGGCGCGAGCCCTCGCCGCCCGCCATGATGATCGCTTTCATGATTCACAATCCTTTCCTGTTCGCGCAAAAGTGCGCAGCATGGCGCCATATCGTTGCAGAATGGCATAAAAAATACCGCACGCAGTATCTATGCGGCATTTTTCCCGTTTAGGATTGAAATTATACAAAAGCGGTGAAGGGATATGGGAAAGGTATTTATATTGGCGAAACGATGCGGTGGGGAGGTGGGTTTTGCCATGGCGCGTTGAAAGAGTTGCGATTGCGAGCGGCGCGGGGAGTTTGGGTTTTTGTGTGGGGATTTGGGAGATCGCTGCGTGGGTTTGAGAAAAGTTGAGCGAAGGGTTCGGTTGCTGTTTTGCATTGGAAAGCTTGGCTTTCCAATGCAAAAGGCGCATCGGCGGCCCGCGCTTATTGGTTGTTGGGGGTGGTTCGCATTGGTGAAAGTTTCATTTTTGCACGGGCCGCTGGGGAGGGAGACGGGGGTTACGCTGGGCGCTGCCCAGACCCGCCAAGGAACCTGAGGTTCCTTGGATTCTCCCGTTACAGGATGTACTTGCGCACGTCTTTCGCGTGGGCGTCGGTGCCCAGCTGGGCGTTGACGTATTCTGGCGTGATCGTCACGCAGGTGGTTGGCGCGTCGCCGCCGCCGGCATTGAAGGCGATGTCATTTAGGATGCGCTCCAGCATCGTGTGCAGCCTGCGCGCGCCGATGTTCTCCGCCGTCTCGTTGGCCTCCCAGGCGCACTCGGCGATGGTCTGCAGGGCCTCGTCCTGGAAGTCCAGGCTCACGCCGTCCACGCCCAGCAGCAGCTGGTATTGGCGGATCAGTGCGTTCTCCGGCTGGGTGAGGATGCGCTTATAGTCCTCCACGGATAGCGGCTTCAGATCCACGCGCACCGGGAAGCGGCCCTGGAGCTCGGGGATCAGGTCGGTCACCTTGGACACGTGGAACGCGCCCGCCGCGATGAAGAGCATGTGATCGGTCTTGACGGGGCCGTACTTGGTGTTGACCGTGGTGCCCTCGACGATGGGCAGTATGTCGCGCTGTACGCCCTCGCGGCTCACGTCCGGGCCGTTGCCGCCGCCGCGCCCCGCCACCTTATCGATCTCGTCCAGGAACACGATGCCGTGCTGCTCGGCGCGCTCGATGGCCTCGCTGGTCACCGCGTCCATGTCAATGAGGTTCTGCTCCTCCTCGGCCTGCAGGATCTTGCGGGCCTCGCGCACCTCGACCTTGCGCAGCTTCGTCTTCTTCGGCATGATGCTGCCCAGCACGTCGCCCATGTTCATGTCCATGCCGGCGACCTCCATGCGCGGGGCGGCCTCCTCGACCTCCACCTCGACGATCTCGTGCTCCAGTTCGCCCCGGCGCAGCCGCGTGCGCACGTCATCCTGGCGCACGGCCAGCGCGGTCTTTTCCTCGGCGGAGAGCTCGGGCTCCTTGGGCTTATTGCCCAGAAGGATGTCCAGCGGATTCGCGGGCTTCTTTTTCTGGGCCTTGGTCATCAGATCCACCAGCTTATCCTCGACGATGATCTCGGCGCGCCGGCGCACCCGCGCGGAGTGCTGGGACTTCACCAGGCGGATGGACGCCTCGATCAGGTCGCGGATGATGGATTCTACGTCGCGGCCCACGTAGCCCACCTCGGTGAACTTCGTGGCCTCCACCTTGATGAACGGCGCGTCCACCAGCTTCGCGAGCCTGCGGGCGATTTCCGTCTTGCCCACGCCGGTGGGGCCGATCATGAGAATATTCTTTGGGGTGACTTCTTCGCGGATGTCCTCGGGCAGCTGGGCGCGGCGATAGCGGTTGCGCAGCGCCACGGCCACGGCGCGCTTGGCCTCGTCCTGGCCGATGATGTAGCGGTCCAGTTCGCGGACGATCTCGCGGGGGGTGAGTTCAGTCATATGGCGTATCTCCTATGGCCGTTCAGACGGTCTCGACGATGATGTTGGAATTCGTGAATACGCAGATCTCCGAGGCGATGCGCAGCGCCTTTTCGGCGATCTCGTGGGCGGAGAGCTCCGTGTTGTGGTACAGCGCGCGCGCCGCGGCCAGCGCGTAATTGCCGCCGCTGCCGATGGCCAGCACGCCGTCGTCCGGCTCGATGACCTCGCCCGTGCCGGACACGAGCATCAGGTTGTCCTTATCCGCGCACAGCAGCATGGCCTCCAGCTTGCGCATGGCCTTGTCCGTGCGCCAATCCTGCGCCAGCTCCACGGCGGCGCGGGGGAGGTTGCCGGAGTATTGGGTCAGCTTGTCCTCGAACTTTTCGGAGAGGGCGAAGGCGTCCGCCACCGAACCCGCGAAGCCCACGACGACCTTGCCGCCGTAGATGCGCCGCACCTTGCGCGCGCCGCCCTTGAGGATGGTGGATTCGCCCATGGTCACCTGGCCGTCGCCGGCCAGCGCGATCTCGCCGTTTCTGCGAACGGCGCAGATGGTCGTGCCCCGGAAGGGGCTCTTGACTTCATAGCTCATATTGGGAAATCACCTCGTTCAACGTGTCGATGGCGCGCGCGCTCAGGCGCTCGTAGCGGTTGCGCTTGCCCCGCACGCGCTCGGTCAGGGGGTCGAGTATGCCAAAGTTCGCGTTCATGGGCTGGAAGTTGGGGGTGGGGGAGCACACATGCCGCGCCAGCGCGCCCAGCGCCGTTCTTCCGGTAAAGTCGGGCTCCGCCGTGCCGGCGAGCGCCTTGTACAGCCCGATGGCCGCCACCATGCCGCTGGCGGTGGATTCCATGTAGCCCTCCACGCCGGAGAGCTGCCCAGCGAAGCGAAGGAGCGGATTGCCCTTCAGCGCGTAATTCGCGCCCAGCATCTCCGGGCCGTTTAAGTAAGTGTTGCGGTGCATCACGCCGTAGCGGGCGAACTCGGCGTGCTCCAGGCCGGGGATCATCGAAAACACGCGCTTTTGCTCGCCCCATTTGAGGCGGGTTTGGAAGCCGACCAGGTTGTACAGCGTGGCGGCCTCGTTCTCCTGTCGAAGCTGCACCACGGCGTAGGGTTCCTTGCCCGTGCGCGGATCGGTCAGGCCCACCGGCTTCAAGGGTCCGTAGGCCAGCGTCTGGCGGCCCCGGGAGGCGAGAATCTCCACCGCGAGGCAGCCCTCGAATACGAGCTTCTTCTCGAAGTCGTGCAGCTCGGCGAGCTCCGCGCCCACGAGCGCGTCGTAGAAGGCGTCATACTCTGCTTCGGTCATTGGGCAGTTCAGGTAATCCGAGCCGCGGCCGTAGCGGGATGCGCGGAACACCTTGTCCATGTCCAGCGAATCCGCCGTCACGATGGGCGCGGCGGCATCGAAGAAGTGCAGCGCCCGCGCGCCGGGGAGGGCCTGAATCGCGGTCGTGAGCGCCGGATCGGTGAGCGGCCCGGTGGCGACGATCGCGGGCGCGTCCGGAACGGAATCGACCAGCGCGGATTCAAAGGTCACCAGCGGGTGCTCCAGAAGCGTGTGGGTGACGAGCTCGGAGAACTTGTCCCGGTCCACAGCCAGCGCGCCGCCCGCGGGCACGCGCGCGGCCTCCGCGCAGCGCAGGATCAGGCCGTCCAGCGCGCGCATCTCGGCCTTCAGCAGGCCCGAGGCGTTGCTCAGCTGCTCGGCCTTGAGCGAATTCGAGCACACCAGTTCGGCGAAGCCCGCGCTCTTATGAGCGGGGCTGAATTTGCCGGGCTTCATGTCGATCAGCCGCACCGGCACGCCGCGCCGGACGAGCTGCCACGCGGCCTCGCAGCCGGCGAGGCCTGCGCCGATGATCTTTACCTCGGGGAAATCATTCCTCATTGGCGGTATTCTCCACCTGCACGCGATGGCGGCAGCTTTCGTTGATGCAGACGTGGTAGAACGTGCCCTTCGGCCCGGCCTTGAGCACCATGCGCCCGCCGCAGACGGGGCAGGTCTCCTTCACGGGGCGCTCCCAGGAGACGAAGTCGCACTCGGGGTAGCGCTCGCAGCCGTAGAACTTGCGGCCCTTGCGGCTGATGCGCTCCAGCAGCTGCGCGCCGCACTTGGGGCAGGGCACGCCGATGGTGTTCGGCAGCGCCATGGTGAAGCGGCAGTTCGGGAAGTTCGGGCAGGCCAGGAAGCGGCCGTAGCGGCTCATCTTGTAGACCATCATCGCGCCGCACTTCTCGCAGGGCACGTCGGAAACCTGATCCTCGATGGCGACCTTTTCGATGTTCTTGTCGGCCTCCTTGAGCGTCTCCTCAAAGGGGCCGTAGAATTCGGAGATGATCTTGTGCCACTCCATCTCGCCGGCCTCGACCTCGTCGAGCTCCTCCTCCATGTCGGCGGTGAAGGTGATGTCCACGATGTCCGGGAAGTTTTTGCACATCATGTCGTTGACGATCTTGCCCAGCTCCGTGGGGATGAGCCTGCGGCTCTCGCGGGACACGTAGCCGCGGTTGATGATGGTGGAGATCGTCGGGGCGTAGGTGGACGGGCGGCCGATGCCCTTCTCCTCCAGCGCGCGCACGAGGCTCGCCTCGGTGTAGCGCGGCGGGGGCTGGGTGAAGTGCTGCTCCGCGCCCAACTCGCCCATGCGGGCCGGCATGCCCTCCTCCAATTCGGGAAGGTTCTTGACGTTCGCCTCCTCAGCGGAGTCGTCCTGCCCCTCCTCGTAGACGGCGGTGAAGCCCGCGAAGCGTAGCTTCTGCGCATTGAAGTGGAAGCGCGCGCCGGTGTCGCCGTCGATGTCCACCGAGAGCGTATCGTAGGCGGCGGGGGTCATCTGGCTGGACACGAAGCGTTCGTAGATCAGCTTGTACAGCTTGAACTGATCGCGCGAGAGCGAGGCCTTGATCGCTTCCGGTTTGCGATTGATGTCCGTGGGACGGATGGCCTCGTGCGCGTCCTGGGCCGAGGAGCGCGTGCGGTAGACGTTGGGCTTCTCGGGCAGGTATTCGGGCGCGTAGTTTTCGGCGATCATCGCGCGCACGGCATCCATGGCCTCGTCCGCGATGCGGGTGGAGTCGGTTCGAATGTAGGTGACCAGGCCCTGGCTGCCCTCGCCGGCGATCTCCACGCCCTCGTAGAGCTGCTGGGCGATCTGCATGGTCTTCTGCGTGGTGAAGCCCAGCTTGCGGGAGGCCTCCTGCTGGAGGTTGGAGGTGGTGAAGGGCGCGGCGGGAAACTTGCGGCGCTCGCCCCGTTTGATGGCGGACACCTTGAAACTCGCGTCTTTGCACCTGGCGAGCACCTCGTCGGCCTCGGCCTTGCTGTGCAGGTCGGCCTTTTCCGCGCCCCAGCCGGTGAAGCGGGCGTCGACCTTGGCCGCGCCGATCTGGAAGTCCGTGGACACGGTCCAGAACTCCTCGGGAACGAAGATGTCGATCTCCTCCTCGCGGTCGCAGATCATCTTTGTGGCGACGGATTGCACGCGCCCGGCGCTCAATCCCTTGCGCACCTTGCGCCACAGCAGCGGGCTGATCTTGTAGCCGATCAAGCGGTCCAGCACGCGGCGTGCCTGCTGGGCGTTGACCAGATCCATGTCGATGGGCCGCGGATTCTTTACGGCGGCCTTGACCGCCTTGGCGGTGACTTCGTGGAACTCGATGCGGCAGGGAGAGTTTTCGTCGATGCCCAGCACGTTCGCCAGGTGCCAGGAGATTGCTTCGCCCTCGCGGTCCGGGTCGGTCGCGAGATAGATCTTGGAAGCGGCCTTGGCTTCCTTGCGGATGCGGCTCAATATTTCGCCGCGGCCGCGGATGGTGATATACTTGGGCTCAAATCCGTTTTCGATGTCCACGCCGATCTGGGATTTCGGCATGTCGCGCACGTGGCCCTGAGATGCCTCCACCTTGTAGCCGCGGCCCAGAAACTTGCCGATGGTCTTTGCCTTCGCGGGGGATTCGACGATTACGAGCTTGCTTGCTGCCATGCGTTGCCTCCGTTATATGAGATAATCTATTTTTGATGATTATAGGTACGCGCGGTACATTCCGCCGGGCACCTTTACTATTATTCCCCGAAGTTCCAACATTGTCAAGTGGGAATTTAGCTTCGCGACCGGAAAATCCACCAAATTGGCGAGCTCGTCGAAGGAGAGCTCCTGCTCCAGCAGCGGCCGCACGATCTGGTCGTCCTCGGGATCGAGCTGAACTGGGTTTTTCGGCGCGCTCACCCGCGCGTCGGGGCGCTGTGCCCAGCGGTAGTGTTCCAGAATGTCCCAGCCGGAGAGCACGGGAATCGCGCCCTCGACGATCAGCCGGTTCGGCGCGGCGCTGAGGCTGGAATAGATCGAACCCGGAACGGCGAAGCAGTCGCGGTTCTGTTCCGAGGCGAGGTTCATGGTGATCATCGCGCCGGACTTCTCCGCGCCCTCGACGATCAACGCGCCCCGGCTCATGCCGCTGATGACGCGGTTGCGGGCGGGAAAGTTGCCCGGCTTGGGCAGCGTGCCCGGTACGTATTCGGATACCACCGCGCCGCCGTTGTCCAGAATGCGATGGTACAGCTCCTCGTGTTCCTTGGGATACACCACGTCCGCGCCGCAGCCCAGCACGGCCACCGTGCGGCCCATGCCGATCAGCGCGCCCTCATGGGCGGCCGCGTCCACGCCGTAGGCCATGCCGCTGACGACGGTCACATTCTCCCGCGCCAGCGTCTCAGCGATCTCCCGCGCGGCGCGCGCGCCGTCGCGGGTGCAGCGCCGGGAGCCGACGATGGCGAAGGAGCGCTCCATGTTCAGATCATCCGCGCCCAGCGCGTAGAGCACCGGCGGCGGATCGTAGATTTCCTGCAACAGCTCCGGATAGCCGTCGTTGATCCGGGGTATGGCGCGCATGCCGAGCTTCTCCAGCCGGTTGAACAGGCCGTAGAAGTAGCGCTCGTCGCGCGCCTCCCGAAGATTCTTGCGCGTCCCGGGGCCGAGAATGTCCTTGATCTGCGGATCGTCCGCGCTGTCCCAGACGGTGCGGGGGTCGCCGAAAGCCGCGACGAGCTGATAGAAGCGCTTGGGGCCGATGCCCTCCACGCTGCTCAGCCAGACCCAGTATTGCTCCATCGCGTTCAGTTCCAAGCGCTCACCCCCAATACTTCCGGTCCAGCGTGCGGTACTGCACGGCCTCGGACACGTGCGCGGCGCCGATGATGTCCGCGCCCTCCAGGTCGGCGATGGTGCGCGCCACCTTCAATATGCGCGTATAGGCGCGGTTGGAGAGCTTCAGCCTTTCGCAGGAGAGCAGCAAGAGCTTCCGCGCGTCGTCCTCCATGGGGCAGGCGGCGTTCAGATTGCGCGCGCCGAGCTGGGCGTTGATGCGGATGCCGGCGGGGTCGTCCGCGTACCGCCTGCGCTGAATTTCCCGCGCGGCCTCCACGCGCCTGCGGATGTCGGCGGAGCACTCCTCGCTTCCGGCCTGGTTCAGCCGCTCGGCGGGGATGGATTCCACCTCGATGTGCATGTCGATGCGGTCCAGCAGCGGGCCAGACACGCGGCTCAGGTAGCGGTGAATCTGCGCTGGCGTGCAGCGGCAGGGGCGGGTGCGGCTGCCGAGATTGCCGCAGGGGCAGGGGTTCATCGAGCACACCAGCACGAATCTGGCCGGATAGGTGGACTGGGCGCTCACCCGCGCGATGTGCACCTCGCCGTCCTCCAGCGGCTGGCGCAGCGCCTCCAGCGCGTCGCGGGGATACTCCGGCAGCTCGTCGAGGAACAGCACGCCGTTGTGCGCCTTGGAGATCTCCCCCGGCAGTGCGTATGTACCGCCGCCCACCAGCGACACGAGGGACGCGGTGTGGTGGGGCGAGCGGAACGGACGCTCGGTGAGCAGGCCCGTGGGCGGCACCGTGCCCGCCACGGAGTGGATGCGCGTGGTCTCCAGCGCCTCCTCAAAGGTCATGTCGGGAAGAATCGTGGGCAGGCAGCGCGCCATCAAGGTCTTGCCCGAGCCTGGCGGGCCGATCATCAGTACGTTGTGTCCGCCGGCCGCCGCGATCTCCAGCGCGCGCTTGGCGCTCTTCTGGCCCTTGACGTGGGCGAAATCTTCGGTGAACGCGCGCTCGCGCAGAAGTTCCGCGTAGTTCGCGGCGGGCAGGGGGGAGATGACCTCCTCGCCCCGCAGGTGCCGCGCCGCCGCCAGCAGCGAATCCGCGCCGAGCAGCTCGATGCCGTCGATGCAGCGCACCTCGGACAGGTTCGCCGCAGGCATCAGCATGGCCTTCACGCCGCGCGCGCGGGCGGAGATGACCATCGGCAGCGCGCCGCGCACGCTGCGCACGCTTCCGTCCAGCGAGAGCTCGCCGATCACGCACACGTCCCGCAGCCGCTCCGGGTCGATCGCGCCGGAGCACGCCAGCAGTCCCAGCGCGATGGGCAGGTCGTAAGCGGGCCCCTCCTTGCGCAGATCGGCGGGGGCGAGGTTCACGGTGATGCGGCCGTTGGGAAAGTCGAAGCCGCTGTTCTTGAGCGCGGCGCGTACTCGCTCCCGGGATTCCTTCACCGAGGCGTCCGGCAGGCCCACGATCTCAAACATGGGCATGCCGGAGGCCAGGTTGATCTCGGCGGTCACGGAGAAGCCGTCGATGCCGCTCAGGCCGCAGCTCTGGATGCTCGCGAGCACGCGCGTCGCCCCCTTACAGATCGTAGTTGTACCACTTGAGCCAGCGCAGGCGTAAGGCGTATTCGCGGGACATGGGCACGCCCGATTCCAACGGATAGAACATGACAAACAGCCCCAGCGCCAGCGCGAGCAGAATGCCGCTCGCAATGTGGAAGCCGCGCTCGCTGCGCTTCCGCAGCCAACCCAGCAGCAGTATCGTGCAGAGGATGATGAAGGGCACGCTGGCGAAGTAGTGGTAGATGAACGTGGATCGCGGCACCAGCACCCACGGCAGGTACTGGGACGCGAAGCCGATCAGCACGATCAGCCACTCCTTCGGCGCGCGCTTCTTCCAGGCGGAGCCGATCAGAACGAAGATCAGCGCGGCCAGGCCCGTCCACCACACCGCCGGGTTGCCCATGCAGGAGATGGAGGCGACCATGCCGTGGGACAGGTATTTGCTGCCGGAGAAGTACCACATCGGCCACCAGATGACGGGCCACTGGTACCAGGGCGAGCGATAGAAGTGCTTGTCGTTGGCAAGGCCCGCGTGGTAGTTGTACATGCTCTTCTGGAGCTGCACCACGCGGTCGAGGCGCTGCTTGGAGAACATGTCCAGCACGCCCTCCACGCCCTCCACGCGCAGTTGCCGCGTGTAGGAGAGATAGTAGATCAGCACCGGAATGATCACGAAGAAGCCCACGCAGAACAGGCAGGTCCACGCGCCGCGCCGCAGGCATGCGCGCCGCCGCTCCCCGGCGCGTGCGATTTCGGAGATCAGCTTCCAGAAGAAGAGGATCGCCAGCCCGGCCGAGGCATACAGGCCGATCCACTTGGTCGCCCAGGCGATGCCCATGGTCACGCCGCACAGCCCCAGCGTTGCGAAGCTGCGCCCGAGCGAAACCTCGCGCCAGTCCATCTGCACGTAGCGGATCATGAACAGGTACATCAGCATGATCCAGAACACCGCGTAAGAGTCGATGGTGGCGATGCGCGTCTGGGTGAAGTGCATGGAATCCAGCGTCATCAGCGCCATCGCGATGAACGAGAGCTTCGTGGACTTGGTCAGCTGCTTCGCCAGCAGGTACATCAGCGGCACCATCAGTACGCCCGTCAGCGCGCCCATGAAGCGCCAGCCGAACGGCGTCATGCCGAACAGGCAGATGCCCAGCGACATGACGAGCTTACCCAGCGGTGGATGCGTCCATTCGTAGATGGACAGGTTGCCCTCCTTGAGCTCGTAAGCCGTGCGGGCGTGGTAGATCTCGTCAAAGTAGGTGCCGTTGTAGTAGTTAGGAATCGCGGGCACGATGTCCTGCTCGTCGATCAGCAGCGCCGGGTCGGTGGCGTAGTCGGCGTATTCCCCGCCGCGGGAGGCGATCTCCACGGGCAGCGGCGCGCCGCTTTCGTCCAGGAACGCGACCTCCGATAGGCGCAGCCCGGCGCTCTCGGCTGTGATGCGCACGTAGCGGGCGGTCTGGTAGGGGTATTCCTCGATGCCGCGCGAGGGGAAGGTCACGTAGGCGCTGCCGTCGCCGGGGTCGATGGTCGCGCCGTAGACGGGTTTGGCGCTCTCGTCCATCGGCACATACCACAGCCAGCGGAAGATTTCCCCGTCCTCGTACAGCGCGCGGTAGGGTGTCGTCCAGATTTCGCCGTCGTTGGACAGCTCCACGGTAAAGGTGGAGTTGCAGATGCCGCCGTAGTAGGTCATGCGGAAGGGCTGCGTCTGTCCCAGATCGAACACGATGTTCTCGCCCGATTGACTGGACACCCAGGAGGTCTGGGGCGCCGTCATGCTGCCCAGTCCAACGAAGGCCACCACAGCGTAGACCGCCGTCACGCCGGCCATCAGGAGCCAGTCGCGCCGGCGCAGATTCAGCTTGTGTCCGCGCGCGAAGATGGGGGAGGCGGATGGAACGTCGTCCACGGCCGTCACGCGCAGCGGCACGCGATGTCCGAGCGCGCAGATGTCCAGCGCCGCCCAGCAGAGGTACAGCGTGTTCGCGATGCCAACCATGGACAGCAACGCGTTCAGCCACTGCTCCGAGTTCTGCAGATGGCCGTAGTTGGCCTCGGTCATGCCGCCCTGGAGCACCAGTACCTCATTCATGGTCACGGTGATTGTCATCACGGTCAGCGAGATCAGCAGGCGGCGGTCCCGCTCGAAGCAGAGGCTCAACATCAACAGCAGGAGCGCCGGATAGATGTAGCGCTCGTGGATCATCGGCCCGAAGGAGCAGATCAGCGCCATCAACACCGCGCCCGCCAGCAGCAGCCCGCGCGGCTTCTTCGACTTCACGACGAGGAAGCCCGCGTAGACGTAGGAGAGCGCGAACATGCACCAGGCGAAGGCCAGCCAGCCGGTGTGCTCCGCCGTGGCGGCCCAGTTGAGGCCCAGCAGCGCGTAGAGGTTCAGCGCGTTGATGGTGAGGTAGGCGTAGCTGCCCAGCGTGGCGCCGTAGAGCCGCACGAGCCAGACCACCGGTCCCACCAGCGCGTCGAGCGGGCCCTGCGCGCGTCCCACGCAAAACGCGAAGGCGGTCAGGTACAATAGCGCCAGCGCGCAGCCCGCGCCGGTAAGGAACTGCCGGATCTTGCGCGGGTCGCGCTTGCGCAGCAGCGGATACAGGATCGCGAACAATCCCAGCGGGCCGAACAGCATGGCCTGCGGCTTGATGAGCATCGCGGCTGCGAAGGCGATCAGCGAGGGGATGTACTTTTCATCCGCCGCCTCCAGCGCGCACAGCGCGATCAGCAGCGTGAACACGGAGTCGATCTGTCCCCAGGCGGCGGAATCGACGAACACCGCCGGGTTCAGCGCGTAGAACAGCGCCAGCGCGGCAGCGATGCGTTCGCGCACGCCGTGCTTGCGGGTCACGCGCCAGATCAGCGCCGCGCCCAGCAGATCGCAGACGATGGGAATCAGCTTCAGCAGGAGCAGGTGTTCCGCGCTCTGCATGCCCAGCCCCAGCAGCCGCCGAAGCGCCGCGGGAATCCACAACAGCAGCATGTATCCCGGCGGATAGTCGCAGAAGTAGTCGGCGGCGTAGAAGCCGGCGGGGCCGATTTCAAACATCCGCTCGGACCAGGCGGAGAAGCAGTTGATGTCTGTATTGTAGCCGCGAATGCATAGCGCCAGCGCCACGCGCAGCAGGAAGGCCCCGGCGAAGCCGGCCGCCAGCAGCAGATCCGCGGGGACGCGCGAGCGCGCGAAGCGCCCCGAGCGCCGGACGGCGGCGAGAACCAGCAGCCCGTACAGCGCGGCCAACAGCAGATAGGCCTCCGTATTGCGCGGGGGCGCGTCGTCGGAGGTTGTACTGCTGCTGTTGCTGTTGGAGGAGGGCTTGTTCGTGGCGAGTTCCACGATCAGCGCGTCCTCGGGCACGTCCGTCTTGTCCACCCGCACGCATTCCACGTTGTCGAAGAATGCGCGGCCGGTGTTGACCATGCTGTATCCGCCGATGCGCACCATCAGCGTGGCCTCAGTCTGATCCTTGCCGGTGTGGCCGTAGACGCAGAGCTCGCGCCACTCCCCGGCCGTGTCGAGCACGGATTCGGAGTAGCTGAACGTGCTCTCGAAGGACAGCGTCGCGCCGTAGCCCTCGCTCCCGCAGCCCTCGGCCTTCACCATGCAGGAGAAGCGGTAGTAACTGTCGGGCTCCACGTGGAGAATCTGGGTAAAGCGGGCGTCGTTGTCATCGGCGTTGAAGACGACCGCGCAGTTGCCGTCATAGCCGTTTTCATCGACGTAGAGGCGGCTGACGCCCTCGTCCGTGAGCCACATCCCCTTGATCCAGCCCGAGGGGTTGCCCATCGAGTCGACCTCGGAGAAGTCGCCATTGGTCACCAGGTTTTCTTCGGCCTCGGCCAGCGCCGGGAGCGACAAAAGAATCATCAGCGCGAATAGCGCGCACAGGAAGCGTTTCATTTCTCGGGTAATGCTCCTTGGATAAAAATGTTCAATCTTTATCATTTCCATGCGAAGGGGGAAAATTCCTCTATTTTGAAATGACGTAACGGGAACTTTTCGCGAACGCGCCATCGGAGGGGGAGGGGAGAGCGGCTCGATAAGCACGACAACGCCGCCTCGAAGGAGGCGGCGTTGTCGTATCAATCTAATTTTATTGGAAGTATTGGCTGGTGATCTGGTCGGCGGTTTCGCCGTTGCGAAGCCTCCGCGCCACCACCAGGAAGCGCCCGTCGTCGTGCGTGTAGCTGCACGTCACCAGCATCACGTAGTGGTCCGTCGCGTCCACCGGCACTCCCGTCTGCAGGTACGATCGGCTCATGATGTCGTCGATCTGCGCCTGGAACGCCTCCGGACTCTCGAAGTTGAACTGCCGAATGTGGATGTAGCTCGGGTCGTTCTCCAGCATCGACGCATCGAACGTCGATACGATCACGTACTCCCGCGGCTCCGCTTCGTACACCGAGTGCAGCGTCAGCATCGGATGCTGCTTCAGATAATCCGGATCCCGCAGCGCGTCCAAGTCCCCGAACATCGTCCCGCTTCTCATGTTGTGCCCGTACAGCAGCACCATCGAATCCGTCATCGCCTTGTCGTTCTCCTC
>CANQEW010000062.1 GCA_947596085.1 uncultured Clostridia bacterium | reverse complement strand
GTGCATCCTGTGCTATCCTATTCATGCAGAGAGCCCCTCCTGTGATAGTCCTTGTGTTTTGCAGCTACATTCTATCATTTGGCTCTCTGTTTTTCTTCCTCCTTCTGTTACCTATCTATTGTATCAAAACATGCCGGGCACAAAAATGAGGATCGAACCGGCGCGCCGCGACGGCGGCCGCGGGTTTCACCGGCGTTTGAGAACGTCACACGGCCCGCACCCGCTTCTTTTTGACCGCGATCAGCAGCGGCGGATCCCTGGATTGATTGAGGTAGGCGCGGATCATGGCGTCAAAGCGCCGCTCATCCAGCCCGCGCGCCCAGTCCAGCAGCGCGTCCCGCTCCCGCGCGCCCTCCGGATGGCCGGGATAGACGCAGACGGTGAGCAGGCCGTCCGGCTTCAGAACCGTGAGCGCCGCCTCCACCGCGCGCAGCGTGGTCTCCGCGCGAGTAGTCACGCCGTGGGGTGCGCCCGGCAGCCAGCCGAGATTGAACACCGCCGCGTCCACGCTGTCCGGCGCCACATACTTCGCCAGATTCTCGTGACCATCGCAGATCAACGCGGCCCGCGCGGCCACGCCCGTCGCCTCCAGCCGCGCGCGACTGCGCGCCACGGCCTCCTCCTGGACGTCGAAGCCGATCACATGGCCCGCCTCTCCCACCAGTTCGCACAGCCACAGCGCGTCGTGACCGTTGCCCAGCGTGGCGTCCAGTGCCCGGCTGCCGGGCTCCAGCGCCTCCTCGATCAGCTCCGCCGCCCAAAAGCGCGCCGAGCGGAAGTCCATCGCCATGTGCATCCCTCCCGCTTTTTATTGTAATCCTGGAAGTCGAAACGCGCAAGCGAAATCCCGGCGGAGCGCCGGGATTTCGATCTGTCCGACTGAAGTTTGATCCGGTTTTCTGCCGTGGCTGTTTTCGCCGCCCGGTTTTCTTGGACAGCTTCCTTCGACCGGCGGCGCGAATTTTTACGGCGCGCGCTTCGCCTTGCCGGGAATCCAGCCGTTGTTCCAGCAGCGGCACAGGTCCCAGCTCTCCTTCCAGCTCTGATCCATCGCTTCATTGCGGTCGCGGCGCAGCTGGTAGTTCCAGTAGATCTGCCCCGCTGTGCCCTGCCAGTATTTCATCTGTAGATCGTAGATTTCCCGGTAGCGCGCGCGGCGCAGCTCGACCGCCATCGCCGGATCGCTCTCCCGCTTCAGCGCGCCCTCAGCGTACTTGTTGCTGATGCACCATTCGCCCACGACCACCGGCGTGTGTTTCTGCGCGCGAGCGATCAACCACCGCTGGAAGCTCACGTACATCTTATACACCCAAGGTTTCGCGATCGGCACGAAGTTCTCCATCGCGAAGACGTAGATGTGCGTATCCAGTATCACGTTTTTCATACCGCTTTTTACGAAGAAGCCGCCCCAGGAACCCAGCCGGAAGCCGTCGTGAAACACGACCACCTTGTCCTCGGACAGGTGCCTGCGCAGCACGGCGTAGGCCTTTCGGTAGAAATCCTTCAGGAAGGGGGTGGGTACGTGGCCGGAGCCCTTCATCTCTTCCTTGTCGCGGGCCTTGCCCGTGGACGGCGCGGATACGTATACCAGCCAGCTGATCGGCTCGTTGAGCACCTGGATCCCATACAGTCCCGGCCGCTTGGCGTAGCGCGCGCCCAGCCGGTCGAGCACGGACAGCGCGAAATCGACCTCCCTGGGGTCTTTGCACCACTTACATACGCCGGTGATGCCGCCGTTGTCATAGCCGTTCTGGCTGCCGGGCACGGTGTGGAGATCGACCATGATCCGCAGGCCGTACTTTTCCGCCCAGTCGAAGGCCTTGTCCAGATATTCGACGCATCCGGGATACGGCGGGCGGTCGCCGAAGATGAAATAGGGCACGGGAATGCGCACGAGATTCAGCCCATGGGCGGCGATGTTGGCGAAATCGTCCTCGGTGACATAGGTGTCGCGATGCCGCTTGAGGCGGCTTGCCAGTTCCTGCGCGTCCAGATCGCGGCCGAGCCAGATTTCATCCACCGCCTCAACGCCCTCGAAGATGTGGGGACTCATCCAGTGCTCCAGCACGAGCCAGTTGCCCAGATTGGTTCCATTGATGGTTTCCATGGCGCTCTCTCCCTTCAAAGGTTTCCTGATGTTGACATAAGAATACCATAAAACGCCGCCCTTTGACAAGATGCGGCGCGGCCTTTCGCGGCGTTCCGCGCGGGAGGACGGAAAATCGCTATGGACATCTGCGCGAAGTTGCGGTATAATGAGTCGCAAAGCTTGTCATGAAGCGGCATGGATTGGAAGGCGTTGAATCACCGCACCAAATTCGCCGGAGCGACGCGCGATTTTGAGGCACTCCGTCCGCTTCTCAAAGCGTTGGAATCCACCGTAGGCGCCCCCGGGAACGCGGTGTTTCGGGGGCGCTTTCTTTGCTCGTTCCGCGGGAAGGATCGCCCTTGCGCGCTTGTCAGAGACGAGGAGATTGGCTGAATGGTTTTCGGAAGACACATCAACCGCTATTACTGGAAATACTTTCCCCTGCTGTTCACGGGGCTGCTCGCGCTGATCGCGGTGGACTATCTGCAGCTGCTGATTCCGAATCTGTACCAGTTGGTGATCAACGGTCTGAACGATGGATGCGTGATGATCGACGGGGTTCGCCGGGCGTTCGACATGGATTTAATCCTGAATCGAATCTGCATGCCGATGGTGGCGGTCATATTGTGCATCGTCGCTGGGCGCTTTGCCTGGCGGGTGACGATCTTCAGCGCCGCCACCAAGGTGGAGAGCGAGCTGCGCGGACGGATGTTCGAGCACTCCGAGCACCTCAGCCGGGAATACTATCAGGTCAACAAGATCGGCGATCTGATGAGCCTGTTCACCAACGACCTGGACACCATTCAGGAGTGCTACGGCTGGGGCTTCATGCAGTGCTTCGACGCCGCCATACTCGGCAGCCTCGCCATATACAAGATGTGGCGCATGGATCATTTGCTGACCGTGCTCTCGCTGATTCCCATGGCGTTTCTGTTCGCGTCCGCGTCCGTGCTGGGGCACTACATGACGAAGAAGTGGGAGTACCGGCAGGAGTGCTTCTCCAAGCTCTCGGACTTCGCGCAGGAGAGCTTCTCCGGCATCGCCGTCATCAAGGCCTTCGTCAAGGAGGCGAAAGAGCTGATGGCCTTCGAAAAGCTGAATCAGCAAAACGAGGCGGCGAACATCGACTTCACCCGGATTTCCGTGGCGATGCGCATACTGGTCACGTCCTTCGTGGAGAGCGTCATCTGCGTAATTCTGGGCTACGGCGGCTACCTGGTGTATCGGGGGACGTTCAACGCCGGGCAGCTGATGGAGTTCATCGGATACTTCAACGCCATCGTCTGGCCCATCATGGCCGTGTCCGACCTGATTGACATGACCTCCCGGGGAAAGGCTTCGCTCAAGCGCGTCAGCGCCCTGCTGGACGCGCCCGTCGACGTGCGCGACCGGGAGGGCGTGCGGGAGCTTACGGACGTCCAGGGCGGCGTCGAGATGCGGAACCTGACCTTCCGCTACCCGGACGGCGAGTTCGACGCGTTGGAGGGCGTCTCCTTCTCCATCCAGCCCGGCGAGAGCATCGGTCTGGTGGGCAAGACCGGCTGCGGAAAGACCACGCTGGTCGATCTGATCCTGCGCGTCTACAACGTGCCCGACGGCACGCTGTTCATCGACGGCCAGGACGTCAACGAAGTTTCGATCCGCTCCGTCCGCGATGCCTGCGCCTACGTGCCGCAGGACAACTTCCTGTTCTCTGATACGATCGAAAACAACATCGCCTTCGGCACGGACGAGGCCGGCGGGGGCGCGGTGGTCCGCGCCGCCAAGCTGGCGGACATCGACGAGAACGTGTCCGAGTTCGCGGCGGGCTATCGGACGGTGCTGGGCGAGCGCGGCGTGACGGTCTCCGGCGGCCAGAAGCAGCGCATCTCCATCGCCCGCGCGCTGATGAAGGACGCGCCGATCATGATACTGGACGACAGCGTATCGGCGGTGGACACCCGGACGGAAAAGACCATATTGGACAACCTGCGCGAGGCCCGCGCCGGCAAGACGACGATTCTGATCGCGCACCGCATCTCCACCATCGAGCGGATGGACCGAATCTTCTATATGGACGACGGCCGCCTGGTCGCCTCCGGCACGCACGAGCAGCTCTACGCGCAGAACGCGGACTACCGGAAGATGGTGGACCTGCAGAGGCTGGAGGAGGAAGGAGGCGCTTCCAATGCGTGAGTATCTGCCGCTGATCATCGTCGGAGCCGTCATCGGCGCGTTTACGGTCGTATTTTTCTGCGCCTACTTCATCCTGAAGCGGCGGGCGGCGGACGACGGTCGCGAGCGTCACATGAAGGATGGAGAACTGATTCGCCGCATGGCGCGCTACGCGGCTCCGTACTGGAAGGAGTTCGCGCTGATCTTCGTCATCATGGTGATCTCCGTGGCCTACGACGTGGTCGCGCCCATTCTGGTCGGCGAGATCGAGGAGACCATTCAGGGCGGGAGCTTCGCGCTACGCGCGCTCTATCGGCTGGTTGCCGTGTACGCCGGAATGCTGGCCGTGTCCATGGTCTGCACCTACTTTCAGACGCTGATTCTGCAAAAGGTGGGGCAGAGGATCCTGTCGCGGATCCGCATGGATACATTTACGCGCATCGAACAGCTCTCCCACGCGCAGCTGAGCGGCATTCCCGTGGGCAAGCTGGTCACGCGCGTCAGCAACGATCCGAACGCCATCAGCTACCTGTTTACGAACATACTGGTGACGCTGGTCAAAAACGCGATGGTCATCCTGGGCGTGCTGGGCGCGATGCTGGTGCTGAACTACGCGCTCACGCTGATGGTGCTGTGCTTTGTGCCGTTCCTGGTGATCTTTACGCTGATCTTTCAGAAGTTCTCGCGCCACGTCCACCGCCAGGTGAACGACGCGCGCACGGACGTCAACTCGTTCCTCTCCGAAAACCTGTCCGGCATGAAGATCACGCAGGTATTCAACCGGGAGGACCAGAAGCGGAAGGAGTTTGACCTGCGCAGCCGGAAGCTGGAGAAGGCGAAGCTGCGGCGGATGTTCGTGTTCGGCGTGTTCCGGCCCATGGTGTACATGCTGTTCGTCGGATCGAACCTGTTCCTGTTCTATATCGCCTGCCGGGGATACGTTCGCGGAACGGCGTTTCTGGGAACGGCCGTCACCGGCAAGCTCGTGGTGGAGTTCTACATGTACATCAGCCGCTTCTTCAACCCGATCCAGGCGATTGCCGAGCAGTTCGACATGCTGGAGCAGAGCTTCGCCTCCGCGGAGAAGATCTTCTCGATCCTGGACATGGTGCCCGAGGTCGTGGACGAAGCGGGCGCGATTGAACTGAACGAGATCCGGGGCGAGATCGAATTTAAGGACGTGTGGTTTGCCTACAATCCCGGGGAGTGGGTGCTCAGGGGCGTGTCCTTCCACGTGCTGCCCCGGCAGACGGTGGCGTTCGTCGGCTCCACCGGCTCCGGCAAGACGACCATACTTTCGCTGATCTGCCGGAATTACGACATCCAGAGGGGCCAGATTCTGATCGACGGCATCGACATCCGCCGCATCCAGATCGCCTCGCTGCGCCGGCACTTCGGCCAGATGCTGCAGGACGTGTTCCTGTTCTCCGGCGACATCCGCAGCAACATCGTGCTGCGCTCCGAGAGCATGACGGACGGGGAAGTCATGCGCGCCTGCCGCTACGTCAACGCCGATGCGTTTATCAACCGCCTGGAGCACGGACTGGACGAGGTGGTCCGCGAGCGGGGGAACAATTTCTCCGCCGGCCAGCGCCAGCTGCTCAGCTTCGCCCGCACCATCATCCACAGGCCCTCCGTCATGATCCTGGACGAGGCAACGGCGAACATCGACACGGAAACCGAAATTCTGATTCAGGATTCGCTGGAGCGGATGAAGAATGTCGGCACGATGCTGATCGTCGCGCACCGACTCTCCACCATCCAGCACGCCGACAACATCATCGTGCTGTCCCACGGCCGGATCGTGGAGCAGGGGAACCATCAAGAGCTTCTGCGAGAGAAGGGGAGGTACTACCAGCTCTACACGCTGCAGTACGAGCGGCAGCGGATGCTGGCGGGGTGAGCGCCGCGGCGCAAGCGGCCGAATTTCTTTCGTGAACGGAAAATTAACAGTCCGCGACGCACGGACACACGTCCGCGGAAATTGCCGGGAGCGTTGCAGAATGAGCGGAGAATTTCCCATATTTCAGACGTTTTTTCTTCAATATTGCAGGGACGAATGCATTCAAACTTCATTTATCCCGGCGATTTGCCCGCGAATCGCGGATAATTGCGCTCAAAATGGAATTTTCAAAAAGAAAAAACTGCAAAAATCGCTTGCAAATTTTAAAATACTTTTGTATAATAACCCCTATCATATAAAGGAGGCATTTCCAATGAAAAAGATTCTTTCTCTGGTATTGGTTTTGATGCTCGCCCTGTCCGCCGCCGCGATGGCGGAGACCGTCAAGATCGGCGTGTTTGAGCCGGCTTCCGGCGACAGCGGCGCCGGCGGAAAGCAGGAGATGCTGGGCATGCAGTACGCAAACCATGAGACCCCCACCGTCGAGATCGGCGGCACGACCTATGACGTCGAGCTGGTCTACGCGGACAACGGTTCCTCCACCGACAAGGCTCCCTCCGCGGCCCAGTCTCTGGTTGCCGAGGGCGTGAGCGTGGTGCTGGGTTCCTACGGCTCCGGTGTGTCCATCGCGGGCTCTCCGATCTTCGCCGACGCGGGCATCCCGGCCATCGGCGTCACCTGCACCAATCCGCAGGTCACCGCGGGCAACAAGCACTACTTCCGCATCTGCTTCCTGGATCCCTTCCAGGGCACCGTTCTGGCGAACTACGCCTATAAGGAGCTGGGCGTGACCACGGCCTACTGCCTGGCCGAGCTGGGCAACGACTACGACGTCGGCCTGGTGCACTACTTCAAGGAGGCTTTCGAGGGCCTGGGCGGCACCGTCGTTGACGAGACCTTCCCGACCGGCACCTCCGACTTCACCTCCTACCTGTCCAACGCGACGGCCATGGGCGCGGGCGTGTTCTTCGCTCCCTGCTCCATCGCCTACATCACCCAGATCGTTGCGCAGGCCGCCAGCCAGAACGCCGCGTTCGCGCTGCTGGGTTCCGACACCTGGGACAGCAACGTGGTCATCGAGGCCGCGACCGGCACGAACCTCAAGGTCTACGTCAGCACCTTCTATCAGGAGGGCGGCGCTCCCGAGTTCGACTCCGGCATCAAGGCCTGGCTGAACGAGGATTCCGAGGCCATGACCAACAACGGCGGCAACGACATGATCGCCGCGGTTTCCGCCATGGGTTACGATGCCTACTATGTGGCACTGGAGGCTCTGAAGGCCGCCGGCTCCACCGATCCCAAGGCCGTGAACGACGCGCTGTGGAACGTCACCTATGACGGCGTGTCCGGCGCCATCGCCTTCGAGGCCGAGAACGGCGACGCCATCCGCGACACCGCCTACATCAAGACCGCGAACACCGCCGACGGCGTTTGGGAGTTCGTGACCGTGCAGGGCGTCGAATAATCGCCGCATGGCAAATTTGATTCCTGGATAAACCCGACTTGCGGCGTGGGCGGTATCGCCCACGCCACAAGCGCTTAAAGTAAGGGAGGCTCCCCGCATGTTTCAAACCGTGCTGCCCTACATCCTGAGCGGCATCTCCGTGGGCGGTCAGTACGCGCTGATCGCCATCGGGTATACGATGGTGTACGGCATACTGCGCCTGATCAACTTCGCCCACGGCGATGTGTTCATGGTGGCGGGCATACTGATGGTCTACATCACCGCCAGCGGCGTTCCGCTCTACATCTCGATTCCGCTGGTGCTGGTGCTCACCGCGCTGATCGGCTTCGTGATCGAGCGCGTGGCCTACAAGCCCCTGCGCGAGGCGCCGCGCATGTCCATCATGATCTCCGCCATCGGCGTGAGTTATACGCTGCAGAACCTGGTGCTCTACATCACCGGCGGTCTGAACCAGCAGTATCCCACCGTGCCGTGGATTTCCGAATCGGTGACGATCTTCGGGGCGACCACGAAGGTGGTTACGCTGATCACGCCGGTGCTGACACTGGTGCTGGTGGTCATGCTGGTCTGGCTGATCAACCACACCAAGGTGGGCATGGCGATGCGCGCCGTATCGAAGGACTTTGAGACCAGCCAGCTCATGGGCATCCGCATCAACTCGGTCATCTCCGCGACCTTCGTGATCGGCTCCTTCCTCGCGGCGGTGGGTTCGGTACTCTACTTCACCAACTACACCACCGTCATCCAGACCTCCGGCGCGATGCCGGGCCTCAAGGCCTTCGTCGCGGCGGTGTTCGGCGGCATCGGGAGCATCCCGGGCGCGGTGGTGGGCGCGTTCATCATCGGCATCTGCGAGAACATCATCAAGGGCCTGGATATCATACTGATCAAGGCGGGCATTTCGAGCTCCATGCTGGGACTGACCACCTTCTCGGACGCGTTCACCTTCGCCCTGCTGATCGTGATTCTCGTCGTCAAGCCCACGGGCCTGTTCGGCGAAAAGACCACGGACAAGGTTTGAGGGGGGTGTCACGATGAAACAGAAGCGCAAAATTACCCCCGGCGCCGTCGCCACGGCGGTGATCGTGATCGCGATCTACGCGGCGGTGTTCATCTCCGAACAGTTCCTGCCGCCCACGTCCATGCTCTTCACTGTGCTCAAGAAGGGCGCGACCTACGCGCTGGTGGCCGTGTCGATGAACCTGCTCAACGGCTTTACGGGGCTGTTCTCGCTGGGCCAGGCGGGTTTCATGCTGATCGGCGCCTACACCTACGCGGTGCTCACCATTCCGGTGTCGCAGCGCGCGGCGGTGTATCAGTACTATGACGGCGGCATCATCCAGTTCGCGCTGCCGGTGATCCCGGCGATCATCCTCGCCGGTCTGCTCGCGGCGCTGTGCGCGCTGCTGATCGGCCTGCCCGTGCTGCGACTCAAGAGCGACTATCTCGCCATCGCCACGCTGGGCTTCGCCGAAATCATGCGCTCCATCTTCCAGTGGGATAAGCTGGGCCCGCTCACCAACGGTTCCAACATGCTGCGCCTCTTCCCGACGTTCAACGACTTCAACATCAAGAACGCCGACGGCGAGGTGGTGGTGTACCTGTCCACGCTGATACCATTCCTGATTTCGGGCGTGTGCATCCTCATCATCGTGCTGCTGATCCGCTCCACCTACGGCCGCGCGTTCATCGCCATTCGCGACGACGAAGTCGCCGCCGAGGCCATGGGCATCAACCTGGCGCACCACAAGCGCAGCGCCTTCTGCATCAGCTCCTTCTTCGCGGGCGTGGGCGGCGCGATGCTGGCCATGTACATGAACTCCGTGCAGGCCAAGAGCTTCACCTCAGCCATGACCTACGAAATTCTGCTGATCGTCGTGATCGGCGGCATCGGCTCGGTGACGGGCAGCTGCCTGAGCTCCTTCCTCTTCGTGGCGTGCAGCGAGTGGTGGCTGCGCTTCCTCGATCAGAAGCAGGTGATCGGCGGCTGGGAGGTTCCGCTGCTGCGCAACGGCTTCCGCCTGGTGGTGTTCTCGATCATCATCATGATCGTGGTGCTGTTCTTCCGCAAGGGCATCATGGGCGATAAGGAGCTCTGGGATCTGTTCAACAGGAAAAAGAAGAAGGAGGGGGCGCAGGGATGAGTCAGAACGTATTGCACGTGGAAAACGTGACGATGCAGTTCGGCGGCGTCGTCGCGGTGAACAACCTCTCCATGGACGTCAACGAGGGCGAGATCGTCGCCCTGATCGGCCCCAACGGCGCGGGCAAGACCACCGCGTTCAACTGCATCACCGGCGTGTATGAGCCGACCAACGGCCGGGTGGATTACTACGGCAAGACCATCGTGGAGAACTTCCCCTCCGGCAGGATGAAGCGCGGCTATCAGGGCAAGAACGCCGGCAAGTACAGCAAGAAGGTCGTGCAGACGCCGGACAGGATCACCGCCCTAGGCATCGCCCGCACCTTCCAGAACATTCGCCTGTTCAAGAGCCAGTCGGTGTTCAACAACGTGCTGATCGCCATGCACATGCGCCGCACGAGCAACCTGCTGACCTCCACCTTCCGGCTGAACGCCAGGGAGGAGAAGCAGATGCGCGAGGAGGTCATGGAGCTTCTCAAAATCGTGGAACTGGACGGCGTGGCCGATGAGCTGGCCACATCGTTGCCCTACGGCCAGCAGCGGCGCCTGGAGATCGTGCGCGCGCTGGCGACGCATCCGAAGCTGCTGCTGCTGGACGAGCCGGCCGCGGGTATGAACCCGCAGGAAACCGAGGAGTTGGGCGCGTTCATCCAGTTTATCAAGGAGAAGTTCAACCTCACGGTGTTCATGATCGAGCATCACATGAGCCTGGTGATGGGCATCTCGGACCGCATCTACGTGATCGACTTCGGCAGCCAGATCGCCGAGGGCACGCCCAGGGAAGTGCGCGACAATCCCGCGGTCATCAAGGCGTATCTGGGGGTGGATGAAGAATGAACATGCTCAAAGTCACCAACCTGAAGGTCAGCTACGGCGGCATCGAGGCGCTCAAGGGCATCAGCTTCGACGTGGAGCAGGGCCAGATCGTGACCCTGATCGGCGCGAACGGCGCGGGCAAGTCCACGACGCTGCGCGCCATCAGCGGCCTGGTGAAGCCTGCCTCCGGCAGCATCAACTTCATGGGTCAGGACATCACGAACCTGAATCCCCAGCGCATCGTATCCACCGGCATCTCGCTGGTGCCCGAGGGGCGGCGGGTGTTCGTGAACCTGACGGTGAAGGAGAACCTCAAGATCGGCGCGTACCTGCGCCAGGACAAGGACGAAATCGAGGAGACCATCCAGGACATCTACCGCCGCTTCCCGCGCCTGAAGGAGCGCGAGTGGCAGCTGGCGGGCACGCTGTCCGGCGGCGAGCAGCAGATGCTTGCCGTGGGCCGCGCGATGATGGCGAGGCCGAAGCTGATGATGATGGACGAACCGTCGCTGGGCCTCGCGCCACTGGTGGTGAAGGACATCTTCTCCATCATTCGCGACCTCAAGAGCGAGGGCATCACGATTCTGCTGATCGAGCAGAACGCCAACGCCGCGCTGCGCTGCGCGGACTTCGGTCTGGTGCTGGAGACCGGCCGCATCACGCTGACCGGCACGGGCGAATCGCTGCTCAACAACGAGCAGGTGAAGGAAGCCTACCTCGGCGCAGACTAAGGATGACGGCAAAGCGCCCTGCGCATACGCGCAGGGCGCTTTGCATCTGTGGCGCATTGAGTTACAATGCAGTCTTCGGCATCACGTGGATCGCACCGCCTGCCAGTTCTTCCAGCGCTTCTCCAATTCCCTCATTGAAGCTGGGATGAGCACGCATGCCGCGCAGGAGCTGTGCGGCGCTCATGTGATTCGCAATCGCTGTCGTCAATTCCCCGATCATGTCTGTGGCGCGCCCGCACATCAGCTGTGCGCCCAGAATCTGTCCATCGGATTCGGAGGCGATGATCTTAATGAATCCGCGTTCCACACCTTCAATCATAGATTTTCCGTTGCCGCTCATGAGGTATTTTCCGACACGAATCGAAATTCCCTGCGCGCTGGCCATATCCTCTGAGATTCCCACGGAAGCAATCTCGGGATTCGTATAGACGCAGTGGGGAATTACCGACAAATTTCCCAAGGATGGAGTACCCGCCAAATGCTCCGCTACTGCCATTCCTTGCGCGCTGGCGCTATGCGCAAGTCCCCCTCCAATTAAGTCTCCGATGGCATAAACATGATCGAGACTCGTTTGAAACGCCGCATCGACAACTACAGCCCCCCGATTGATCTGCGGTTTCACATCATCGCTGAACAATCCATCTGTATTGGGGCGGCGCCCCACAGCGCAGAGAACGTATTGCGCCGTGGCGGAGGCAGTCTGCCCCTTCTCTTCAAAGAGACATTTTAAAAGTTCTCCTTCTCGAATAATTTCCCGCAGACCGGCGCCGAGGTGAAGTTCTATGCCGCGCCGCTTTAGGATCATGCGCAAATTCTGGGAGATTTCCCGATCCATTCCGGGCAACAGCCGGGGTTGCGCTTCGATTATGGTCACCCTGCTTCCGAGCGAAGAAAACACTTCAGCCAACTCCACTCCGATGGCACCGCCGCCAATGATGATCAGACTCTGAGGCAGCTCTTTCAGTGCGAACAAACCGTCGCTGTCCAGCACTCCCGCGAGGGACATGCCCGGTACGGGCAGCATTTTAGGCTTGGAACCTGTAGCGAGAAGGATATTTTCCCCATGAATTATGGATTCGCCATCCGACACGTCGATTCGTACCGTCCGTTCGGGAAGGAGCATTCCCTGCCCATGAACGTACAGCACGCCGTTCGCCGCGAGAAGTTGTTTTATTCCCTGGGTCAATTGGCAAATCGTGCGGCTGCGATATTCCAGAATCGCGGCATAGTCCGCCTGCACACCCGCAGTGTTGACGCCGAAGCGCGCACTCTCTCGGGCGTCACGAAAAAGCTTTGCCGCATGGAGCATGGCTTTGGTGGGTATGCAGCCCCGATTCAAGCAGGTACCGCCCAGTTCCCGCGCTTCGATCAGCGCGGTTCGCAATCCCAGCTTGGCGGCTTTGATCGCCGCTGTGTATCCACCGGGACCGCCTCCGATGACAACCAGATCAAAGTGCTTTTCCATGCTTTTCAACCTTTCTTAAACTGGCTGGACACTTCGTCAACCCTTGAGCGTTTCCAAGAAATCCCGGTATTCATCAGCGGTCAGCAGATCCGCCCTTTCCGTTATCTCCGAGACTTTAATCAACCAGGCGTCGTAAGGATCGCTGTTTAACTGTTCCGGTTCATCCAGCAAAGCCTCATTGATTTCGCTTACCGTTCCAGTGACGGGGGAGTGCACCTCCGAGACCACCTTTACAGATTCCACCTCCGCAAAGGACTTTCCGGCCGTGACGTGCTCGTCTGCTTCGGGGAGGTTTACGAATACCACGGAATGCAGCTGCATCTGCGCGTAATCCGTGATGCCGATCACAACCTGACCGTCCTCCTCCTTCATCCATTGATGCGTCCTTAAATATCTTAATCCATCCCTGACTTCCATCATTCTTCTCTCCTTTAATTATAAAATCATTTGCGTACAGCCAATCGCGGAAAGATATGCGCCGTTATCCGGGATGAGAATTCGCTTTTCCAATATACTTTCCGCGAAATGTCCGATTCCGGGTATGCAACTCAAACCACCCGACAGAACGATTTCGCTGCAATTCACCTTCATCAAGAGCGCCCTGGCTTGCATCAGAATCTGCACCAGGACTGCACGGATGATCTCCCATTCGGGAACGTCGGCCGCTACCAGTTCTACAATTTCGCTTTGGGCAAATACCGCACAAACCGAGGATAGGCGCAGATCGGGGAGCGCGGCATCCGTCAAATCGAGCTTTTCAAATTCCCATTGAAGCATATTCAAGGTGTTTCCCAGAAAGAGACCGCAGCCAGCAGCACATTTTTCATTGACAAAGAACGCTTTCAGCTTTCCGTCTTCGTGGCGAATCAGTTTGGTATCTTGGCCTCCGATATCCAGCACAACCGAACAACCCGGGCACTGATGTTCTGCGCCCGCGGCAAGCGCCGTCAGTTCGGATACCGTCTTGTCAAAGCTTACGTTTTTACGGCCGTATCCGCAGCTTACAATGGAACTCTCCGCATAGTCGGTTTGAAGCTGGATGAGTTTTTGCGTGAAATACTCTCTCTGCCGCGAAGGAGTCCGTTCGGAAAACAGCTCCATTTTCTCAAGAGCCGCATCCCAGATGCAGTACTTGGTGAACGTCGATCCGACGTCTATACCGATTCGGCGCATATGCTTTCCATCAGGATATCCATTTGGCGCTTTGCCCGTTCCATATCCAGGAAGTCTCGATCGATCATGTCAATTTCCAGTTCCGCTTGAGGAATCGCGATGTGGCGCGCGGACACAAAGTCACACTTGCAGCTCTTGTTGTGCAGCGTAATCGCACCGACCGCCCCGGATTTGCGTATACATTCCGAAAGCCGCGCCCGTTTGGTTTCGGGCGTCAGATTCAGGAAAGTATAATTGTACGCGGAGAACAACTGCTCCATGGGCGTGTCACCAAGATAATCGAGACTCCACCAGGTGATGTAATTGGAGCCGCTGATCCGGCAGCCGTCCAACAACTCGGAAAGATAGCGCTCGGAATGGTACCAAAGGGGATATCCGAGCCAAAATAGAGCGGGTTTGCGTGGATCCGCAGGCGGCTGTTCAGAGAATTCTTCCGCCATAGCGGTGTACAACTCAGCTGTCTCCGGTTTGCAGCGAGCCGTGATGAGGAAAGAGATGCCGTCAAACAGCAGGGTTGGGGAAATATCGCGCACCGACAGCATGTCCACAACATGCCCCCATGCGCGGACGCTTTCCCGGCTATTCTGAATCAGATCTGAGACACGAGCCACATCCAACGTATTGCCGCTGAGCTGCTCCATCTGTGCAATCAGAGATTGATGCTGCGCGGAGACGTATTCAAAGGCGCGCTTTCGATCCGCGTTTTCTCCGGGATAGTCCAGAACGATCAATGGAATATTATAATGCTCTGCAAGCGCACTCCACCAATTTGGCAGGGTGTTGCACTGATTGTTGGTGGCAATCAGCACATCCGGCATCGGCGGAAGCCCTCGGGGGGGGGTATCGCTCAAGGACAAGCCGCCGTTGAAGCAACAAGAATAAGAGCAACAATCCCGACACAGGGACATGCGCTCACTCTCTTCCAACAGGGTACGCTCTTTCCCACTGGCCGCGATGACGGCCGCATAGCTTTCCGGATAGATATATTCGATATCCAGCGCTTCCAAAATTTCCACAGGGGTGAACGCCGTGACCCATGCGACCTTGCGAGCAGGCGGATGTCCCTTTGTATACTTGGAAAAATTCTTATAATATGTCCGCATTAGCTTGGCTTGAATCTGCAAGGGTGATTTTGTCATAACTGCCTCCTTATAGAATATCCGCAAAAGCCTGCAGAGAGGCATCAAAAGCGCGGCGATCCGTGGATCCGGACAGTGCTAAATGCAAAACCGGAATACTTTGTTCGTCCAGCATCTGTTTGTAACTGGAGAACAGATAATCGTAGGGCTCGCAGAATTTTTGGGTGATGAAAACGACGCCTTCTATTTGTTTGTCACGAATCTCAGCCATGTCTTCTCGGAGAATCTCATTAAAACGATTCTGCGAAGGCGACGAGGGCGTTTTCAGGATGCTTCTCGCGATATTTTCGTATAAGTCACCCTGTGTGGATACTTGCGGCGCGGAAAACAGGCGCTTGGATTCGGTCAGCCGGTCACCGACGACGGAAAGACCGGCCTGTTCCATTGCCTCAACGATAAAAGAGGAAGACAACAGAGAACCCACTAGATAGATTCGCTTTCTTCCGGCATGTCGGCCAGGCAAATCTTCTGGGATCGTCTGTTCCCTCAGCGGTGTCTGCAAAAGCACATGGAGCATGCTGAGATACGCCGAGAAGGAAAACTCCGGCAGGTGCGCATACAATTTGGCAATCGCCTGATTTCGCGCGTTGATCATGTCGATGCGTTCTGGAATATCGGTGATGGATATTCCGTAATAATCCTCTACGGCTTGTTGATAGAGATGTATATCCGCTGCAAAATAACGAATGGCCGATGCATTTTGCCCGGATGGAATGTGCAGCGAATGGGCAAATTTGCTGCAGGCATCCAGATAGCTCGTCATGCTGCGACTGCTGTCACAGGTGCGGGGATAGACGGCACCGTCAATACTCGAATCATTTGTCACCTGCGATATGAAGTCCGCTGCGTATCCACAATAATGAGAGATGGTTTGATCTCCCTGCCATCGAATAAAGCGAACGGTATCGCAAATCTGTTCCGGAATTAAACCAGAAAAAGACAGAATCCTCATGCCGATGCTCCCATCTTTGAATCCTTGTCAATTCAATGTGAATATCCATATATACAAATGTATTATAACATAGTGAAGTCTGAATTTCCACTGTTTCCTACAGATTTTACTGATTGTAGGCTTACAATACATATTGGAAAGGAGGAGAAGAAAAAGAGGGACTGGACACATCTGTTATCGTTGAAGTTGTGAAACAAAACGAACGGAAGGAGTCCAGACCCTCATGACCAGTATAACACAAAATATGCGCTTCCGG
>CANQEW010000061.1 GCA_947596085.1 uncultured Clostridia bacterium | reverse complement strand
GCACAGAAAAAATGCGGAGAAATATCAATGCGTTTTACCCGCGAATGGAAATCAAAGGTGCGGCAGCTTCAAATACCGATCTTTGATCGCAGAACAAAGGGCGCGTGGATACTGCGCTTCGACGACATCCTTGCGGACGCGCTGGACGCTGGAAGTCTGCGGATGGAGGAGTACGTTCTACCAGAGAGCTTCGTTGAACAACTGAAGAAAACAGACTTGAACGGAGTGCCGCTTGAGGTGGCATCGGACGTGATCTGCTACTACCTTGCGAACCAATGGGAGGATACGGAGTGGATCGTGCTTCCTGTGGCAAGTTTTGATTGTTGGTACGGGAACACGAATTTCAGCAGAAAATGGTTGAACCGGCTGCCGAACACGATAATCGAGCGCGCACCGCAAAGATACGGCATATGCCGAATCCGGCTCAGCCGGGAAGTGCAAGCTCAGTTGAAGGCATAGGGCATACTATAGCAGCGGTGTCCGTTCTCAACGATGAAAGAGCAAAAAATCTGGCAAGGACGCAGGAAAGTGCGCGAGCGCGGCGAATAATACAAGAGTGCCGCCGCGCGGGAAGCACAGCGGCACTTCGGATTGATTCAATCACAGGGAACAAACCATATCCCGCAGGACGATCTCCTCGGCACGGTGCCGGAGATTGTTCATCTGCCCAACCCACGCGAGCTGATCTGTGCGCTTGAGCTGTTCGGTCACGCCCTCCCGCCGCGCAAGCTCCTCGGTGAGTGAGAGAACCCTCTCGCGGCAAGCGGCGTTGAACTCTACGAGTTGCGGCCCCAGCTCGCCGGTGAAGATGAGCGTGGTATAGACATCGGGATGCTTCTCCCTGAGAAACGCAAGGCGCAAGCGCCCATACCTCCCGATCTCGTAGCGCCGGGTATCCAGCAGCGCCGGACTGGGAAAATCAAGGGAACGAGCCAGATTGGATTGATCCATAGCGGTCTCCTTTCAAGGTCGAATGAGGACAGTTGAACCGGAAACGAAAGTTCCTCCTTTCCCACAACTGCCAGGAACCATTCGCCACAAATGAGCCGCAGTCGTGATGTATTGGGTGATGTGTGAATCACCCTTTACAACATACAACATGTGCTATCCTATTCATGCAGAGAGCCCCTCCTGTGATAGTCCTTGTGTTTTGCAGCTACATTCTATCATTTGGCTCTCTGTTTTTCTTCCTCCTTCTGTTACCTATCTATTGTATCAAAACAATATTGACAAAAAAGCGAATCTGTGCTACCATCTGTTCAGAAAACAGGGGAGCCTTTGGCTGAGAGGAAGCGCGCGCTTCGACCCTCGACCTGATGCGGTTCGTACCGCCGTAGGGAGTTTTCCGCGAGAAATTCTGCGAGGAGACGCCCGGCGGGCGGCTCCTGTTTTTGACCCGTCTGAAATCTCATTTGGAAGGGAGGCGCGCTCGCCGGCCCCCGGCGGAACCGGGGCGGACGGAGGGGGAGCGCCCTGCGTTCGGATGCCGCAAACAGCGATGGGAAGCCGTGTTCCGGCGTGAGAGGAAGCCAGCAAGCTTCGACCGATTTTCCCCGCGGGCGGATCGCCCGCATCCAAGGGAAGAGCGCTGTCTGCACGCCCTTCTCGCATCCGAATATCGCCAAAGGAGAGATATGATTATGAAATCCAGTCAAATTCGCAAATGGACCGTGGCGGCCATGTTCTGCGCCGTCGCTGTGGTGGGAAGCACGCTTCAGGTGCCCGTGTTCGGTAGCCGCTGCGCGCCGGTGCAGCACATGGTGAACGTGCTCTGCGCGGTGCTGCTCGGCCCTGGTTACGGTGTTGCCGTGGCCTTCGTCGCGAGCCTGATCCGCAACCTGCTGGGGCTGGGCAGCCTGATGGCCTTCCCCGGAAGCATGGCCGGCGCGTTGCTCTGCGGCCTGGTCTTCCACTTCTCGCAGAACCTGCCCGCGACGCTGATCGCCGAGGTATTCGGCACGTCGGTGCTGGGCGGGCTGTGCGCCTACCCCGTCGCCACGCTGCTGATGGGCCAGAGCGTGGCCGTCTATGCCTACATCGTGCCCTTCCTGATCTCCACGGCCGGCGGATCGATCCTGGCGGGCATCCTGGTGTACACCCTGAAGCGCGCCGGCGCGCTCGAGCGGATGCAGGCCGCGCTGGGAGGAGCGAAATGACCGAGTTGACCGAGGCACTGCGCCGCATTCGAAGCGAGCGGCCGCTGGTTCACTGCGTATCGAACATTGTGACCGCGAACGACTGCGCGAACCTTCTGCTCGCCGTCGGCGCGAGCCCGATGATGGCGCAGGCCCCGGAGGAGATGGCGGACATCGCCGCCATCTCCTCCGCCGCGGTGCTGAACCTGGGCACGCCCGACGCGGAGCGCTACGAACTCTGCGCGCGGCGCGGCAAACTCGCGAACGAACTGGGGCAGCCCTGCGTGCTCGACCCGGTGGGCGCGGGCGCAAGCGCCTGGAGGCTCGCAAACATCGAAAAAATGCTGCGACAGTTTACCCCTGCGATCGTGCGCGTCAATCTGAGCGAGGCCCGCGCGCTGCTGGGCGAAGCGGCCCGCGAGCGCGGCGTGGACAGCGCCTCCGACGCGGACGAAGCGGCGCGCGCGGAATGCGCGGCGGCGCTCGCGCGCAAACTGAACGCGGCCGTCCTGTTGAGCGGAAAGGCCGACCACATCTCCGACGGAACCCGAAATTCGCGCGTCGAGGGCGGCAGCGACTGGATTCCGATGGTCACGGGTTCCGGCTGCATGCTCTCCGCGCTCTGCGGAGCGTTCGCCGCCGTGGAACCGGACGCGATGCGCGCGGCGGTTCTGGCGTCCAATTTTTGGAAGCAATGCGCCGCGCAAGCGGAGAGAGAAACACAAAATCGCGGCCCTGGCACCTTTCACATCGAGCTCATTAACGCGGCACATCGGACTTCATTGAATTGACCCACCGGCGCACGGCGGGTCAATTTTTCAAAAAACTGGCTGGATAACACTCCATTCGCCGGCGCAAGCTAAGCGCGATCGACCGACGGGGAGTGAAAAGCAATGCAGAACAATTCCATGATTCAAACCAAGAGCCTGACCATTCTGGGCGACCAGATGCAGCACGAATACGTGGCCTGCAGAAAGGCGGAATTCTACGCGTCCAGCTTCGGCGACCCGCAGCTCAAGGCCATCGCGACACAGCTCGCCAATGACCACCGGCAGCGGTTCGACCGGCTGTTCAACTATCTCAACAGCCACGCCTGACGCGCGGAATCAAGGAGGAGAAGCGAAATGACCAACTGTGCGAACGGTGCCTGCTTCACGGATCAGGACCGCATGGAGGACCTGCTGGCCCAGGAGAAATACCTGGCCGACGGTTACTCCACCTTTATTCCCGAGGCGACTTGTCCCGAGCTCAGACAGGTTCTGAGCGACAACCTAAACGGCTGCTTCAACAATCAGTACGCCGTGTTCGACAAGATGAGCCAACTGGGTTGGTATGCCACCAAGAACGCTCCGCAGACGGAGATTGACGAGGCCAAGCAGAAGTTTTCCCAGATGAAGCAGCAGCTTGGCTGACCCTCCCGGGCGATGCCCGGTTCAAATAGAAGTGCCGGTCGATTGATCGCCCTGAACTTCGGCATGAAGTTCAGGGCGATGTTTTACGTCATTGTTTTAAGGGTTCGATGTAGGTCACGCCCACGCAGCCGCGGCCCAGGTGCGCGCCCAGCACCGGGCCCACCCGTCGGCGCTCGACCTCCCGGTCCTCCCGCGCCAGCTTGATCGACAGCCGCGCCGCCGCGTCGTCGCCCAGAAAGCTCTCCACGGCGATGCGGCCGCTCGCGCCCTCGCAGAAGGCTACCAGCTTGTTGCACTGGTCGATCTTGCCGCGCGAGATGCCGGTGTGCACCACCGCGCCGTCGCGCAGCTCCAGAATCGGCTTGATGTTGAGCATCGCGGACACGCCCGTGCGCACGGCTCCCAGCCGTCCGCCGCGGCGCAGCGGCGCGAGATCGTCCACGGAGAAGCAGGTGCGCACGCGCTCGCGCAGCCGGAGGATCTGCCTGGCCGTGGAACTCAATCCGCTCCCCTCGCCGATCATGCGGCTCGCCTCCCGAATCAGCAGGTACAAACCCGAGCAGGCGCACAGCGAATCCACCACCTGAATGTGGTGGCCCTGCATCCTGCGGGCGGCCTGCACTGCGTTGTTGTAGGTGCCGCTCAGCTTCGAGGAGATCGTGATGCAGAGTATCTCATAGTCCGCGCGGCGCAGCCAGCGAAAGGTGTTAAAGAAGCTATTGGCCGACGCCTGGCTGGTGCGCACGTCCGCGATGCCGTCTGCGACCTGAACCTCCGCCGTGTCGTCCTCCTCCATGCAGCCCTCGCTGAAGCTCTGCCCGCCGGCGAGGGTGTAGCTCATGGGCACAACCACCACGCCGAGCTCGGCTGCCTCGGCGTGGGTGATGCAGGCGGTGGAATCGGTCACGATCGCGATCACTGGAAGTCGCCCCCTATCCGGCGGAACCGCTGGTAGCGCTGCTCCAGCAGGTCGTAGGTGTCCAGCGCGCCCTTCTCGCGCAGCTTTTCGGAGATCGCCCGCCGCAGCGCGTCCATGTGCGCGCCTGCGAGGTCGGCGTTGGGAATGATGCGCTCGATCACGCCCAGATTTTTGAGATCCCCCGCCGTGAGCTTCAGGCATTCCGCCGCGCGCTCGGCCTGGGTGGAATCCTTCCACAGGATGCTGGCCGCGCCCTCCGGCGAGATCACCGAATAGTAGGCGTCCTCGAGCATCCACACCTCGTCGGCCACGGCCAGCGCCAGCGCGCCGCCGCTGCCGCCCTCGCCCACCACGACGCTCAAAACCGGCGTGCGCACGGTCATCAATTCGTACATGTTTTCGGCGATGGCCTGCCCCTGACCGCGCTCCTCCGCGCCCAGGCCCGGGTACGCGCCCGCCGTGTCCACCAGGCACAAAATCGGGCGGTGAAACTTCTCCGCCAGCTTGATCTGGCGAAGCGCCTTGCGGTAGCCCTCGGGATTGGCCTGGCCGAAGTTGCGGTAGATCTTCTCGTCCGTGGTGGAGCCCTTCTCGATGCCGATCACCGTCACCGGCGCGCCGTCCAGCAGGCCGATGCCCGCGATCACGGCGTGATCATCGCCGAAGCGCCGGTCGCCGTGCATCTCGATAAAGCCGTCGATCATGCGGCCGATGTAGGTCTTGGCCGTGGGCCGGCGATTGCTGCGCGAGGCGAGCACCGCGTCGTACGCGCGCACGTCAGACCGCCCCCCTTCGATGCAGCCGCAGAATCTCCGCGAGCCGGCCGCGCAGCTCGCGGCGGTCGCAGACCATGTCCACAAAGCCCTTCTCCAGCAAGAACTCCGCCCGCTGGAAGCCCGGCGGGAGCTGCTGGCGGATCGTCTGCTCGATCACGCGCTGCCCCGCGAAGCCGCACAGCGCGTTCGGTTCGGCGATGATGATGTCGCCCTCCATGGCGAAGCTCGCCATCACGCCGCCGGTGGTGGGATCGCACAGCACGGATATGAACAGCCCGCCCGCGTCCGAGTGGCGCTTGACCGCGCCGGTGGTCTTGGCCATCTGCATCAGCGAAAGCACGCCCTCCTGCATCCGCGCACCGCCGGAGAGGCAGAAGCCCACCACCGGCAACCGCTTCTCCGCCGCGTGCTCGAACAGGCGGGTGATCTTCTCCCCCACGGCGGTTCCCATGGAACCCATCACGAAGCTCGGATCCATGGCGAACACGCAGGTCTGGTTTCCGCCGATGGTGCACTCGCCGGTGAGAACGCCTTCGCTCTCGCCGGATTTCGCGCGCGCCTGCGCCAGCTTCTTCGCGTAGTTGGGGAAGCCCAGCGGATCGCCGCCCTGCAGCTCGGGCCAGAATTCCCAAAAGCTCCCCGGATCGGCGAAAAACGCGATGCGCGCCCGCGCGGGGATGCGGATATGGTGATTGCACACGGGGCACACCCCGCCCCCGCGGTGCAGCTCCTCGGACAGGTAGAGGGATTTGCACTCCGGGCAGGAGGTGTAGGGCTGCTCCGGGGGTGCCGGCACCCTCGGGGCAAACGCCCCCGCCGTCTCCTGCGCGGCGTGTCCCCAGCCAAACAGACTTCGATTCACGGTCATTCTCTCCAGCTTCTATAGATCTGCAGCATTCCGCCGCGCCCGCGAACATTCGCTACCGGCGCGGCGCTCACTGCGGTATGATGAATGAAAATTCGCCCGACGCGCACAGCTCGCCGTCCACCCGCGCCTCGCCCCTGACCACGTACATGTTCATCTTTGAGCGCAGCAGCGTGGAGGTGATCTCCAGCGTGTCTCCCGGGCGCACCATCCGGCGGAAGCGCACCTTGTCGATGCCCGCGTAGTAGGCGGTCTTCCCCTGCAGCTCGCCTGCAAACAGCATACAGCTCGCCTGCGCGATGATCTCGCATTGCACCACGCCAGGCATCACCGGGTTGCCCGGGAAGTGGCCGTCGAAGAACCACTCCGTTCCCTTCGCGGTGTACCTGCCGTGTGCCGCGCCATCTTCATCCTTCCACGCCTCGTCCAGCAGCAGCATGCTGTCCCGGTGGGGCAGAATTTGCATGATCTCCTCGCGATTCATCGAATCCCCCTCCTCAGACGCGCCGGAGCGCGATGCAGGCGTTGTGCCCGCCGAAGCCCAGCGAGGCCGAGAGCGCGGACTCCGCCTGCACCTCCAGCGCCGCGTTGGGCACATAGTTCAGGTCGCATTCCGGATCGGGCTCGTTCAGGTGGATGGTCGGGAAGATCACGCCGCGGGAGAGCGCCAGCGCGCAGGCGATGCACTCCACCGCGCCCGCCGCGCCCAGCATGTGGCCGGTCATGGACTTGGTGGAACTGATCAGCGCCGCGCGGGCCGCGTCCTCGCCCAGGGCCAGCTTGACGGCCTTGGTCTCGGTGGAGTCGTTCAGCGGCGTTCCGGTGCCGTGGGCGTTGATGTAGAGCGTCCCCTCGGGGCAGCCGCCCTCCTCCCACGCCATGCGGATGGCGCGCGCGCCGCCCACGCCCTCGGGATCGGGCGCGGTGATGTGGTGCGCGTCGCAGGTGTTGCCGTAGCCGGTGAGCTCGGCGTAGATGTGTGCGCCGCGCGCGACCGCGTGGTCGTAGTTCTCCAGCACCACGATGCCCGCGCCCTCGCCCAGCACGAAGCCGCCCCTGCGCCTGTCAAACGGCAGCGAGGCCGCGTTCGGATCCTCCGAGGTGGACAGCGCCTTCATGTTGGCGAAGCCGCCGATGGCGAGCGCGTTGACCGCCGCCTCGCTTCCGCCCGCGAGGATCGCGTCGGCGTAGCCGTGCTTGATGGCGCGGAATGCCTCGCCGATGGTGTTGGTGGAGGTGGCGCAGGCGGTGACCACCGGCAGGCTCGGGCCCTTGCAGCCAAAGCGGATGGCAATCTGGCCCGCCGCGATGTTCGAGATCATCATCGGCACGAACAGCGGTGAGATGCGCGACGCGCCGCGCTTGTCCAGCTTGTCGCACTCGGCCATGATGGTGCTGATGCCGCCGATTCCGCTGCCCACGTAGGCACCGAAGCGCTCGGGCGCGACGGTTCCGGCGATCCCGCTGTCCTCCACGGCCTGAATGGCGGCGGCCACGGCGTACTGGCAGTAGATGTCCATGCGGCGGGCGTCGCCCTTGGAGATGCCGAACTTCTCGGGATCGAAGTCCTTGACCTCCGCGGCCACGTGCACCTTGAGGTCGTCCGCCGTGAAGCGGGTGATTCTGCCCACGCCGCACACGCCGTTCTTGAGGCTCTCAAAAAATGTCTCCACATCGTTGCCGACGGGCGTGATCGCGCCCATGCCGGTGATGGCTACTCTGTTCATGCGAATATGTCCCCCTAGTTTTGAGCCCTGCGCTCAGGAAATCAGATATACATGCCGCCGTCCACCTTGAGGACGCAGCCCGTGATGTAAGCGGCCGCGTCGCTCGCCAGAAACGCCACGGCGTTCGCCACGTCCTCGGGCTTGCCGATGCGGCCCATGGGCACCGCGGCGAGCCCCGCCTGGAGCGCAGCTTCGCTCATGCCCTTCGTCATGTCCGTCTCGATGAAGCCCGGCGCGACGGCGTTCACGGTGATGCCCCGCGCGGCGACCTCCCGGGCGATGGTCTTGGTCAGCCCGATCAGCCCCGCCTTGCTGGCGGAGTAGTTGGCCTGGCCGGCGTTGCCCATCATGCCGGACACGGACGATATGTTGATGATCCTGCCGGAGCGCCTGCGCACGAAGGCGGGCAGGCACGCGCGGATCATGTGAAACGCGCCGTTCAGGTTGGTGTCGATGACGGCGGAAAAGTCCTCCGGCTTCATGCGCATGGTCAGCCCGTCGCGGATGATGCCCGCGTTGTTGACCAGGATGTCCGGCGCGCCCAGCGTCTCGATGACCTGATTTACGGTTGAGATCGCCTGCGCGGCGTCGGATACGTCGCATTTGAGCGCCAGCGCGCGCGTGCCCTTCGCCTCAATTTCGGCCGCGGTCGCGTTGGCCGCGTCCTCCCGGCCCGCGTAGACGATGGCCACGTCGCAGCCGGCCTCCGCCAGCTTCAGCGCGATGGCGCGGCCGATGCCGCGGGAGCCGCCCGTTACGAGCGCGATCTTAGCCATTTGCCAGCGCCTCCTTCAATTTGTCGATGTCCTCCGGCTTCTCCACATTGAACACGCGGACGTTCGCGTCGGTCTTGCGGATCAGCCCGGAGAGGGTCTTGCCCGCGCCCACCTCGATGAAAGTATCCGCGCCGTTGGCGATCATGTTCTCAATCGTCGCCTGCCAGCGCACCGGGTTCGAAGCCTGCTTCGCCAGCAGCTCGGCGGCGTTCCCGCCGTAGGGCCGGGCGTTCACGTTCGCGTAGAGCGGAATGCACGTGGGGTTCAGCGGCTGACGGGATAGGATCTTCTCCAGCGCCCGCGTCGCGTCGACCATCCAGGGCGTGTGGAACGCGCCGCTGACCTTCAGCCGCAGAATGCGGCCCTTCTGCTCGGCCACGCGCGCCGCCAGCGCGTCGTAGACCTCCTCCGCGCAGGACACCACCGTCTGGCCGGGGCAGTTGTAGTTGACCGGGAAGGCCTGGCCCGGGAATTCCGCGCAGATGCCCTCCACCTGTTCGGGCGTGAGCCGGAGCACCGCGCCCATCGCGCCGCGCACCTTCTCGCTGCAAGCCTGCATGGCCTCGGCGCGGCGCAGCACGAAGCGAAACGCGCTTTCGAAGTCCATCGCCCCCGCAAAGCCGGCGGCGGCCACCTCCCCGAGGGAGAAGCCCGCGCAGCAGTCGGGACGGACGCCCGCCTCGGCGACGGCCTCCGCGCAGGCGTAGTCCATGGCAAACAGGCAGGGCTGGGTGTTGATCGTGACGTTCAGCTCCTCGGCGGGGCCGTCAAAGCACAGCTTCTGCAAGCCCGGCCGCAGCGCCTCGGCGCGGTCGAACACCGCCCGGGCGGCGGGAGAGCTCTCGTAGAGCTCCCGCCCCATCCCCGGAACTTGCGCGCCCTGCCCGGCGAATACGAATGCTACTTTACCCATTGCGCGCCTCCGGCCAGCAGCTTCTCCGCCTCGGCAAACATCTCCTCGATGATTTCCCGGGCGCTCTGCTCCTTCTTCACCAGCGCGGCGATCTGGCCGGACATGAAGCTGCCCCTGTTCACATCGCCCTCCACGGCGGCCAGGCGCAGGGAGCCCGCGCCAAACTTCTCGATTTCCTCGTTGGTGATGTTGGAGTTGTACTCCATCTTCGCGAACTCGTTGGCGAAGGGGTTCTTCAGGCAGCGCACCGGATGGCCCAGCCGCTTGCCGGTGACCATGGTGTCGATGTCGCGCGCCTTCAGAATCTTGTCCTTGTAGTTCTGATGCACCTGGCACTCATGCGCCACCAGGAAGCGCGTGCCCACCTGCACGCCGCGCGCGCCCAGCATGAACGCCGCCGCGACGCCGCGCCCGTCGCCGATGCCGCCGGCGGCCAGCACGGGGATGTCCACCGCGTCGACCACCTGGGGAACCAGCGCCATGGTCGTCAGCTCGCCGATGTGGCCGCCGGATTCGCAGCCCTCGGCGATCACCGCCACCGCGCCCTCGCGCTGCACGCGTTTGGCGATCGCGGTGGACGGCACCACGGGCACCACCTTGATGCCCGCCGGCACCCACTCCTTCATGTATACGCCGGGCAGGCCCGCGCCGGTGGTGACCACCGGCACCTTCTCCTCGAGGATGACCCTGGCCACCTCCGGCGCGTGGGGGCTCATCAGCATCACGTTCACGCCGAAGGGCTTGTCCGTGAGCTCGCGGCAGGCGCGAATCTCCTGACGGAGGTACTCGCCCGGGGCGTTCATCGCGGAGATGATGCCCAGGCCGCCCGCGTTGGAGACCGCGGCGGCGAGGATGTGTTCGCTCACCCAGGCCATGCCGCCCTGAAAGATCGGATACTCGATGCCGATCCGATCGCAGATGTCGGTATGAATCATGCCTTCTTCGCCTCTTCGATGCGGGCCATCAGCGCCTTCATATCGGTCACATCGTGGTCGAGCTCGATGCTCACGCCCAGCTCGTCCTCGATCTGCATCACGAGATCCGCGATGTCCAGGGAGTCCACGGCCAGCTCCTCAAAGGTGGAGTCCGGGGTGATGGTGGATACGTCGATGCCCTTGTAGTCGGCGAGCTTCGCAGCGATGGTCTCAAAATCCATGATAGTCTCCTCCAATGTGTGTTGATTTTCTATATGGAAAAGGGATGTGCACCCTCGTCCAGCGGTAGGAAAGTTACTCCTTTGTCCAGCGGATCACGCAGGCGCCGGTGGTCAGGCCCGCGCCGAAGGCGCTCAGCGCCAGCAGATCGCCCGGATGGAAGCGGCCCGCGCGGTTGAGCTCGTCCATCAGAATCGGTATGGTCGCCGAGGAGATGTTGCCCCGCTTCTCGACGTTCGACGGAAACTTCTCCGGCGGCTGATGCAGGCGGGTGCGCACGGCCTCCAGAATGCGCTTGTTCGCCTGATGGAGCAGATAGCAGTCGATCTGATCGAGCTCCAGTCCGGCTTCACCGATCACCTGCTTCAAATCGTGCGTCGAATGGGAAACGGCGAACTTGTAGACCTCCTGGCCGTCCATGTACAGCCCTTGCGCCGGATGGGCGCTCTTCAAAAACGGGCTGTTGCCCGGATCGGGATAGTGGTTGAGGATGCCGACGTTGCCCTCGCTGGTGAGGCGCGCGCGAAACAGGTTCTCGCCGCCATCCACGACGACCGCGCCCGCGCCGTCGCCGAAGAGCACGCAGGTGGAGCGGTCCGTCCAGTCCACCAGGCGGCTCATCATCTCCGCGCAGACGATCATCAGGCGCTTCGCCTTGCCCGTGCGCAGCAGCGAATCCGCCACGTCCAGCGCGTATAAGAAGCCGCTGCAGGCGCAGTTGAGATCCATGGCCGGACAGGACATGCCCGCCTCCGCCTGCAGCGCGCAGGCGAGCGAGGGCGTCAGGGTGTCCGGCTCGATCACCGAGCAGATCAGGTAATCGACGTCCCCCGGTTCGAGCCGCGCATCCTCCAGCGCGGCCTGCGCGGCGGACAGCGCCAGCCCCAGCAGATCCTCGTCGGTCGCGATCTGCCGGGACTGAATGCCCGTGCGGGTGCGAATCCACTCATCGCTGGTGTCCAAAAATTCGGTGAGCCGGTCGTTGGTCAGGGTGAACTTTGGGAGCGCGCTCCCCGTACCCAGAATTCGCATTGTTTACGCTTCCTTTCCGGCGGCGCCCGCGATCTGCCGCCGTATAAATCCATTCATCTTTTCCAGGCCGGTCAGTATGGCGGCCTTCTCCTGCGCATTGAGCTCCGCGGTGAGCTCCCGCACCATCTTTCGGTGGAAGTAGCGGTGGGCGATCTCGGCCCGCAGTCCGGCTTCGGTCAGCGCCACGTGCACCCGCCGCGCGTCCACGCTGGAGCGGTCGCGCCGCACGTAGCCCTTGCGCTCCAGGCGCTTGGCCATGGCCGTGACCGAGGGCAGCGTGATCTCCAGGTCCTGGGCGATCTCGGTGATGGTCACGTCCGCGCCGCGGCGCTTGCCGATGCTCTCGAGCAAGTGCATCTCACCGATGGTGAGCTTGCCGCTGCTGAGCTCGTAGAGCATCTGCTCCTCCACCTTGATGATGGAGCGATACACCCTCGTCAGCATCTCGTTCATCCTGCTCACGGAGACATCCACGGCCCGCCACCCCCATTCATTTACTTAGTCTAACAAATTATATTGCACCAAAATCTTCCTGTCAACCCCAATTCGGTGGAAATCATGCGCATTCATCAAATTTACGTCAAAATAAAGTCAATGAAAAACGGCGTCAAACTATGCGAAACGGGCAATCAAAAAACGGCCGGTACCGCCGCCCGAAAATGAAAATCGGCGGAGGATTTCTCCCCCGCCGGCCGCCTCACCGGCAGCACTTGTAGCTCGCGCACATGCTCTCGTCCGCGGCCTTCCCGTCGCTGCAATTCACGCAGGGCTCGACCTGGATGCAGGGCAGCGAACAGAAGTCGCAGTCCGCGCAGTGGTAGTCGCAGCTCGTCACGCGGCAGCGGATGTGCTCATTGGCTTCCTTGCGGCTCATCTATCTCACCTCGTCAAAACGGATTTGCCGTCGCCGGCCGCCTCCATTTTGCCCCGCGCGCCGCGCCGCTATTCCAGCCGCGCCCGCACCGCCGCCATCGCCGATCGAAGCTGTTCGTCGCTTTGCACGTCCGGCTCGCCGGAGTAATTGACGTAATCCGACTTCACAATCACGTCCGGCGTCACGCCCACGCCGTGAATGTTTCGGCCGGAAGGCGTGAAGTACTGCGCCGAGGTATACTGCATGCCCGCGCCGTCCTCCTCGAAGCTGATCAGCGTCTGCACGATGCCCTTGCCGTAGCTCCGCTCGCCCACGATCGTTCCCCGGTCGAGATCCTGCACCGCCGCGGCCAGGATCTCCGACGCGCTGGCGGACATGCCGTTGATCAGCACGGCCAGCGGAAGGGCGCAGCAGTCCGCGTCCGAGTAGTAGTCCGCGCGGCTGCCGTCGCGGGCCTGGGTGTAGACCACCGTGCACTCGCCCAGCAGGCGGTCCGCGATGGCGACCACGTCGTCCAGCCTGCCGCCGGGATTGTTGCGCAGGTCGATCACCAGCCCCCGCGCGCCCTGTGACTCGAGCCGGTCCAGCGCGGATTCGAAGCCGCTCACGTCGTCGCCGCCGAACTGAAAGATTTCGATGTAGCCGATCTCGCCCGGCAGCATCGCGCTCTCCACCTGGGATACGCTGACGTCCCCGCGCGCGATGTTCAGCTCGATGCGCTCGCCACCGCGCAGCACGGTCAGCGCCACCGCCGTGCCCGCCGCGCCGCGCATCCGCTCCACGGCGTCGTTCAGCGTCCGCGCGCTCGCGCCGCTCACCGGCGCGCCGTCCACGGTCACGATGCGATCCCCCACCTTCGCGCCCGCCGCGTCGGCGGGGCCGCCCGCGTAGACGCGGAGAATCTCGATGTAGCCATCGGCGTTGTTCTGGATCAGAAATCCCAGGCCTTCGTACACGCCCTCGGTCTGCTCGTCGTGGGAGGCGAGCTCCTCCGGCGTGTAGTAGAAGGTGTAGGGATCGTCCAGCGCCGCCATCATGCCCCGAATCGCGCCCGTCATCAGCGCCTCGTCGTCCACTTCCTCGTAATAGCCCTCGCTGAGCACGCGGCGAACGCTCTCCAATCGCTCGTAGCGCTTGAGCATCTCGCGCTCCTTGCCGCGCGCGCCGATCCCGCCGGACGCCAGCAGCGTCACCGTGGATGCCGCGATGCTGACCATCACCAGCAACCAGACCACTGAAAGAATTATGGCGTTTCTTCGCTTCATGCAGGCGTCCTCCAAATGAGAATGCGACGATCCGCAAAGACCGTCGCATTCGGACTTCCCTTGAGTCTATGCCCCGCGCTTCGGGGCCATCACAGGCGGTTCTTCCGGCCCGCCGTGTTCTTGCCCAGCAACATCATCATCTTGAAGGTGACCGCGTCGTCAAAGTTGCGCAGATCCAGGCCGATGGCGCGCTGCACCTTCTCCAGGCGGTAGACCAGCGTGTTGCGGTGGATGTAGAGCTTGCGCGCCGTCTCCGACAGGTTCAGGCTGTTGTCGAAGAAGGTCTCGATGGTGTGCACCATCTCATCGTTGAAGAGCCGGGCGGTCTTGCGGTTGAAGATCATGGCGTTGTAGCCGCTGCACATGTCGTTGGGCACCTCGCTCAGGAAGCGCTCCAGCAGCAGATTGCGGTAGGTGAACACCGAGCGGTTGCTGTGGTAGATCCGGCCCACGTTGATGGCGCTGCGCGCCTCCTCATAGGCCTCGGGGATGGAGACCAGATCGTCCCGGGGATTCGAGATGCCCACGTACACGGCGCTGCCGTGCTCGGTCAGGAAGGTCATCTCCACGGCGTGGGCGTACTCCTCCAGCTCGGCAAAGTTGACCTCCTCGTCCACGCCCTTGAGCATGGCGAGGGAGTGGCGGCCCACTTCGGCCACGAGGTCGCCCTCGCCGTCCGCGGCGGTGTTGAGCGCCTGCATGGCGGCCTCGGCCTCGATGTCCGCAAAGTAGAAGTAGAGCACGCAGCGCTTCTTCTCTACCGGGATGTTGTGCTCGGCGGCCAGCGCCTCGAACTCGGAGGATTCGATCTCGCCGCGCAGCATCAGCCGCAGCGACTGTTCGCAGCTGGTGTGGCTGAGATCCTCGCGCAGAATCTGGTTGATGAGCTCGGCGCAGAGCACGGCGCACTTCTTGATCTCTTCGCTGTCGCCCTGCAGGCAGACGTAGATCGGCTGGTCCTCGGAAGTGCCGATGAGCGTGACGCCGCCATAGATCAGCGGCATGGTCGGGTTGGTGCGCATGGGTTCGGGCAGGTTGAACACGCGCTGGTCGCCTTCGGGCAGAATGACGTTGCCATTCGCGTCCAGCAGCAGCGCGGAAAGGTCGATCATGTTCAGAATGCGGGCAATCTTTAAGGTGATTCGATGGTCCAGGTACACGTTGTCCACGTCCTTTTTCACATTTTTGTGCATGACTTGCCTTCATTATATATGGTGTTTGTGCAAAGGTTCAAGCAAATTTGGGTTGACTATTGAAATCTTTAGTAAACTCAATGTCAAATTTCTCCGCAATGCACAAAAAAATTCGCCTCCGAAGAGACGAATTCGAATGTTTTCTTATCCTTATGAATTGACGGCGGCCTTCGCTTTTTCGGCGAGGGCGGCAAAGGCGGCGGGATCGGCGATCGCGAGCTCGGAGAGCATCTTGCGATTGATGTCGATGCCGGCGACCTTCAGGCCGTTGATCATCTTGGAGTAGGACAGGCCGTTGATGCGGGCCGCCGCGTTGATGCGGGCGATCCACAGGCGGCGGAAGTCGCGCTTCTTCTGCTTCCTGCCGATGTAGGCGTAGCGCAGGGAACGGCGAACCTGTTCGCTGGCCGCGCGGTACTGCTTGGACTTCGCGCCAAAGTAACCCTTGGCGAGCTTCATCATCTTGCGCTTTTTCTTCTGTGCGTTGACTGCACGCTTCACTCTTGCCATTCTTGATTCGCCTCCTTACTTGTACGGGATGAGCTTCTTCATCGTCGCGCCTTCGGTCTTGGTCAGGTACGCAGCCTTGCGCAGGTTGCGGGTACGCTTGGTGGGCTTCTTGGTCAGAATGTGACGCTTGAAGGCCTGGGCGTGCTTGACCTTGCCGGACTTCGTAAGGTTGAAGCGCTTGGCCGCACCCTTGTGCGTTTTCTGCTTGGGCATGGGGTATTCCCTCCTCTCAATCAATGCGGATGCGCTCAGTTCGCATCCTTCGGCGTAATGAACATCGACATGTTGCGGCCCTCGATGACCGGCTGCTTATCGACTGTTCCGTACTCCTTGACCCGCTCGGCGAAGTCGCGCATGACCTCGCGTCCGATCTCGGAATGGGTGATCTGACGGCCCCGGAAGCGGATCGTTACCTTCACCTTGTTGCCATCCTGGAGGAACTTCACGGCGTTTTTGACGCGCACGTCCACATCGTGATCCTCGATGGTGGCGGAGAGGCGCACCTCCTTAACCTCTATGACCTTCTGATTCTTGCGGATCTCGCGTTCCCGCTTGGACTGTTCAAAGCGATACTTGCCGTAATCCATCAGCTTGCAGACGGGCGGCTTCGCCTGCGGCGCGATCTTGACAAGATCGAGCTCGCGCTCTTCCGCCAGGTTGAGCGCCTGTCGGATGGGCATTACGCCCAGCTGTTCGCCGCTCTGATCGACAACGCGCACTTCGCGGTCGCGGATCTCCTCGTTGATCATGAGATCGTTAATTGGGATGCACCTCCTAATGAAGCGTTCGGGTAATGAAAATGAGCAGCGCAAAGCGCCACTCATTCAAAACCCATGCGGGGTCTGTTTTGATGTGAACCGATGCAATATTCTCGCACGGTGAGAAGTGGACGCTTCTGCTTACTTGGATATTATAGCACGCCCCGCGCCCGCATGCAAGCGCCGTCCGTGTTAAATTCTGCAAACTCAGTGTTTTGATACAATAGATAGGTAACAGAAGGAGGAAGAAAAACAGAGAGCCAAGTGATAGAATGTAGCTGCAAAA
>CANQEW010000060.1 GCA_947596085.1 uncultured Clostridia bacterium | reverse complement strand
CAACCGTGCCCGGCCCCCGCCCGCGCGCAACCAGCGCGCCCGGCGAACCCCGGCGAACCGCCCCAGTGCGACCGCTCGAGAGGTCTCTCTGGGTGCCCCCCAACGACAGAACCTTTCCGGCGGGCGCCCGCCGGAAAGCCCGGAAGGGAAAAGAAAAGGAAGGGAGGAACCACGAATGCCACGCCCACCCCCGCTTTGCACACCCGGTCTCTCACGACCACTCCGCCTGACGATGGCTGGGAGGGCTCCCAGCCGAAACGCCCCGAGCGTCGCGGATAGCCCGCAGAAGGAGGAATTTGACTATGACGAGCAATCTCAAAAAAACCAGGCAGGCCCTCGACTCGGCCGAATGGGCCATCCGTAAGGCCGAAGAGGCCGAACTTCTGGCCTACGCCACCAAGACCCGCACTTTCTTTGAAGAAGCGCGCCTTGCCGCCGAAGAAGCCCGCCTCTGCGCGGACGAAGTCGAAGAGGCTGCCTTTGACGCCCTCGACCCCGATGAGGCAGATGAAATTGGCGAGGTCTGGGAATTACACCAGAAGTGCCTCAACGCCGCATTGCGAGCACGCGATGCCGCCGAACGGGCGCAAAAGGCTGCCTCTGGAAGCCCTACCGCTACACTTGCCGCTGAGAAGTTCGCAGATAAGTGTCTGGGTATCCAGACACTCGAAGTCCGCCACAGCGACGAACTGGACTTCCACGAGGTCTCGGTCTGGGCCTTGACCTCGGCTCTTGAGCAAGCGTATCGCGCCGGCCTCATTGATGGCCGGCGCGGTTTATAACACCGAAACTCCCTTCCCTAACCCCGCCTGACGAGTGCCCCGGCACGGGCCGAAACCGGACCACTCTCAGAATGAGTGCCGGTCGCGGGAGCCACAGCTCTCAGATTGAGCGAAGGAGATGTAGCCCATGTTTGACCACGACCACACCTATTGGAACCGCCACGGCGCGTCCCAGGCGAAATATGACGAAATGGAGGCCGCTGGGTGGAAGTACAACAAAACCACCGAAGAAACCCTTCATCGGTACTACCACTTCTACAACGACGGTGACGCCACTCCGCGCATCCGCAGCCTGCTGTGGAACACCAAGTGGGACGCTCTCAAATTCAACCCGGAGTACAACGACTACTGTCGGCGACTGGAAGAGCGCGTCACCGAAAGGATTGAAATTGAGTACCGCCGGTTCAAGAACACAAACCCCGCCTGACGAGGCCCCGGCTAGGCCGAAACCGGACAGCTCTCAAATCGAGCGCCGGTCGCGGGAGCCACAGCTCCTAAATCGAGAGGAGGCAAATCTATGCCCAAGAAGTACGCAATCAATCTGCCCGAGGACTTTTCCACCATTGCAAAGGCTGTGTTCTGCGCCTTGGAAGGAAACCTCTACGCTGTCGGCGACGAGTTCATCTTTACGGATGAGTCGGGCGACCTGGAAGAACCCCGCTGCACCATGGGCACCCTGCGCGAATTTGAACAGTGGCTCCTGAATACAGCGGCCGCGTGGATCGTCGACGCTGTCGAGGAGGAGGACGCCATGCTCGGTGCCCTTGAGGAACATCTCCGATTATGCACCTGAATCAGCCCGCCTGATGATGGCCCTCGGCACGGGCCGAAACCGGGCAGCTCTCAAATCGAGCTGCCGGTCGCGGGAGCCACAGCTCTCAAATGCAGAAGGAGGTATTTCCATGAAGAAAAACATTCTGATGATTAACGCCGAGCACGAAGGCTACGGAATCGAGCAGATTCAGAAAACCCTGACTGTTGGCGAGCTCATCGCCTACCTGGAGGACTTCGACGAGAACACAGAAATTTACCTGAAGCACGACGGGGGATACACCTACGGGGGCATCACCTACAACCGCTTCGAGGACGCCGTGTTCGACGAAGAAACCGAGGAGCTCGAGTGAGCTCCCAAATTGAGCCCGCCTGATGATGGCCCTCGGCACGGGCCGAAACCGGACAGCTCTCAAATTGAGCCGCCGGTCGCGGGAGCCACAGCTCTCAAATGCAGAAGGAGGTATCGAATCATGCCCATCAAGATGAACCTGCTCAGCCTCAATCCGCGAACACTCGAGCTAGCCTGCGAGGAAGCATTGCATGAAGCCGGGTTTCAGTACATCGTGGACGCGGAAACCAATCTCACCTACTCGCTCTGGGAGTATTGTGACACAACCCGGAATGACGGGTGCGAGGACAAACCCGTATACGTCCGCTTCGGGAATGTGATTGTCCGACTTGGCGACGCTTGGTGCACGAACGCCCTGGTGTACGAATTGCTTTACTGAGCGCCCGCCTCCCCGCCTGACGAGGCCCCGGCAAGGCCGAAACCGGATAGCTCCCAAATCGAGCTGCCGGTCGCGGGAGCCACAGCTCTCAAATCAACACAAGGAGGATAGCTATGGATAAAGAAACATTTGACGCCATTATGGAAATCATCATCGATGTGTACTACCACATGAGTGAAGACGAACTAGCGAACTGGTCGCTGGAACAAGCCAAGGTAGTTGTGAGCGACCAAATCAAGTGGGACAAGGAACGGGGCGTCACCCCGCAGCCCTACGACCCGGAGGACTTCTACGATACCATCCGCGAGTTTATCGAGCTGGATGAGGCGGAATGTGAATAGTCCATCCGCGAGACCACAGCTTTCAAATCGAGAAGGAGGCGCACACCATGAAGCAGTACACCATCGTCATACACCGCAACGACCGCACCAGCGAGGTGACCCGCACCCTGCCGGAACTCATCGAGTATTTCTCCTACACCCTGGAAGTTGGCCACCAGTGGGAGCGGGGGCCGGGAAGGAAGCGCGTCAACACAGCTCCCAAATCCGCCCGCGCCCTGGTGGAAAACCTAAACCGCGCAACCAACAACGCCACGGTCAACGGCCACTCCGGCACCTACTACACCCTCAAGACCGACCCCGCCTGACGATGGCCTCTGGCACAGGTCGAAACGCTCCTGAATCAAGGAGCGTCGCGGGAGCCAAGCTCTCAAATACAATTCACAGGAGGTATCCCCATGAATATTCGCACCAACGCCAGCCAGCGGCGCAAGCTGCTCGTCGCCAAGATGTCCGAGCTCCTGAATGACAAGGCCCACTACGAGGGCGCGCCGACCTTCAACTACCGCTTTGCGGTCGGCACCGTCGACCGCGAGGCCACGATCCACCTCGCGCCCACGCTCAAGGAGCAGGCCGCGCGTCAGCTCGCCGAGGCGCTGGCCGACTGGGGCTTCGAGTGCGAGGTGTGCAGCGAGCCGGACAGCTCCGAAATCGAGACGCTTGCCGGGGACGCCGCGGTCGAAGCGGAGCCTGCGCCGGAGGAGCGCTTCACCATCCGCTTCCCACACAGCAAGCTGGACGGCAGCGCCCTCGACCGCTTCCAGAACCTCGTCCAGAGCAAGCGCGCACTGATCGCTAAGGTGCTGGGATGCGACGAGCTACTGGTCAACATCGAGGACGGCGGGGAGACTGTTGCCCTGCCCTGGTTCGAAATCGAGAGCAGCGCCGAGGAGCGCGAAGCCTACCGGATGTTCGTGGAGAAGCTGGTGGCGCTCGCAAATCAGCTCAAGACCGCGCGACTCATCGAGAGGGAATTTGATAACGAAAAGTACGCATTTCGATGCTTCCTGCTCCGGCTGGGATTCATCGGGAAGGAATACAAATCCGCAAGGAAAATCCTTGCACGGAACCTCAACGGGAACAGCGCTTTCAAATGCGGTTACGATCCCAGGGCGAAGAAGAACAAAGGGGTGAGCAACCTCCCGATGATTATCCAACCCTCTCCGCTCGACGAGATGCTCGCCGCCTCCTGAGCCCGCCTGATGATGGCTCCCTGGCCGGAGCCGAAACCGGGTGGCTCGTAAATCGGGCCACCGGTCGCGGGATGCCGCACATTCTTAAATCGACAGGGAGGAACAGAATCATGAACATAGGGAAAATCTACACCGTCACCATTTCTACCAATGAACCAGAATCTCTGCCTTGGGTCACGCCATTCAGTAATCGAACCCGTGCCTACGCTTTTAAGAAAAAGGCCGAGGCAAAGCTAAGGTCTTACAATGTCGAAGACGTCACAGTAAGTGTTGATAGTGCAGAACTCGACAGCGACTCCTATCTCGACTGGATCGATGAAGAGTATGGGAACTGAATGAATGCCCGCCTGACGAGGCCCCGGCAAGGCCGAAACGCTCCTGAATCGTGGAGCGTTGCGGGAGCCACAGCTCTCAAATACATTCATGGGAGGTACCCTTATGGAATTCCGAATCGACACTGAAAAGCTCATCCACCAGGTACAGCGGGAACTGGATGCTTGCGAATCCTTTGCCAGCAATATCAAGGCTGCGGTACAGGAAATCGCGGAGCAGCCCTTCGAGTGCGATCCTGCCTCGCTCAGCGAGCAGATTCGCTACAACCAGCAGATGGGCCGCATCTACCTCGAGCGCGCTGCCGCCGCTTTGGAATTGGCGGGGCTCTTCGACGAAGAGGCCGGCGACTGCGTTGACATCAATACGGTGCGCGAGAAGCTCAAGGTCCTGGAAAATACGATGCAATTCTCAGCTCAAACCTCAATTGCAAAACAATGATTTCAACCCAATTTACCTCTCCGGTCGATGCGGCAAATGGTATATTCGAGACGCTCCTGAATCATGGGAGCGTCTCAGAAAATCGACAAAAAACACATGACCAATAACTTCATTCTGCCGCTCCGAAAGGAGCGGCCTCGTTTCGCTGGAGCTTTCAAATCAGAATCGCGTCTTCATACGCTTATTCGCGTGATGGTATGTCGCTTCTACCCATCTGCCGTTTCGTCCCGTACACCGCTCCCGATGTGAAGGCAGGCCCACTCCGACAGCGGCAAAGGACTGTGACTGAAGGCCCGCAGCGCTTCCTCCATTCCGCACGCATCGCAAACCATGATATCCGCCTGACGGCTGAGGGCGTTGGTGTGCACATTCGCCTTCATGGTATTCCTGCCGCACCGGGGGCAGGGCATGTGTTCTCCGGTTCCCTGCCGGGCTTTCAAATCTGCCAGCTGTCTTCGGAGCTCTTCATTCACCGCCAACACCCTCTTCTGCCCTCTCGCTGTCTGTCATTCCGCTGTCCGTCTTGCGTATCCGTCGCAGTTCCGCGTACTTTTGCTTGTGCCGCTGCGCCAGCTCATCGTTGGCGAAGGCGCAGTACCCTTTCAGCCGCTTCAACAGGTATCGCCGTGCCTCTTTGAAATCGGGGCCGCCGAACCCCAGCCGCAGCAGCCATCCGTACATCACATACCGCTCGCTCTCCGTCTCCTGATAGTTGGGCCGGATGCGGGTCGCGCTCCGGCACGCTTCCAGAATGTGAGTCATCAGCAGCGCGTAGATCTGCCAGCGCTCCGGTTGCTCCGGATCGAAAGGAAATGTCATGGTGAATTTTTCATCGGCAAGCGTCATACCGCGAACATCGCCACGTGCTTCGAAATCGGCCAAAAGGCCTTCAAAAGCTTCCGAGCTTTCCGGATTGTGTTCCTGCAGGTGGACGATCACACTCTCCGAGATGTGCAGGACTTCTTCCCCACAGGAACGGTTGAGTACATACTGCTTGGCATATAGCATGTGAATGATATTCGTCATCTGCCCAACGGTAAGGCCCTCGGCGGGAACGCTGAGCTCAATGGTGTGAACGTCCTCCGCTCCACCCTCTTCCGCGTCCTTTGCTTTCAAATTGGGAGCCTCCGTATGCTCGCCCTCCTTTTCCTGTTCAAAATCCTCGGTGGTTTCTGCGGGATCGTCAAAGGAGTCGGATTCCATCGTTCCTTCCCCCATCGCGCTTTTCGCAGTTTCCGGTTCCGCATCTTTCACAGCGCTTGGAACGTTGCCGCTGTCGACAAAGCCGCGCTCAACGAGGAAGGGCAGCAGAGCTTCCAAATCCGCATCGCTGCCGCTGACGCTGCCCGCCCGGTCCACCGTCACTGGTCCGATGCTGTATGCGAATCCCGGCGCTCCCTGATAGACGGCTTCCGCCCCAAGATGCTCCGAAATCGCCCGCGCCAATGTTCGGCGGTCGGTCGCACTCGTTTGGATCGTCATGGTTCATCCCTCCAGTTTATTTGGTTATGAGTATATATCCTCTGTTCAAAAGAAAAGTCAAGGTTTTTTTCTCGTCGTTTCTGAAATAAATTATCCCCTGGGGATTGTATTTCCCTAGGGGATCAGCGATGCTTTCACATAAAGTGTACCCTTTGTCAAGGACAAATTTCAAATTGCACCTGTACAACACAATGTAGATCCGCTATAATAGAATTGCTTTACCAGTGAAGAGGATAGGGCACCGCTGAGGAGCGACCTGAGCGCTTCACTGGGTTTGCGGAAGGGCGATAGGCGCTGTGCTTATCGCTCTTGTCATTCGTAGCCCTATTGCCCTTCCGGAAACAAAAGCGTTAAACCTCGGGGGATCGGGGGCAGAGCCCCCGGCGTTACTCCAATCACTCAGGGTTTTGCTTTTCAGGGAGCTATGGAGACTCCACCGGCAAAGGATATCTCCCTGTTTTTTTGTATTCATAGAATTCATCTGGCGAGAGTTTTGCGAGAGACCATTGGTAACGTTCCTCGTTGTAATACCTCATCCAATTATCGATCGCAACCTTAACTTCGCTAAATGTATTGCAGCCTTTTATGTTGACTTCATCTTTCATGTGTCCAAAGAAGCTTTCTTGCGGGGCGTTGTCCCAACAATTTGCTTTTCTTGACATCGACCGGCGCAAATTTGCGTCTTGAACAATCTGGATGAAGCTATAACTGGTGTAATGGCAGCCTCGATCGCTGTTAATGATTGTTTGCCCCGTAAGGGATACCCCATGTTTACTGATCAGCAAATTTACTGTTTCAAGAACAAAATCCACTTCCAGTGATTCGCTGACCACATACGAAAGAACTTGCTTCGTGTACGCATCCATAATGACCGACAAAAAGCACTTCTCCCCTCTTCCGTAGAAAAGATATGTTATATCTGTCAACAGCACGGTGCGTGGTCCGTATGCCCGAAATTGACGATTCAGCAAATTGGGAGCCACATTGCTACTGCGCATTTCGTTCATTGCTCTCCTATAGGGATTCGGTTTGCGAATAGGACACTGGAGACTGTATTTTTTCATGAGGCGTCGTATCTTTTTTAGATTCATTACAACTGGCGGGGACTGATGCAATAGTCGCATATGAATCCCTCTGGCACCTTTATTGTATCCTCGGTACTTAAAAGCCTCAAGAATCAGCACAAAATCGGCCTTATCCCGTTCTTCCCGAGCTATTCGTCGTGGCTCTGCGGCAACCCAGCTGTAATATCCTGATCTAGATACTCCAGCTATTTCGCAAAGCATTGAGAGATTTAGCAGATTGTTGTCTCGTGAAGTCATTTCTCGGATGATTTCGTATTTTGCTTCAGGCTTTTCTTGGATAAGCATTTCTGCTCTTTCTCCTTTCCCAGCAAAATAATTTTTTTTATAAACTCTATCTCTTGCTCAAGGTAGTTGATCCGGTGCTGCATATACAAAATTGGGTTTTTCTGTAGCGCATCATTATCATCCTCTCGAGGTTTTAACTTCTCCCGACCATCACGAAAACTTTTCCCTGCCTTAACCGTGTCAACAACACCTCGAGTAAAACCGTAAATCCTCCTGTCACCAAGAATGCTTGGATCAATTCCCAAATCAGCAAAAATCGTATGTGTCATTTTTCCGGTCTGGTATTCTTCCCAAAATCGGCTTTTGAATTCCACGGTGAAGACCACTTGTCTCTCTGTGATGCTCTTTACATACTTGTTCGCTTTCAGAATAGCTACTTCTTCTGGCGTAAAGAGTTTTAGACTCATACTGTACCCCTCCCAGCAGCTCCCTCGAAATCATTATACCACAGCATCGCTTTTACTACAATTTTTATGTGCGTAGTATGGGGAACTCTACTTTGGTATTTGTCCGATTTCGAGGGGAGCTAGCTTTTTATCGTCCGAAATTCAAGTCACTCTACTTTTGAATTTGTCCGATTTCATGGGTACAGTTTAACATCTGCACTGCGGCATTATGAGTATAACACATGTCAATACTCTCATTCAATGTCCTCTACTATCCTTTTGGAGAAAAGGGATCGGGGGAAATAAAACTCCGCAACGCCCGACCATGCAGTCGGTACAAATGCGCTTCACTGTATCCCAGCACATCCATGATCTCCGGCCATGTCTTGTAGCACAGGTAGCGCAGCTCGAGAATCAAACGGTACTCCGGCTCCTGGATCGCATTGATGGCCGTCCGCGCCGCCGCTTTCAAATCCACCAACCGGTCGATGTCGCGGTTGATCTCATTTTCTAAGTCAACGATCTTTGTGATCACATCCTCCAGATGGTTCCGGCTGCTGCCGCCTCGCGGCATGTCCGACAGGAGCAGCGTCGTTCGACCCGCCTCGTCCCGCAACCGCTCCACCTGTCGGAGCTTGCTGTCGATCATGCGATCCACAAAGCGTACTTGCTTCAGGAATTCCTTCGCGTTCACACTTCATCCCCCCTCCACGGCATCCTGCCCTGGTAGTACTTCTCGGCAATGTACAGCTGTTGTGCCTCGGGCAACGTGGCCAGGCGCTCGAACTTGCGCCGCCTATCTCGCTCCTGCACCCATACGGGCTTGTAGAATGGACAGATCATGTAACCCGGGCACGTCCTTTTCTCCAAGCACGAGCAAACTCCCTCCCGCGTCGGGGTCTTCTTCATGGCGAAACATTTCTCATTCATCGCTGCCACCGCCTTTCTCTCCAGCGAAAAAGCGGACCGGCAACCCGATCCGCTTCGCTTCCTCAATCTCCGCCCGCATTCCCTCGCTGGGCGTTCCGAACGCCCACAGTTCATCACAGAGCTTGAGCATCTCAAGTCCCATCCGTATGCCTTGTTCCCGTTCATCCGCTTTGAAATCATCCAGAAACTGCGTAAACAACAAGTGTGGTGCGAAAGGTATGCCGCCTTGCTTCACAACAAGACGGCAATACATTCGCGCGTTTTTTATGTTTACTTCTGTGTCCCCACGATAGGGAGAACACACATAGACCAAAGGCACCGTGTGTTTTCGTTCGGCATCCACTTGCTGGATGACCGCCCGCACATCTTCCACGCTTTCCACCCTGCGGGCAATCCCTCCAGCTGCGTTGATCTTCTCAATAGCCCGCTCCTGCAGGGCGGTCAGTCTGCCGCCCGGCAGCTTGGCTTCCAAGCCGAGAAACCTACCCTTGTAACAGCAGATGATGTCCGGCACGCCCGACGTTCCATAGGGTCCGCCGTGTTCCTTCCAGAAGAACACATCCGCGCCCAGCGTTCTCAAATACGCCTTGATCGCCGCGACGATATCCTTTTCAAGCATGGCGTACCTCCTGGAGCCGGGCGAGCTCCCGCTGCAGCGCTTGGATGTTTTCCCTGTATCCGCGAATGCGCCGCTCGTATCCCTCGCAGCGGGTACGCATTTCTCCACGCGCAAGATTCACCTGCTGCACCGCGTCATGATAGCACTCGTACAGATGGCTGTAGATGGGGTTCTCCAGCAGATGCTCATGATCCGCGCCCCTGACCGTGCGCACATTTCCCGGCGCGGGCTCCCTGCTCGGCTGGTATGCCTCGTAGAACGGTATATCTACCATTTCCTCGCAAATGAAACCCGACTTCTCAACAGAGGCGGTCTCTGCCTTCCGCTCATCCTCACGCATCTGCGCATAAGCACCATAGATGCTGCGTTCACCCTTATCAACCGCTTCCACCAAGTCAGGCCGCGTTTCCGCAAGCTCCTGTGCTCGACGCATTTGACGGGAGCTGGTAAATCCAGCTTTCTTTGCAACTATGTCCCTCACCTTGCCTGTTTCGGTCTGTTCCACCGTTTGAGGTGGGCAATCGCCCACCTCAAAATCACTGCTTTGTCTCGGCTTGCGCGCGCGCCTCTGCTTCCCTTTCTCCGTCTCAACCGCCTTGATGCGCTCCGCAAACGCCAGCCGCTCGGCGGTCGTGAATTGCTTGCGCTGTTCATTCTCCGAGATCTCCAGCATCAACGCCGCATCCGCTTCCATGGGCGACATCACCGTCGCGCGGATATTGGTGTCGCCGAGCTGCTCCACCGCCTTCAGCCGCCGAAGCCCCGCGATCAGCACATACCCGCCGTCCGTCTGCTCCATGACCGTGATCGGGTTCAGAAGTCCGTGCTCCTGAATATCCCGCGCCAGCTCATCCAGGCTGCCAACCTCCTGCCGAATCCGCTCCGCGATCTGAATTGCGCTGACCGGCACATTCTTAACGTCCATCTTCTGGTTTTTCATGCTTTTTCCCTCCTGTTACTCACACATCTTCCGTCAGATCCCATTCCAGCTTCAGCCGGTTCCGGGAGCCCGTCCGCAGCCCTTTGTTGTAGGCGTCCACCAACACCGCGCAGGCAGTAAATCGAATGCTCTTGCCGAATGCCGTGCCCGGCATCGCCTTGCCCTGCGTCCTGCGCCGCAGTTCCTGGAACAGCTCCATCGGCATCCGTGCCTGCATCCTCGCCTCAAACTGTCGTGGCGTGAGCACGTCCGCGTACCGCTTCCAGAATTCGCCCAGTCCCGCCAGCATCTCACGCCGCAGAATCGTCGTATCGCGGGGCCATGTCACGGCTATGCTCTCCAGCGTCCTCTCCAGCGCCACATCTCCGAATTGCCGCACGATGGACTGCAGCGCGCCGATGGCGCAGACACACATCGGCTGTCCGGACTTGCCCAGCCGGAAACCGTATCTGTCCATAATCTCCTTGATCCGTATGCTCTCCGCATCCTCGGCCCACACCGAGGCATTGAAGGTATCCGCGATGCGGAGTGACTGCTTGTTCTCATTCTGGCGGCGAAAATAATCCGCCTCCTGCTGAATCGTCATGCCCTCCAGCACGATGCAGTTCGCCGCCGTATAGCCCAGGCGGCGAAGTGCCGTCAAGCGATGCTGTCCATCCAGGATGGAATACGTTCCATCCGTCCTGTGGCTCACCACCAGCACACCCAGCTTGGCAGGGTCAAAGTCCCGGACGATGCCCGCCACGTTCTTCATGTTCAGTACCCGCTGATACTCCTCCGTCACGATGCTCGCCAGCGGAATCAATCGAATCTGCTGTACGGCCTCCTTTGCCTCGGGATTGTCCTGGCGATTCGTCTGGGAAACCACCTGTGCCTGCTTCTCTGTCGCCGCCTTCTGGCGGTGGTACTCCGCCCGACGCTGCGCCCGCGTCTTTTTGTTTGCCATGACTTTTTCCTCACTTTCTTGCCATCTGTGTGTTTTTTATCCTCGCTTTGACTGCCGCCAACAGCGCGTTCTGATCGGCAGCCTTCTCTTGAATCGCGCGCATGACTTGTTCGTCCATGGTTCCCTTCACCACCAGGTGGTGGATGACCACGGTGTCCATCTGCCCCTGCCGCCACAGGCGGGCATTCGCCTGCTCATACAGTTCCAGCGACCAATTCAACCCGAACCATACGATGGTGCTGCCCCCATGCTGCAGGTTCAGTCCGTGCCCGGTGGAGGCAGGTTGCGTCACAGCGATAGGGATTCGACCCGCGTTCCAGTCCTCCATGTCCTGTGCGGTTTTGAGCTCCCGCACACCGTCTGGTTTATCGGGCCCGTACTTGCCGAAGCGCTCCTGAATTCGAGCCAGATCATGCTGGTAGCTGTACATCACCAACACGGGCTTACCGTTGGCAGCCTCGATGAGATCCTCCAGCGCATCCAACTTGCGGTTGTGGATCACGCGCACGTTGTGGTACTCGTCATAGCAAGCGCCGTTCGCCAGCTGCAGCAGCTTTCCGGCGAGTGTCGCGGCGTTGACCGCTAGGATATCCCCATCGGCATACGGAAGCAGCATATCACGCTCCATCTGCCGATACAGCTTTTCTTCCCTCGGCGACAGCTTCAGCTCGACGATGTTGTCCACGCGCTCCGGCATCTGAATGTGGTCGCTGGCCTTCATGGACATGCAGATGTCGCCGATCCGCTTGTAGATGTCCTCCTCCGCTCCGGGCTTTAGCTCGTGCTTGTAGGGCAGCCAGCTGTTCGGCGTGGTGAAGAACATGTCCAGGTAGGACTTCATGGTGCGTCCCAGCCGCACACCTCGATCCAGCAGGAAGATCTGCGGCCAGAGGTCTTCCAGGCCATTGGGTGCGGGCGTACCGGTCAGACCGACCACACGGCTGAACTGCCCGAGTACGCGCTTGAGTGCAGCGAAGCGCTTCGCTCTAGGGTTTTTGAACGAGGACAGCTCGTCGATCACTAGCATATCGAAGGGCAGCCGCCTTCCGACGTAATGCTTGACCAGCCATTCCACGTTCTCGCGGTTGATGATGTACAGTTCCGCCCGCCGAGACAGCGCCGCGACCCGCTCTTTCTCACTGCCGAGCACACGCTCCAGGTGTAGACCACTCAGGTGTTCCCACTTGGACAGTTCCGAGATCCAGGTGTCCCGCGCCACGCGAAGCGGCGCAATGATGAGCACACGGCTCACCTCGAAGCTGTCGTAAAGCAGGTGCCAGATGGCCGTCAGTGCGATCACTGTCTTGCCTAGGCCACAGTCTAAAAAGAGTGCGCCCTGCGGATGCTCCTCAAGGAAGGACACGCAAAAGCGCTGGTAGTCGTGCAAATCTGCCTCCGTTCGCAGCGGAGGCGACGTGGTGTGTTCGTTGTGTTCCATGTCTTTCATCCTTTCCTCTGAAGCGATTCCCTAGCTCTTACCCTCTTTGGCCGCTGCAAGCCTTGACGCGCCGTCACGCTTTGCCTGAGCCAAAGTGGGTAGACTACCGTAGGCAGACAGCACACGTTGTCGGTTTCTGGCAGCGGCCCCGGCGACGGGCAGCGGCCTCGGCGACGGGCGGCCGCGCGGCCCCCTTAAAACCCTCATCCAATCCAACCCCTGTTGAACGACATTGACTGTACGACATCGACTGAACGACATCGGCTGAACGACAGACATCGACGTCAAAAGAACGTTTGAATTGACCTCTTGAATCGGTCTTTTCGCTGTTACCCTCGCGCGCGTATAGCGCACGTTGCGTACACGGGCATTTTCTTTCTCTTTTTCATACTGTACATACTCTATAAGGAATCATCGTAGCAATCGTAACAAACTGTGTTTCTTCCTATTATATAGACCTTGCTACGATAAGCCGCTACGATGTTCCCAAGAATCGTAGCCGTAGCACATTGAATTGCTACGGTCTGAGAGAGTAGCAAGACCGTAGCAAAAACCGTATCAGTCCTGTTCTACCTCTGGACGGTCAAAGCATCGCTGCATTCCATAGAGACTGATTCGTCTGGTCCCCGCCGTATTGACTTTCGTCCTTTTCCACCCGATGCGCGTGAGCATGGAGAAGATATCGTTGGTGTCCGACCTGCGAATGCTGCTTGAATCCTTCCCAAAGCACTCGCACCAAACCTCCAGCGCACACACCGTCATGCGCCGCACCGTGCCTACCTGGTCGCCGCCCGTGAAGGGGTCGCCGCGCAGGAAGCCCCGGCGTTCCGCCAGCTCCATTTCCGGCCACTTTTCCGGCAGCAGCTTGTCCAGGTATTCCCTCACAAGCCCCTCGCGCTCGTCCGCTTCCATCGCCTCGCGCTGCTCTTCCTTGGCCAGCTGTTCCATCTCCGGGTCCAGATGAATTCGCTCGCCCTGACGCACATAGGCGTATGCCTCCGCCCAGATCTGTCCGACCTCCTCCTGCGTGAGCTGCCAGGAATGCTTGCAGCCGTTCCCCGGCGTCTTCACCGGCCAGAAGCGCCGGTTTCCCGTGGTGTCCCGCAGGTAGCCGCTCTCCTCGTTGGTCGTGCCGAAGAACACGCACTGCCGCAGGTGCGGCGTGGCCCGCTTGCCAAAGGATGCGCGGTAGATGTCGTTCTGTCGGGAGAGGAATGAGCGCAGCGTCTCCACCTCAGCCTTGCGCAGTCCGGCTAATTCCCCGATCTCCATGACCCAATATCCCTGCATTTTCTCCGCCGCCGTCTTGTCCCGTGTGTCGCTCAAGGACAAAGAATCGTTGAACCACTCGCCGCCGAGCTTGGCGATGAGTGTAGACTTGCCCACGCCCTGCGGGCCGTTGAGAACCAGCATGCTGTCGAACTTGACGCCTGGCTTCAGTACCCGCGCTACGGCGGCGCACAGCGTCTTGCGCGTGACCGCCCGCACATAGGCATTGTCCGGCGCGCCAAGGTAGTCGATGAGCAGCGTCTCCACCCTGGGTATGCGATCCCATTCTGGTAGGCTGCTCAGATAGTCCCGGATGGGGTGGTAGCTGCGGTCGTCTGCCACCTTCGTCACAGCGATGTCGTAGTTGCGGTTGCTGAAGGAGCCGTAGTGCGTTTCAATGTAGCTGATGATCTGCTTGTCATCCGCGTCCCGCCAAAACTTGCTGGGATGCTTCCACGGAACCGGCGCGATGTCGTCACGAATCTCCATGCCGTCGCTCAATTGGTTGAACACCACGCCCTTGAGCTGGGGATCGTTCTGCAGGATGCGCAGCAGGTTGATGAGCGTGTTCTTTATACGCCCCTGCTTGTCATACTCCAGCTTCTCCCGCCAGTCCGTTTCAGTCTGCGGAGCAGCCACTGGGCCGGGGGACTGTACCAGATCGGCGAAGTCCTCCTCCGCCTGTCGGATGCGCTCCTCGGTCATCTGCCGCCGCGTCGCCTCATCGCCTGCAGCATACTCCTGCATCCGCCGCATGGAGGCTTTTTCGTCCGGGATGTCGCTCCCGCCCGGCGTGAACAGGTGCCAGCGCACCAGATCAAAGGCGTTGCATAGCTTGCCGCTGGCCGGATCGGTCGCGTGATGGGAGAAAGCATACTTATCATCATATACCACCAGCCCGCCCGTCGTGCTGCCGCCGACGAAAGTATAGCGGTCGCTCATGCTGGTCGGCGTATAGAACTCCTGCAGGATGTTCTCCAGCACGTCCGTGATCGTGTGCGCCCGGCAGAACGCGCCGATGACACCCTTCTTTTCCAGCGGGTCCTCCTGCTTGCCTGCCGTGTGCTTCATGCGCTCCTCCACCGGCTGGGTGGTCGGCCAGAGCGACGTGTCCGTCCAGTCGGCATAGGTGGCCAGCACCGCGTCCGGGTCGAGGAATGGCTGATCCTCGTAGCGGAATACATACTCCCCGTCCTCCGGCGTGCTGGGCCAGTACATCAATCGAGCGGATTCAAACGTGGTGGGGTCAAACCGCTTCAGGTCAAGGTCAGCGGCGATGCGCCGGGAGATGGCCGCGTACTCGTCCGGCGTAACCGCCCGGCTGAGCGGGATAATGAGCCGCAGCCGCATGTGCGCCGGCGTGTGGCTGTGGGTGGAGTACAGCGCGTAAGCGCTGATGAAGCTGACGTCCAGGTCGCTGAACAGTTCAGGATCGGCATGGTCGATGTCCAGGCACACCAGGCAGCGGTTGACCACGCTGGCGTTGTTGCGCCGACCGTTCTTAAGGTATCCCCCGACGAAGCCGCCCACATCTTTGATGTTGTCCTTGTCCGCCTTGGAAAGCGCGGCATACTCGGCCACGGTTTCCCTCGTCCGCGTGGTCGCGGCCAGCTTATCCAGAAACTCGCTCCAGAGCAGTTCCCTGTTCTGCCACTGTTTTGATGTCCGGCTCCTGCCAATGGCGATCAGGAGCTTCCCGTCATGGGTTACGTTCATGTCTGTTCCTCCTTTATAGGCTTATCGTTCTTTTTGTTTGACATTTTAGCTTGATTGAGGTATAATTCTATCTGAACTATGATAGAATTTCTTTAGGAGGTGTCTTCGATGACCATTCGACCGTCTACTGCCCTGAGAAATGAGTACAGTGAAATCTCACGCGTGTGCCACGAAAGCGGCGAACCGATCTTCATCACAAAAAATGGAGAAGGCGATCTGGTCGTGCAGAGCATTGCCGCGTACAACCAAAGAGAAGCCAGCCTCGAACTCCGGGAAAAACTTCTGGAAGCTGAGGAACAGCTTGCTGCCGGTGTGAAGCCAATCCCCTTGGACGAGGCAGCCGCAAAGTGGAGGGAATTCAACCATGACATCCATGCCCGTTGAAATCCTCCCTATTGCGCAGGAAGACGTCAATCAGGCGCTCGCCTACATTGCCGCGGACAATCCGGACGCTTCCGATCAGTTGTTAAATGACATATTGGAAGCGTTGCAGCAAGCATCTCATTTCCCATATTCAGGGACGGAGATGATTATTGGCAAGCGAAATCCACGCCGCTATTATCGCCTCTATGTCCATCCGTATCACATTTACTACCGTGTGATCCAGGACACAATCGTTGTGATGCGCGTTTTGCATGAGCGGATGGATACGCGAAAGCAGCTGTAATGCCCCTGAAGACAACAGCGGTTATGATTTCTGGTAGTACATCATCTCCGCGCCGTCCGCACGCAGCGGCAGATCCCGCGCCCAATCGGGCTGAATGCTCATGATCTCACAGGCTTCCTCCACCGAGCCGAATCCTTCCGGCGCTTCCATGACGCACTCGTCATGCACATGGAACACGATGCGGTAGCCTCGTCCCTCCAGATTCTTCATGCCGTTGGCCAGCAGATCGCGGGCCGTTGCCTGGGTAGCATTCTCCACCAGCGTCGCGCCCCACGTCTCCTGCAGCGCCATCTTCCCGCCCTTGAGCGCGTTCATAAAGCCGATGCTGGAGTTGCCGAAGCGGTTCTCCACGATGCGCGGCGACAGGTAGCACAGTTCCCGCTCAGAGGGCAGGCGCATGAACATCTTGCCGTCCTTCCAGTAGAGGGTGATCTTTCCCACCCGCGCCGAGGTGTGCTTCTCGACCACCGTTCGCGCTGCTCTGTC
>CANQEW010000059.1 GCA_947596085.1 uncultured Clostridia bacterium | reverse complement strand
AGTACGTCCCCAAACCGTATCAACAGATGACACACCCCGGTGAGCGCATCCAGATCGACGTTAAGGTCGTCCCTCGCAGTTGCATCGCCGACCCTGAGCTCAAACTCTACCAGTACACCGCCATCGACGAGTTCTCCCGCTTTCGCATCCTCGGCGCCTACGACGAGCACAGCACCTTCTCCTCCGCTGATTTCCTTAAAACCGTCGTGCGCAGGTTCGCTAGACTAGGCGTCCGGGTGGAGTGTGTACAGACCGACAACGGCTTCGAGTTCACCAACCGTTTCTTCGCCTCCAAGCGCGATCTCCCTTCGCTCTTCGAGGCCACCGCAGTCGAATTGGGTATTCGCCACAAACTGATCTGCCCCTACACCCCCAGGCACAACGGCAAAGTCGAGCGCAGTCATCGCGAGGATCAGAAGCGCTTCTACGATGCTCACCGCTACGCTATAGACGACGATTGCTCCCAGCTCGCCGTCCACCAGCGCCGCTCCAACTCCATGCCGATGCGTCCCTTCAATTGGCTCTCCCCGCAGAAATTTTTTTGCCTCCTTTGTCCAAGATGTTTGACAAACCTTACAATTGAAGCGCATTGTATTCAATCAAGAAAGTCAAGAAATGAAGAAACGAAAAATAAAAAAGATTGCGATTCATAGCAGTAGCGCTTTTCCAACTATACGTCGGAAAAGCGCCGCCCTTTGTCCGCGACAATGGTTCAGTTTTATGTATCCGGCGCGGGAGGGGCCGGTGCTGCGCCTTCGGCGTTCGTCCCCGGCAGAATCTTGCGGCGGAATTTCTCCAATCGCTTTCTTCGCTTCTCGCGAATGGCCAGGCGCTCGCCTAGATCGCGCGCGCCCACGCCGTAGACGAGATAGAGTATGATGCCGGACACGATCATGATGAATACCGTCGAGGCACAGCGCCGCCCGGACGCGTTGACGTTGTAGCCGTCGCGGCCCTCCTCGGCGGTCATGCTCTGAATGACCATGGCGTAGGTCTTGCCATAGCTGGAGTGGAATGTTGCAGACATATCATATTCGGTGAACAGCGCGTTGAAGTTCAGCGCGAACACCGCCAGCACGCTGGGCAGCACAATCGGCAGTTTGACCCGCAAAAACGTTCTCAGTCCACCCGCGCCCAGGTTGCGCGCGGCATCCTCCAGCTCCTCGTCAATGGCGTAGAACGCGGCCTTGATCATGCGCAGCGCGAATGGCAGCTTGGTCACCGTGTAGGCCATCACGATCAGGAAGCGCACGTTCTCGCGCATGTACAAGTTGTGGTTCATCACGTACCACACGTTCTCGGAGTTGAAGTAGGTGCGGTAGGAATAGCAGATGAGGATCGTCGGCAGCAGCCAGGGGAACAGAAGGCTGTATTCCAGCACCGTGGAGCGCAGCTTTTTGCGGTTGCGGAAGATGTAATTGACCGCCACCACCACGATCACGCAAGCCAGCGCCGCCGCGATGGCCGAAAGCACGAAGCTCAGCCGGATGCCGCCCACGGTGTCCGTGTTGGCGAACAGGCCGGAGATGGAGCCCTCGCGCACGCGCAGCTTGCCCCGGCTGGTCATGTATTCGTAATCCCGCGTGCCGAAGAAGTTGACCAGCGTCCAGTTCTTCAGATCCAGCGTCTTGGAGCGGATGGCCGGATAGTTCTGGAAGGCGAACAGCACGATCATTACCACGGGGATCATGTAGATGACGAACAGCGCGTAAGCGTAGATGTGCGCCAGTACGTTGGCCACGGGATTGTCGATCTTCTGCTTGACGAGCTTGGCCTTGGTCTTGCTGACGGAAAGGTAGTGTCCCTTGCGCTCGTAGGAGGAGAGCACCGTCAGAAGCAGAATCGTGAAGAACGCCAGTATGATGCTCATCAGCGCCGCGCGCGCCTGCGGGAACGCCTCGTCCGCCGTGGATGAGCCCGCCAGGCGCACGATCTCCGGGTTGATGGAATCGTAGCCCAGCAGCGTCGGCGCGGACATGGCGCACAGGCCCGTGATGAAGGTCATGACCGTCAGCGAAAACATCGTGGGCAGCAGCGTGGGAAAGACCACCTTCAAGAGCACCTTGAAGGGCTTCGCGCCCAGGTTGCGCGCGGCCTCCACCGTGTTGTAGTCGATGCCGCGGATGGCGTTGCGCAGAAAGAGCATGTGGTTGCTGGTGCAGGCGAAGGTCATCGTGAACAGCACGGCGTTGAAGCCCGAGAACCATGCCTTGTTCATGTTCGGGAACATCTGCGCCAGCCACGTGGTCAGTATGCCGTCGCTGTCGTAGAGGAAGAGGTAGCCCGTCACCAGCGCCACGCCGGAGTAGACCAGCGTGGTCATGTAGCCCAGCCGCAGGATCTTCGCGCCCTTGATGTCGAAATATTCCGTCAACAGCACGATGCTCACGCCCACCAGATTGACCGTCACCACCAGGCAGACGGCCAGCTTGAGCGAATTGAGCACGAAGTGGGGCATGTTGCCCGCGAAGAAGAAGCGGATGACCGCGAGCGGATCCGTCTCTCCCGCCGTGTTCTTGGCGGTGAACACCTGCGTGAGCGTGTGCAGGCAGGGCAGCAGCATGAAGCCAAAGAACAGGTACACGAAAAACGCCGTGCCGAAGGCCTTCAGCAGCAGCTCCGGACTCAGCTTGGATGCTCGGCGGTTCATGGTCGCCCCTCCTTTCACGCATCGTAGGACATCACGTCCGAGGAATGGATGCCCACGACGACTTCCTCTCCCGGCCGGTAGAGATGCACGCCGTCGTTCTTTTCCACGGCCTTGACGAGCTGTCCGCCAGCGCGGATGGCGTACTTGATGTAGAGTCCGTAGTACTCGCGGCTCTCCACCACGCCCGGCAGGCGGAAGGTGTCCGCGCCGGACTCCTCGCCGATGCGCACGCGCTCCAGCCGGATGAAATGGTGGCTCTTCGGATCGAGCCTCAAGCCGTCCGCCAGCGCGCCGTCCAGCCGGTTGATGTCGCCGACAAAGTTGCAGACGAACTCGGTGGCGGAGTGGTTGTAGACTTCGTTCGGGGTGCCGATCTGCTCGATGAAGCCCTTGTTGAACACAGCGATGCGATCGGAGAGGGTCAGCGCCTCCTCCTGGTCGTGAGTGACGTAGATGGTGGTGATGCCGAACTCCTGCTGCATCTTCTTGAGCTCGTTGCGCAGCTGCACGCGCAGCTTCGCGTCCAGGTTGGAAAGCGGCTCGTCCATGCAGATGATGCTGGGCTCAGTGACCAGCGCGCGGGCGATGGCGACGCGCTGCTGCTGGCCGCCGGAGAGCTGGCTGACGGCCTTCTTGAGCTGGTCGTCGGTGAGATCGACCTTGCGGGCGATCTCCCGCACGCGCTTCTCCACCTCGTCCTTCTTCAAGTGCTTCACCTTGAGGCCGAACGCGATGTTGTCGCGCACGGTCATGGTCGGAAACAGCGCGTAGCTCTGGAACACGATGCCGATGTTGCGCTTCTCGATGGGCACGTGCGTGATGTCCTCGCCCTTGACGCTGACCGTGCCCTGAACCGGTTCGATAAAGCCGGTGATGGTGCGCAGTGTGGTGGTCTTGCCGCAGCCGGAGGGGCCGAGGAAGGTGAAAAATTCGCCCTCGCCCACCTCGACGTTGATGTTGTGCAGCGCCTCAAAATCGCCAAATCGGACGACGATGTCCTCTAATTTAATCATGTGAATGCTTCATGGGCAGCGCCCATGCCCCCTTTTTGGGTTTTTCGCTCATTTACGCGCTCCCGGAAAGCGCGAGGTTTGTCTGGATGAAAGGGAGACCAGATCACGAAAATTCACTTTCTCGGCATAAGAGAAAGTCGATTGTCACGACATCCGCGCCTTCGCGGGCTTTTCCTTGCGGTAGACGACCTTCACGGCGCTTCCGACGCCCGGAACCGGACGGCCCGCGCCGATCCATTTTCGCTTTATGTAGTCCCTGCCCTCCACCGTATATCTGACTTTTATGACGTGCGGAAAGACCGCGCCATCCAGCGCGTGCGCCCGGACCGGCTTCGTGTTCACCTTCAACCACCACTGCTTCGTGACGGAAATGACGGTTCCGATCGCTTCCCCTTCCATGTTCGCTCGCCCTCCCACAGCTTCTTGCGCGCAATTTTTGCGGCACAATTCAGAAAATGGCGAGCCGGTGACGGCTCGCCATCCGAGGGTCAAAAATACCTATCGCGAAGACTTCGGGGAATTATTCCTCCGCCGGAGCCTGCGTCAGCATCGCCCAATCGAGGTTATCCCAATCCGGCTCGGCCGGGGCGGCGGAAGCGTCGGCCCAGTAGAAGCCCAGGTTGGTCATGATGTTCGTCCATTCGCTGGAGTGCGCGCCCACGTACTCGGCGTAGGTCATGTCGGTGCCCGGCACGGTCTCCAGGGAGCAGTTCTTCAGGGTGTAGATGGCCGGGGTCTCGTCGTAGATCTCAGCGGCGGCGACCTCGTTGCAGGGGTAGGAGTCAAACTCGTCCGCCCAAGCGGCCTGCACCTCGGCGGAGCCGAACCACTCGGCGAAGGCCTTCACAGCCTCGGTCTCCTCCTCGGAGCGGCCCTCGCGGTCCAGAATGCCCAGATACTCGGCGATGTAGTAGGTGCCATCGTCGATGTCAACCAGCGCCCAGTTCTCCGGCTCCAGCGTACCCACCATGGGGTTGTCGGAGCTGTCCGCCGCGGCGTCGATCATGCCGTAGAGGGAAGAGGAATAGAAGGTGGACACCTGCACATCGCCGCGATTCAGCGGATCGAAGCCGTAGTTATCGCCGGTGAACACGCCGTTCTGGCAGTAGTTCCACAGGGTCTTCCAACCGTCGAGGGAGATGCCGCCCGCCGGGGACTCCGGATCGGTGTAAGCATACAGCATGGCGTTGTTGATGTTGGCGTTGGTGGTGCCGCCGACCTTGCCCTGGCGATACCAAGTGTAGCCGCAGTCCACGATGTCGGACCAGTGCTGGAAATGCAGCGCCTCGCCCTTGGTGCCCAGATCGTCGTTGCGGTAGAGCATCAGGATGTTCTGCACGACCAAGCCGTAGGCCTTGCCCGGATAGACGTACTGGCCGACCTCAGCCGCCCAGGAGGGCTCCCAGTCCATGATGGACAGGTTCTCGTACACGCCGTTCACCAGCTGGGACCAGCGGGTCTCGTTCAGGCCGAAGATGATGTCGCCGTCCTTGTTCTCGTTGGCGGCCTGGATCGCGGCCGTGTCGCCGGAGATGACGGAGTTGTCGTCGATGGAGATGGTGAAGCCGGCGTTCTTGGCCTCATTGATCAGCCAAGTGGTGCGCTCGGTGGAGTTGGAGTTGGAATAGATGCGGATGGTGTAGCCGGAGTAATCCTCGGCCACCGCGCCGGTCGCCAGCGTCAACAGCATCGCGACGGCAAGAATCAGGCAAGTCCATTTCTTCATAAAAAAACCTCCTCTAATTATTTGCCACCTGATGCCCGTTATTATAGCACATATCGGCAGCTTTGTAAAGTCTTTGTTTATGTGATTGACGCGGTATGCGTGAATCGAGCACTTTTTTGCGCGAACGCGTCACTTTCCCAACGGTCGAGTTTAAAAAGTGCCGCTTTTGATTGACTTTTCCCGTTCGCCCCGCTATGCTCAATTCAGGCTTGCAAGACCGAATCTGATTTTGTGAGGTGTCGGCCATGGAGGACAAGAAGACCTTCGGCGCGTACGTGCTGCGAAGGCGCAAGGAACTGGGGATGACGCAGAAGGCATTCGCCGAGAAGCTGTTCGTCACGGAATCGGCAGTCAGTAAATGGGAGCGCGGTTTAAGTTACCCGGACATCACCATGTTGGGCGCGATCTGCGAGGTGCTGGGGGTGAGCGAGCACGAGCTGCTCACCGGCAGCGAGGACACGCAGCGCCGCCGGGCCGAACGTCTGGCGGAGCGCTACCTGGCGCTGACGCGCCGCTGGCGCAGGGCGCAGTACGTCGCCTACGGGGCGGCGCTGCTGGGGTTCCTCATCGGGGCGCTGATCTCGGGGAACGCGGCGATCTTCTACATCGCGCTGCCCTCGCTGGCGATGGCGGCGTCGCTGACGCTTCTGCCGATGATGGCCACGGATCATCCCGTGCTCGGGGATTGCCGGGCGTCGCTGGCGTTGAGCGGGTTCGCCGCGTCGCTGCTTCTGTTGCTGCTGGCCTGCTGCTTCGCCGTCGGAGGCGACTGGTTCTTCATCGCAGCGACGGGCGTACTGTTTGGATTGGGATTCTTCATCGCGCCCGTGCTGCTCAATCAGCTTCCGCTGCCGGAATGGATGCGAAAGAGCAAGACATCCGCCTATTTGACAATCCAGATCGCGCTGCTGCTTTTATTGCTGCTGGCGTGCGCGCTTGCGACCGGCGGGGACTGGTTTCCCATCGCGGCGCTGGGCGTGTTGTTCGGCTGCGGCTTCTTCGTCGTGCCGGTGTTGCTGCGCCAGCTTCCGCTGGCGGAACCACTGCGGGGACACAAGTTACTTGTCTATTTTTCGGTACAGACGCTGCTGCTCTTTCTGCTGATGTGCGCGGTGGAGCTGCCCTCGGGCGGCGCGCGCGAGCTCCTGCTGCTGGATCTGCCCGAGGCGCTGGCATTGCTGGCGCTGCCCTGGGGCGACATGCTGCTGGGGCGCTACCTGCCGGCGTCCGGCCGTCTGCGGGGAGCGGCGTGCTGCGGGTGGTCGGCGGTCTGGATGTGGCTCTCTCCCTTCGCGGTGAACCGGCTGGACGGCGCCTATTACGGCTACGGTCCAATGGCGCAGGAATCGCTGTTCAGCGCTTTTGAGAACTTCAATCTGCTCCGCTGGGACGATTACACCGCCTGGATCAACATCTATGCGCTGCTGGTATTCGCACTGGCTGCCGCCGCCGTCGCGCTGGTGATCGCAGAAATCGTTCACAGAAAAAAGTGACTCGTAGCAGCAAGCGCCTCCGGGCTCAGATCATCAGAGAGGCCGCCTGCGCACATGCGAAGCGGCTTCCTAACAGACAAAAACGGTCGATCCGATGGGACCGGCCGCCCAGATCACTGACAAACCCTGCATTAAAAAAGGATGCGGGGTTTGCTGTAGGATAGGAGGAATGATAGCGAGGCAACCAGCCTCTTGATGTTTTGCACTGCGGCGGTCAGGAAGCACCGTTCGCGCACATTCCTGATCCTGAGCGTGCGGGCATTGCGAAGACCGTGATTGTCTTTGGCCTCCGCGAAGGATCGTTCAATGCTCTGCTTTCTCCAGGAGTAGATGCGACTGCCGACACCGGTCCTGGTAAAGGCAATGATGTCAACCAATGCATCCTGCCAAACATGTCTGTCCACCATCCATTTGCTGTCCACCGTCCGGTGCTCGCTGTAGTGAAAGCCGTCCGGTTTCCCTTCCCGGCTCTGCGGACCGCTCTCCAGATCGGTCGTGCTTTGCATCTTCGTTGTCGTGCCAGGCGCTCCGCTCTTTCCGCTCCCGCCGCTGCTTCCATTGTTCCCGTTGTCTTCACCGTCTTTATGCTCGTCATCCCTGTCGAACGGTTTCCTGCCCAGCGCTTTCCTGTCCAGGTCCACCTGCTCGTTTAGTTCTTCCAGATATGCCCTGGGCGTCTGTTCCACGCTCACCAGCTTCTTCCTGTGCTTGTTCGCCTTTGCCCTGATGTGGGTCGAATCTGTATACAGGATCGTTCCGCCGATCCGTCCTCTGGCGTTACACTGTCGAAGAATCTCATTGAATATCCGCTCTGGAATGTTGTTGTCCCGGTGTCGCCGCCGCCGGTTTTGACGGATTGTCGTCGCGTCTGGATCCTTCTCTGTCAACTCCAACCCGCAAAATCACTTGTGCGCGATGTTGTAGTTGATTTCTTCCTCCAATCGCCTCTCGGACCTGATCCCATACAAATATCCCACCAGCAGCATCCGGAACAGTATCTCCGGGTCGATGGCCGTCCGTCCATTGTCCGCACAATACAGCGGCGCGCACAGGTCATGGATAAAACTGAAATCGACTGCTCTGTCCACTTTCCGAAGCAAATGATCCTCCGGTACCATCTGCTCCATGATGATCAGATTCATCTTCTGCTGCTTTTTTCGCTGCTGCCTCAGCATTTCAAACACCACCTGTATTGATTGCCGCGCATATGTATATATTCGACGTTACCTCCGTTTTCCATTTTGGTTTCTCACCTTTCGTGCAAATATATGACCGCTGACCTGGCTATGTCAGCGATCTGAAACGGGACGCTCTCACGAGAGCGCCCCGTTTCTTCGCTAAAAAACAACTTGCCATTTGCATCTGTTTCGTATATAATAATCCCTGCAAAAAAGAATAGAGACAGTTCGCAGCCCTCCTGTCTGACGGAGCAGCATGGCTCCCGAAAAAACAAAACCAGGTTTGCGCTCGGATCGACGATTCGCGCGCGAGTGGAAGCATGGCCGCGCCATGCTCCTTTTTTTTGCGACGCTGTCCCTCCAGAAAGGAAGGAACGCTCCATGAAATCCACGACGCACTCCCTGACCCGGGCGGCGCTGATCGCCGCACTGTACCTCCTGCTCACCATCCTCTTCCAACCCATCAGCTTCGGCGCGGTGCAATTTCGCGTCTCCGAGGCGCTGACGCTGCTGCCCGTGCTCACGGCCGACGCCGTGCCGGGTCTCTTCGTCGGCTGTCTGTTGGCCAACCTGCTGGGCGGCGGCATCTGGTACGATGTCGTACTGGGCACCATCGCCACGCTGCTCGCCGCGATCTGCACCCGCAAGCTCCGCAATCAACCGCTTCTGGCGGCGTTCATGCCCGTGCTTTTCAACGGCTTGATCGTCGGCCCGGTGGTCTACATGGCCTACGTGCGCGCCCCCGGTGCCCCGATCAGCTGGCCGGTACTGTTCTCCTCGATGGGCACGGTGGCACTGGGAGAGCTGGCCGTCTGCTATGTGCTTGGCCTGCTATTGATCAAGGCGCTGAGCCACCTGCCGAAACGCTATCTCGCGTCCTGATTCTGTCATAAATAATTTTCACAACATAAACGCAAAAAAAGCTTGCATTTTGGCGCGAGATATTGTATAATAAATCTCGCGTCAAACGATGTGCTGATGTAGCTCAGTCGGTAGAGCGCATCCTTGGTAAGGATGAGGTCACCAGTTCGAATCTGGTCATCAGCTCCAAAGAAAACCCTTGCGCCACAGCGGTTTTGAGGGTTTTCTTCTTTTTTGGCAATCAGAGCTTGCCCAAAAAACCGCAACAAAAACCGCAACGGGGCATAATAAAGAGCCGGGCAGGTGATTCCCGCCCGGTTCGCTTATGTCGTTTCTGACTTTAGCGCGTCCCTGAATATTTGGCTTGCCCGCTTCCTGCTTTCTTCATCCGCATATGCATAAACTCTCAATGTGACGGCTGTATCAGCATGGCCGAGGTTTTGCGAAACGCTTGCAATGTCCGCACCGTTGATGATCGCTATCCTACAGCAAACCCTGCATCCTTTTTTAATGCAGGGTTTGTCAGTGATCTGAAAGCGCATCTTTGAGGCGCTTTCTTTCGCACGTTACGGATTGCAAGCCTTCCGCTTGAATTCCTCGATCCGCACGGAATCGTCGGTGAACTCGATCTCGACGTCATACTCGCGGGTTTCACCGGGCTCCAGGTAGGTCAGCAGGCCGCTGGCCCTGGCCTCCGCGCGGTTGAGCACGCCGGAAGTCGTCGGCTCAAGGCCTAGCACGTAGTCGCCCGCGCGCATGCACTTCCATTCGCACAGCAGCGGCAGTGTGCTCGCGTCGAAGCGCACGATGGCCGCGACGCCCAGCGCCTCGTTGTGCACCATCGCGAAGCCCTGCCCGTCATGGCCCGTGTGGAAGAAGCATTCCTCCGGGCGGTTCATCTCTGGAGCGTCCATCTTCGTATAGTCGGCGAGATGCAACTTTGCGATCTCGTCGCGCGGCTCGACCTTCCGGGCCGAGGAATACACCCGCGCGCCCGCGTCCAGCAGCGGATAGCCGAAGTTGATGTGATAGATCAGCATCACCGGATCGCGCGCGAAGCTCTGGTTCTGCAGCGTGTCGTGAATGCGAACCACGTCGCGTTCGGTCTCCAGCGTCATCCGGCGCTTCATCAGCATGTTCTCCTCGAACAGGCATGCCTCGCGCACGCTACCTTCGACTAGAATCACCTTGTCGCCGCCTTCGTAGTCCTCGCGCACGGCCACCTTCTCCGCTGGCAGGTTGCTGAACGGCCCGTGCAGACCCAGCTCGCGGCCGTCGAAGCCGGCGCCGCCCGCGTAGGTGATGCCGCAGGTCGTGAGCAGGCCGGCGTTGAACTGCTTCAAAAAGCCCCGGCTGCCGTCCTCCTGATACAGCCCTGGATGGCGCACGCCCTGCTTCGAGGTGAAGCCCATGTTCTTCCCCTTGAAGCTGAGATATGGAATATCAAGCGCGCGATCCGCGAGGATCGTCATCTCGATGTTCTTGCCGTTTTTCAGATCAAACGCGCGCACGCCGCTGGCCATGCCGTCCGCGTACACGTATTCTTTCCAGCCGCACACAGCGTTCAGATCGCCAATCCGCTGCCGGAGCTCAAATTCCTGACTTCGCTTCACTCTCTCTACCGCCTTTCCAGAAATTTACCTATTTTTATTATAGCGGCCCCCGCGCGCGCAGTCAAGAGAACATTGCGCGCTTCTCGCGCGTCACTTCAACAGATTCACCGCCAAAATCGCCGCGCCCAACACCGTCAGTACGATGCCCACCGCGCGGTTGAGCGTCTTTGCGCTCGCGCGGTTCGCAAACAGCGCCGCGACGCGCGCCCAGAACAGCGTGAATGCCACGCAGAGAACCAGGCACCACGGATCCGGCGCGCCGCCGATCATGAAGTGGCTGACCGCGCCGGTCAGCGCCGTGAAGCTCATGATGAATACGCTGGTGCCCACCGCCGTCTTGAGCTCGTAGCCCAGCACGCTGGTCAGAATCAGCAACATCATCATGCCGCCGCCCGCGCCGACAAAGCCGCAGATGAAGCCGATACCGCTCCCGCAGACGACGGACTGCGCGAACCGCTTCCGCGCGTCCACGCTGGCCATGGCCTCCCGGGTGGTCATCACCGGCTTGACGATGAACTTGACGCCCAGCAGCAGCGTCATGAACACGGAAAAGCTGCCCATGGTGGCGTTGGGTACCCGGCTGGCCGTCCAACTGCCGACGAAGGTGAACAGCAGCACGGTAGCCATCATCATCAGCCCGTTGCGCACGTCCAGATTTTTATTCTTGCCATAGGTATAGGCGCTGACGGCGCTCGCGAGCACGTCGCTGGCCAGCGCAATGCCCACCGCCTCATAGGCGGGCATTCCGAGGAAGGTAATCAACATGGGGCTGATCACCGCGGCGGCGCTCATCCCCGCGAAGCCGGTGCCCAACCCTGCACCGATTCCCGCGAGAAAGCAAATGAAAATCTTGAACAGCATGGCGGATCTCCTTCCTGCCCGCGGCGCTCCGAGGGGACACGCCGGAACAACAAGGCGATTATAGCGCCGCCATATTAAATCACAATGAATTGATTGGAGAAAGGAAGCGTCAAACGGCGCGGACAAACGGAGACCGCCCATCGCGGGCGGTCTCGCAGTGGTTCCTTACGCGTGCTGGAGCACCTTTTCCGGCAGGCGGCCCAGCTGCGTGTTGTCCTTGGTGCGGTCGCGCAGCTCGGGCACCGGATTGGGCGCGGTCTCGAAGCGGTAATCCTGGCCGTTCTGGCGGATGTACCTCTCGATCACCGCGTGACCCATCTCATTTTCCTTGGGGATGTTCACCTGGTTCTGGTAGTCGGCGAAGGTTCCATGGTCGGGCACGCAGCTCACGTCCACGTAGTTCTCGCGCTGGGAGGTGTTGTTTACCGTGCCACCCAACACGTTTCGCACGTACTCGATGTTGCTCTCGAGCTTGAGCGGTGCGGGGAATTCGGCGTCCGGGATCACCTGCTGGTATTCCTTGCCCTCGTAGTTGCGCAGCAGATCCTGCGCGCAGTGCAGGTGCATCAGCTCCTGCTCGAACAGGAAGCTCCAGACCTTCTTGAAGCGCGCGTCGGTTTCCGTCTCCATGCAGCTCCAGTAGAGCCAGCACTCCACGTACTGATGCACCAGCAGGTTTTCCAGCCAGCTCAGGCTCGGATTCAGCAGGCTTCCATATTGGGTCACGTGCTGCTCCTCCACCATGCCGATTTCCTGATAGAGCCTGCGGCCCAGTTCGTCGGGCCACAGCGCGGCCGTGTTCATATAGTAGTTCATGGTTTGCTGCTCGGCGGCGGTGATGACGTTCGCCGCCAGCACGTCGATGGTCGCGGGCTTCGCGCCGGTCATCGGGCAGCGGACGGAATCGTAGGGGTGGCGGTGGTGGGCGATCGTCGGGCGGCCCGGCATGATCTCCGTGTAGCGGCCCACGAGGTTCTCCGCCTTTTCGCCGTTCTGCATATCGAGGTAGTCGGAGTAGCGATAGAGGTGGTCGAAGTCCTCCAGAAGCGCGAAGTCCAGCGCGGCCTTGACGTTCATGTCCGTCACGCGCTTGGCCAGGTGCGCGGTCAGATCGACGGCGAGCTGCTCGTAGCCGATGGTGTGCTCCAGCGCGTTCTCGTCGCCGGGCTTCAGATGGGTCAACAGCTTTTGCTGCTGCTGTTCGCTGCGGCGGATCAGCGCGATCTGGCGGCGCAGCTCGTTGTTGGCGGTGTTGCGGGAGAATTGGTGGCCGAACCACACCTGCTCAAACTCCGTGCCGTTCATCAGAATCACCCGCGTGCGGGTGTAGGGATCGACGGCGTGCTTGTCGTAGGGTTCGGGCCACATCTTCTCCCAGTCGATGATCAGTTCCGCTTTCTTTTCGGGCATCAGGTCAAATGGATTCATAAGGCGTCCCTCCTTGCACATGATATTCTGTGCAAACAGGGCGATGCGCATTCCTGAAAAAGCTTCAATTTACATTAGACGTCGATGAACGGATCGTATTTGAATCGGTATTTCCCGTAATGTTCGCCGGCATGCGTGTGTCGTCGGTAGCCGATGACCCCCTGTATGCTCTTGCTTTCCAGAAGGGGCGCGATCCATGCGTTGTGGTACCCGGCGTCCAGTCCCATGTACCTGGGCAGTCTGCCCAGCCGCGCTTCTATCTCTTTCAGAATCCCGGGCATCGGAGTTACGTCGTTGAGGTTAGCGGGTTCCACATGGACGTTTACGATGACATTGCATTTGCTGTCCACCGTCCGATGCTCGCTGTAGTGAAAGCCGTCCGATTTCCCTTCCCGGCTCTGCTGACCGCTCTCCAGATCGGTCGTGCTTTGCATCTTCGTTGTCGTGCCAGGCGCTCCGCTCTTTCCGCTCCCCCGCCGTTTCCATTGTTCCCGTTGTCTTCACCGTCTTTATGCTCGCCATCCCTGTCGAACGGTTTCTTGCCCAGCACCTTCCTGTCCAGGTCCACCTGCTCGTTCAGTTCTTCCAGATATGCCCGGGGCGTCTGTTCCACGCTCACCAGCTTCTTCCTGTGCTTGTTCGCCTTTGCCCTGATGTGGGTCGAATCTGTATACAGGATCGCTCCGCCGATCCGTCCTCTGGCGTTACACTGTCGAAGAATTTCATTGAATATCCGCTCTGGAATGTTGTTGTCCCGGAACCACCGCCGCCGGTTTTGACGGATTGTCGTCGCGTCCGGCGCCTTCTCTGTCAACTTCAACCCGCAAAATCACTTGTACGCGATGTTGTAGTTGATTTCTTCCTCCAATCGCCTCTCGGACCTGATCCCATACAGATATTCCACCAGCAGCATCCGGAACAGTATCTCCGGGTCGATGGCTGGCCGTCCGTTGTCCGCACAATACAGCGGCGCGCACAGGTCATGGATAAAACTGAAATCGACTGCTCTGTCCACTTTCCGAAGCAGATGATCCTCCGGTACCATCTGCTCCATGATGACCAGACTCATCTTCTGCTGCTTTTCTCGCTGCTGCCTCAGCATTTCAAACACCACCTGTATTGATTGCTACGTATATATGTATATATTCGACGTTACCTCCGTTTTCCATTTTGGTTTCTCACCTTTCGTGCAAATATATAACTGCTGACCTGACTTTGTCAGCGGTCTGAAAGCGCCTCAAAGAGGCGCTTTCTTTCGCTTTGCAGGAATGTCGCGGCGGTTTCAGTCGCGATAGATTTCGCAGTAGAGCACGTCGTCGCGCACGTAGGTGGCGATCGTCAACGGCGCGCTTCCGGTGTTGCGGAAGGAGAAGTCCGTGCCGCCGTCGTAGTCGGTGAGGATCGCGTCATTGGAGCTCTCCACGTAACTCTGGTTGTAGCGTCCGCCGTAGGTGGATTTCTCCACGATGGCCACGCCGTCCAGATTTTTCACCGCCAGCCAGATGGCGCTCGCCACCTGCGCCACGCCGCCGCCGATGACCTTTATGCCCCGGCCGTTCAGCGCCGACTGATAGCCATAGCGCTCCCTGCGCGGGCCGACGATCTCATTGAAGGAAAACAGGTCGCCGCTGCCAAGCACGGTGTCGTTGATGCTGCTGGCGGCGAGAAGCACATTACCCTTGAGGGCGTCCGTGCCGCTCAGCTCGATGGAGGAACTGGCCGCCGGGGTGCGGAGCTGCGGCCCCGGGCCCACCCAGTTGAGGAAGCCGTTGGCTAGCGCGGGCGCGGCGGACAGAGAACAGCAGAGATTGTCGCCCGATACGTACATCTCAATCTGCATATCTCCGCCGAGGTTGGTGAAGCGGAAGTCCAATCCGGCGGCCTCGTCCACCAGTATGGCATTCGCGCCGTCGGAGACGTAGCTGCCGGTGAAGTCAGCGCCATAGGTGTGCTTCTCGTCGAAGTAAATATCCCCGCCGAGCTGATTGAGGGCCAGGTACAGCGTCGCGGCCACTTGCTCGACGCCGCCGCCGGTAGCGGTCACGCCCCGGCCGTTGGGCGCGGCGCGGTAGCCGTTCGACGAGGTGCAGGCCCCGATCGCGTCGTTGAAGGAGAAGCTCGCGCCGCTCTTTACGGACGTGCCGTTGATGCGCTCCGCGGCCGTTTCCAGATTGACGATCTTTTCCCACGTGGCGCCGGAGACGGAGGTGCGGGCGCTGACACGATCCTCCGCGAATGCCGGCGCGCAGAGCGCGATGCAGAGCGCGGCAATCAGCGCCGCAGCGATGGTGCGCTTCATGGCATCGAACCTCCTTGCGATGGTTTTGCCTCTTAGATGCGAATTCGGTCCGTTTTGTTCCCTCGTGGATTTCAAAATACGATTCCTAAATCCCGGACACGCGAATCTGCACATCTCTGCTTTTAAAAACACATTTTAAGCGCTTAAATAAATTTCTCCGTAGGCGCTCTGCTGTTCGATCTTCAGGCGGTTGAGCCGCGTGAGCTCCAGCACCGCCAGAAACATGGTCACGACCTCCTCCCGGTTGAAGCCGCTCTCGAACAATTCCATAAAGCGGAGGCGGCCCCTGCGCAGGCGGCGGGCGATCACCACCATGCAGCCGGCGACGGTAAAGCTGTCGCGCCGGATCTCGCGGCTGGCCATATTTTCGTTGCGCTCGTTTAGCTCCGCGCGTTCCAGCACGCGCTGAAACGCCCGGGCGAGCTTTTCCAGCGTGAGACCGGCGATTTCGATGTTCGGCGGGGGCAGCGGATATTCTTCCGGGAGCTTCGTCAGCAGCGCGCGCGCCTCTCGTTCGAGCTCGTGCATACGCTGGGAGATTTCCTTAAAGTGTTTGTACTCGGTCAGCTGCCGGATCAACTCCTCCTCCGGGGAGAGCGCGCCCTCCTCCTCCGGCTTGGGGGGCTTGGGCAGCATGGAGCGCGACTTGATCTCCAACAGCGTCGCCGCCATCTGCAAAAACTCGCTGGCGGAGTCCATGTCCAGCTCGTCCACCAGTCGCATGGAGTCGAGATACTGCTCGGTAATCTCGCTGACGAAGATGTCCTTGATGTCCAGCTTTGCGTTGGAGATCAGCGTGAGCAGGAGATCCAGCGGACCGTCGAACTGTTTCAGGGAAACGACATAGGGCATAGACGCACCTCAAACCATCAGGGAATCAGGGAGAACAGCATCTGCGTCATCCTGCCCACGCCGTCCATCACGGCGCCGACGGCGTAGCTCAGGCCCGTGCCCAGCCAGCCGGTGAACATCAGGAAGAACAGGATGCCCATCGCAGTGCGGGCTGCCTGCTGGGAGGCGAAGAGGCTGCGCTTGAGCACCAGATCGTTGAGCACGTGGTAGCCGTCCAGCGGCGGCACCGGCAGGAGGTTGAAGATCGCCAGCGAGATGTTGACCAGCACGAAGTAGGTGAGCATCTCATAGATATAGCTCAACATCCGACTGCCGGACAGTTCGGCGATGGCGCTGGAATTGATGCTCGCGGCGTAGCGCACGTATTCGCACGCTTCCGCGCTGCTCGCCCCGGCCCGGCGCAGCACGGCAAAAACCATCGTCGCCGCGACAAGGAAGCTCAACAGGAACAGCGTGAGGTTCATGACCACGCCAGCCACGGATACCTTCAAGTCGTCCCGGCGGAAGTCGCGAAAGTTGCGGGGATTGACCGGCACAGGCTTGGCCCAGCCGAAGCCCAGCAGCAGCATCATGATTGTACCCCAGAGATCGAGGTGCTTGAGCGGATTGAGCGTGAGCCGCCCCAGCATGCGGGCGGTGTGGTCGCCGCAGCGGTCGGCCACCCAGGTGTGGGCGAACTCATGGGCCGATATGGCCAGTATGCGCCCCGGAAACGCCAGCAGAAAGAACATCAGCGTCGCGCGCGGATCCCGGAAGAGCGAAGTCAGATAGCCGAACAAGGGACGATTCCTCCCAAACGACGGATTTTCTCTTATTATATCCTTTTTTGAGAAAAGGCGCAAGGGGCGGAGAATGCAAAGTGACCAGGCCTGTCTGTTGGCGTCAATCATAGGTAACAGCGAGGGAGGGGGCTGTCAAGGGAAAGGGTGGAGATTTTCCGGCAGGGG